>NZ_JBBEWR010000012.1:0-152345 GCF_037646345.1 Ascidiimonas aurantiaca | reverse complement strand
ATAGTTTTAGAGATCATATACATTATCCTGACAGGTTGTTGCATAAATAAAATAGTATGAAAAAAAGAATTTTGTTAATTATGCTCATGGGAATGAGTTTTGGATTGAACGCACAAGAAAAAATACAAACTGAAATAGGTTTGAAAAGTGATTTTATATACAAAAATGGAAATATAGGAATTGGAACAACAAATCCGCAACAAAAACTCCAAATAGGGAATAATGGTTTCGCTTTACATGATGGAGGACATAAAGTACTAACATTTAATCCTTACACCACCAATTTCGGTTCGATTAGATATGATGTTGGTGGCAAAAGATTCACCATTGAAACAATAGTAGATGGAAGTTTAATGACTCACATGCATATTGCCAGTAATGGAGATGTAATAGTCAATCATAAACTAGGAATTGGAACATGGAATCCTGGAACTTGGAAATTGGCTGTAAATGGAAACATAAGAGCAAAGGAAATAAAAGTAGAGACAGAATGGTCTGATTTTGTATTTGAAAAAGATTATGATTTGCCAACATTGGCAGAAGTAGAAAATCATATTAAAGCAAAAGGCCATTTAAAAGATATTCCAAGCGCTGAAGAAGTGGCTGAAAATGGAATTTTTCTTGGAGAAATGGACTCTAAATTATTGCGCAAAATAGAAGAGTTAACCCTTTATACCATTCAACAGGAAAAACGGCTGGAGAATCTTGAATCAAAAAATAAAAAGCTTGAAGAAGAAAATAAAGCTTTAAAAACGCTGAATTCAAAACTTTTTGAATTACAAAAAAGACTGGAAAAATTAGAACAGGAATAAAGCCAGTACCTAATAATAGCTACAAGTAACCTGCCGGCAGGCAGGCGGGTTGTGCTTGTTCTCCCCTATTTCTGAAAACCCGGGAGGATTTTGCTTGCGCCAGTTCGCTACGCTCGTTGGAGGCACTACGCAGCTACTCATGGCGGTAGCCGTTGTTGCCTAAACAAACCAGCTTAAGTAGATAAGTACTGATTTTTGTAATAAATACATAAAGACGATATAATAAAATGGATTCCTGGAGTTCTGTTACACCGTAGTTTGGTTTTTTGTAAGGTAGAAACATAGTAAAAGCTATATACGCAACCTTGTCGGGAAAATACATCTTGTTAAAAAACAGGTATATGAAAAAAATACTAAGCTGTTTATTTACGGGGATATTGTTTATGAGCTGCGGGAGTTCTTCGGAAGATGCTCCTAAAGCAGAAACACTGGTTTTTGGTACGTATTTCGGGATGTGCCAGGGAACGTGTTTTGTTACCTATCGCCTTGTTTCCGGTGTATTACAGGCAGACAGGAATGAAACCTACCTTTTTGAGAATTATACTTTTGAACCTACGGAAACGCTGCCGGCGGAAGACTATACCCGGGTAGCCGGCCTGTTAACTACCATTCCGGCAGTGCTACGCAATGGTGACGGCGGTACTTTGGGTTGCCCCGACTGTGCAGACCAGGGAGGGGTGTATATAGATTTTACAGATGCCGGGGGAAAACGCAAAGTGTATTATCTGGATACCAATAATACCAGTGACCAGAACGAAGCAGTGGTACGGTTTAAAAACCGTATTCTGGAAGCGATGGATCTGCTGCGCCCCTAACTTCAATAAACATCTTCTACATGCTCACGCACATAGGCCATGCACTCTTCAAGAGAAGAGAAAATAAGGTTTTCCGGTACAAGGTCTGGTACAATGTCAATGCTTTTTAAGCGATAGAGCGGTTGTTCTTTAATGCCTACAATAATGCCTGTAACCTGTTTTCGGGTTAGTTCCATAAGTACATCTTCAAACGCAAATAAACCAGACTGGTCTATGTACGGCACATTTTCCATATCAAAAATAACATGGGTAGCCGTTTGGGGTAAAGTAGCCATAAGCTGCTGAAAATCTTTTGTATATCCAAAAAACAGCGGGCCTTCAAAATGCTTGATAAATACCTCTTCTCTGAGATTTTTTGGTAATGTATTGTATAAAGGCAAAGAAGTATCGTTGGCAGCTTTTTCCAGAGAAACTATGCGCGACTGGCTTGCGGTAAGATTCCCCATTTTTTTCATAAACATGAGGGTGGCGATCACGAGCCCGATACCCACGGCTACCATAAGATCGAGAAATACGGTAAGTAGCAGGACCACTATAAGTACAAGGGCATCACCCCGGGGCATTTTACGAAGAGTACGTAGTCCTTTGTAGTCCATCACCCCAATACCTACGGTAATGAGAATACCACCCAGTACACTCAAAGGGATATCGGAAGCTACCGGCCCCAGCACCAGCAAGATCAATAAAAGTACTAGTCCGTGAATAATACCCGAAAGGCGTGTTTTTCCTCCGGCATGTATATTAACTACGGTACGTATGGTGGCACCGGCTCCCGGGATACCGCCAAACAAAGCCGCTACGCTGTTACCAATACCCTGCCCTATAAGCTCTCTGTTGCTGTTGTGCCTGGTCTTGGTAATATTGTCTGCCACTACCGAAGTAAGCAGAGAGTCTATGGCTCCCAGTCCTGCCAGTGCAAAAGCAGTTGCGAGGTATGGCAAAAGTTCTGCAAAACTAAACCCGGCAAAGATCTCGTAATTAAGAATGGGGAACCCTTCGGGAATTTTTCCTCTGTCACTTACGGTAAGTACATCCAGTTGTGCTAAATACGCAACCAGGGTTACTATGATAAGCGCTGCCAGGGTGCCTGGTATTTTTAAACGAAGTATTCTAAAGACAAAAACAATACTAATGGTGGCGAGGGTAAGCCAGAATTCAACCCATTGAATATTTTTTATGGCGCGGCCGGCATATTTTAAAGAGCCCATAACGCCTCCGGTATCTCTGGAAACGAGTACCTGTGCTTCACGGGTAATTTCAGCAGGGGTTATTTTTTCGGCACGAACTATAGTTTCTCTAAAATCTTCGAGTACCAGAATGCCTTCACCGGCTTCATCTTTTAGTATTTTGTCGAGTAATACCTCTTCTGCCTGAGGTTTAAACCGGTTGATCAATTCTGCGTCTGTAGAAGGACGGTACCCAAAAAGGGGGAATATTTGGGTAATTAGAATTATGACGCCAATACCGGTCATAAATCCTGATATAACAGGATAGGGAACATATTTTATGTACTGTCCTATTTTGAGAATACCTAATATAATTTGCAGTAAGCCGGCCATTAGAAATACTCCCAGAATAATGGGCAATGCTTTTTGTATATCTCCATTTTTAGAAGCGAGAACTGTGCTTATAAGTACGGCACTAACTACGGTCATAGGAGCCGTAGGGCCGCTTATCTGGGTGGCTGTACCTCCAAACACGGAAGCAAAAACACCAATAAAAAGGGCACCGTAAAGACCTGCCGAGGCTCCGAGTCCGGATTGTACCCCAAAGGCCAGTGCCAGAGGTAGTGCTACAATACCGGCCGTGAGTCCGCCAAAAGTATCACCTCTTAGATTGTGAAACCATTTTTTAACAGTATGAAATCTTACTTTCATTAAAGATCCAGTTTATAAATATCAGGTAGTGTAGAGTTATCTTTGTAGGTGAGCTCCAGATCTTTGACCAGTCCGGTACTCAGGTTGTAAACCCAGCCGTGTAGCTGTAACCCCCGTCCTGTTTTCCAGGCTTTCTGAACAATAGAGGTTTCGGCCAGATCCAGTAATTGTTCCTGCACATTAAGCTCAACCAGACGATCGAAGCGATGTTCCTTATCTTCTATCGCTTCCAGTTCTTCTTTATGAATACGATATACATCTTTTACATGGCGAACCCATTTGTTAATGAGTCCCAGTGATTTATGGCCCATAGCGGCCTGTATTCCGCCACAGCCATAATGACCGCAAACAATGATGTGTTGTACTTCCAGCGTATTTACTGCATATTCCAGCACACTTAGCATATTGAGATCGGTATGTACTACGACGTTGGCAATATTTCGATGAACAAATACTTCCCCCGGCCGGGTACCGGTAATTTCATTGGCAGGTACTCTGCTGTCTGCACAACCTATCCATAACAAAGGGGGTTTCTGGCCCTTTGCCATTTTTATGAAATATTCAGGATCTTCTTTGGTTTTTTGTGCTACCCATTCCTTATTGTTATCGAGTAATCTTTTATAAAAATCAGACATTTGGTTTGGTGTGTTTATGGTGGTAAAGAAAGGTGGTTTGTACGCTCGTGATCACATCACGGTAAGGAACCTATAAGATCATATCTGTGTAGCGTGTAGTAGCTGCAAAGAAGTATGATGCCTGTTTGTATGCAGACTAATTTTCTGTAGATGTTTAGGAGGGGGAATGGTAATATCGGCAAAAAAAAGTACTAGATGTGAACTTATCTGTATTGAAAAGAGGGGGGTAAAATTTTTAGCAGGGTAGGCTATTGCGGGAATGACAGCAAGCTCCAGGATCTCCTGGGTATCTTCGGTCTCATTACCAGATATTTCACAGGTATTTGATATACAGTTAGTTGATGAGGTGTTCTCCATAACCCATACCCATGCCTGTGCCGATAGCATGATATGAGAAATCAACAACAAAATGTATATAAACTTCATTTATGGTTAACATAATTATTATAGCAAATATAAAAGTATTACTATTATAAACTGTTAAATTATGTTAAAGAGTTTTGATTTCTTTTATGTCATCTGTAGAAAGCCAGCCTATTTTACCATCTGCCAATTGTATTTTAGACCATTCCTGAAAAATTTCCAGTACCTGCACTTTAGTTCCTTCATGCAACCTGAATACTTCTTCACTGTTTGGGTTGGGTTCTGACTTTACAAGGGTTTCTTCTGCGAAAACAATGGCAGGCCGGTTATTTTGAACTTTATTATATTCATGGAAGCCCATGAAAACGGAGAAGAACACTAAAAAAAGTGTACTGAGACTAACTATGAAAAAAGCTCTCTTATAATTTCTTCGATAGGAGAAATAATACAGAAGAAAGGAGGCTACAAAAAAGATCATAGCGGTAATGGCAATAATGGCCCATGTGTTGTATGAAAGCTTGCCGATGCTTTTTTCAAGCAAACGGGCAATACCTGTTTGCGGCAGGGGTTCAATAGCATCCAGGGTCATGTTTCTGGCAAATAGGATATTGTTCTGCACATCGGGATCATCAGGAGCCAGTAACAGTGCTTTTTCGTAGTAGTAAATACTGGGGGCTATATGGTTAAGTTTGTAATGGGCATTGCCGAGGTTATAGTACAGTGATGCGGAATGCTCGCCATTATCGAGTATGGCCATGTACTTTTCTATAGCCGTTTCATAATCTCCTTCATTGTAGGCTTTGGATGCTTCTTCGAAGAGTTGTGTGTTTTGACCAAAACCCGTTAAGGGAATGATAAGTAAGAACAACAGGCAAAGGAACTGTTTCATAGCCTTAAATTTGTTTGTCAATTTTAGAAATTACCTCTGCGGCCTTCTCGTAATCATTTTGAATAGCGACCTCTGATGCCGGTGCATATCTGGCAAATTCACAACTTTGCAGTAATGCAATAAAATCAGACACATTATCTTCAGACACGTTTCGTGAGCTCAATAATTCTCTTATTTTATCTTTACTGAACTCTGAGGTTTCGATATGGATCTTTGCTTTCAGGTAATTATGCAATGCCCTTTCGAGCGATTCATAGAACAGTTCTTTTTTACTAAGGTTCTTTTTGGCTTCGGAAAGGTATTTTCGAGCGAGTTTATTTGCTTTTCGTATGCGATTGCCCTGTACATCCTGTTGCATGGCTCTTTTTTTCTTACCTGTAAAAATGGCGATGGGGATGATAAGGAGCGGAGCAAAAAGCAGGGTATAGAACAGCTTTGATCTGAAAAACATTTTCTGTGAAATGGGAACCAGGGAAGGTTTTAGTTTTATAAAGCGAAACTGGCTGTCTGCAGCCACTACGGGTTGTTTATAATTTCCGGTAACAGCCCCCCCGGTATTGCCGGCATTATTTACGGGGCCTTCATATACATTAATGAGTATTTCCTGTGAGGTAATGGTTTTATACTCTTCCAGGTCGGGGTCAAAATAAGAGAAACTTATACCGGGAATGGGATACTTACCTCTGTATTGGGGTACAATGGTATAGTTTTCGGCCACTTCTCCGCGATTACCCGACAGATTGGTAGTTACTTTTTCGGTAAACTCAGGCTCATACACTTCCAGAGAACCGGGTAAATTAAGTTTGGGGAGCTCAAATAACTTTAAGTTCCCATTCCCGTTTACTTCTACTTTTGCCTGGAAAGACTCGGTAGCTTTCAAATCGGTTTTCGTTGGGATCACATTAAAATCAAATACCCCTACGGCCCCGGTAAAGGAATCGGGTTTGCCGGATTCCGGTAAGGGTTTAACATTGATAACACGTTTTCCGGCAGCAATGGTTTTATGAGTTTGCGTATAGATACGTCCTCCAAAAAAGTCTCTTCGGTTGGTAGGCACATCTACGGTTACATCTAGGGAAAGGGGCTCTATGGGGAGTTTTCCCGATTTTTGAGGGTATAATACTACCTGTTTTAAAACTACAAACCTATAGGGGCGCCCCTGGTAGGTGCCGTTTTCTACTTTCCAGCGTTTAATGGGGATCTCCTGGCTCCAGAAATCATTATATCGCGGATTATCCAGAGGTCTGAAATCACTCACATTCACTTCTGGGCTTACATAAAGCTTGTACACCACGGTCACAGCTTCATTGAGGTAAGGCGTGTTTTTAGATACCTCTGCTACGAGATGTAAGTTATCTTCGGCGATATCTTCTGCAGAAGGTCCATCGGTGGGTTTATCTACCGCGGAGGTTACTTCAACTGTAATAGGAACGGTTTTATAGGTTTGCCCGTCAATTTCTACAGAGGCCTGTTTTATGGTGAATTTACCCCGGGCCGTAGGCATAAGGGTATATGAATAGGACTTTGAATAGCTTTTCTTTCCATTAACCCATGAATTGCGAATGGACTGATTGGGCCCCGCCACCCGAAAGCCTTCAAAATTAGGCGGTACAAAATTATCTCCGTCTTTGTTCATTATAAAATCAATACGGAGGCGTTCGTTAATCCCCAGTTTATTTTTACTCACTTTTGCCTCAAACGTAACCTTGTCCTGGGCTTGAAGGCCCTGGAGGCAAAGGAACATACTGATAATGACAATTACGTGTTTCATTTTCTTTTGTGATGCAAAGATATTTTTTACCTGTTATACTGAAAAAGAATATGTTACCAATCTTTTTCTGTTTTTACAGGTACCCCTTTTACTTTTTTCGCATTTAATTTTTCCTGTACTTTTTTCTCTTCATGATTCATGGCCTCAAGCAGGTTTTTAATACGTTGTGGTGATAACTGTCCCGGGCGGGGCTTAGGTTGTCCTTCTTTTTGATCCTGGGGCTGTTTTTGTTGCTTATCTCCCTCTTTATTTTCAGGTTGCTCATTTTTTTGATCCTCTCCTTCTTTTTGATCCTGAGGTTTATTTTCCTGATCTTTCTGATCTTTGTTATCGCCTTCTCCGTCCTTATTATCTTTTTTATCCTGGTCTTTTTGATCATTCTTATTTTCCTGATCTTTTTGATCCTGATCTTGATCTTGATCGTTTTTGTCCTGTTGGTTTTTATTTTGCTGCTGTTCTTTTTTTAGCATTTCTTTGGCCAGGGCGAGGTTGTAACGGGTCTCGTCATCGGTAGGATTGTTACGGAGTGCCTGCTTGTAGGCCTCAACGGCTTTCTCATACTGCTTTTCATTCATAAACACATTACCTATATTATGGTAGGCTTTGTGTTTTTCGTCTTTGGTTACGGCTACTTCTGTAGCCTGCTTAAAACGGGAAAGCGCTTCGAGGTAGCTGTCATTTTCATAGTAGGCATTGCCCAGGTTAAATCGTGCCGGGGCGTTTTCACCACTTTTTGCAATAGCTTTGCGATAGGTAGCTTCTGCTTCTACAAAGGCATCATCAGAAATTTTCTCGTTGGCATCATATACCAGATTATTAGATGCTTTGAGTGCTTTTTCTTTCATTTTTTCCTGTTCGCTATTCTGTGCAAAGGTTGCGGCGACTCCCAGTAACAGGATTCCTGTAAAACTAAGTTTTTTCAATATCATGATTCTTTTTCATTAAACAGGTTTAACTTTTGTAACCAGCCGGTTTTTCGTTCCAGGAAAAAGACATCTAAAAAGAGAAAAAGCAATGCAGCGCCCAGGAACCACTGAAACTGATCCTTAAAATCGGCAAACTGTTTTGCTTCAAATTCTTTTTTATCCATTCCGGCCAGTGTTTCTTTCACAAAATTTACGGTCTCTTCTGTATTTGCTCCGTAAAAATAGGCGCCATTGCCCTCCCGGGCTATGTCTTTTAAAATAGTTTCGTTAAGGTGCGTAATGACCACATCTCCGTTTCTGTCTTTCTTGTAACTATCTACAATACCGTTTATCTTGATAGGGATCACATCTCCTTTTTCGGTACCTACGCCAATGGTAAAGATGCGTATCCCTTCGGAAACGGCATCATCAACAATATCGATGGCGCGGTTAGAGTGGTCTTCTCCGTCTGATATTATAAAAAGGATACGGTTGGTTTGCTCTTCATCATTGTAATAGGTTTTTGCCAGATTAATGGCATCGTCTATGGCGGTACCTTGAGATGACAGCATATCGGTATTCATACTTTGCAGGAACATCTTGGCGGCTGCATAGTCGGTGGTTATGGGTAACTGAGGAAATGCCTGTCCCGCATAGGCTATGATGCCAATACGGTCGCTGCCCAGTTCATTAATGATCTCTGATACGAGTCTTTTAGATTTTTCGAGCCTGTTGGGTGCCACATCTTCGGCCAGCATACTTTTGGAAACATCTACGGCAAAAACAAGGTCAACCCCTTCGCGTTTTACGGTTTCCAGTTTGGTCCCGATCTTAGGATTTACCAGGGCTATGGCCAATGCTGCAATGGCGAGACACACTACAATGAGTTTGAGTATGGGTTTAAATGAAGAATGTGCAGGGCTCAATTTTTTGAGTAGTGTGGTACTGGCAAAACGCTTACGGGTTTTGCGTTTCCAGAAATATAATAAAAGGAAAGCCAGTACCAGGACAGGAATGGCTGCCAACAGATTGAAAAATATTTTTTCTTCTAACTGATACATATTCTTTTTTTAAATAAAGCTCCTGAATACGGTATATCGCAACAGGATCTCAATGAAGAGTAATGCGCCGGCCAAAAGGGCGAGCGGGCGAAATTTTTCTTCAAAATTGGTGTATTTAAACTCTTCTATTTCGGTTTTTTCCAGTTTATTGATCTCATTATACACTTCCTGTAGCTTCTTATTATTATCAGCTCTAAAGTATTTTCCCCCGGTTACTTCTGCAATATTTTTAAGGAGTTCTTCATCTATCTCTACTTTTCGATAACCAAACCGAAAGGTGCCATCTGAGTTGTATTGCACAGGGGTAAGGGCCATTCCGTTGCTTCCTAACCCTACGGTATAGGTTTTAATACCAAATTCTACTGCAAGGTCGGCTGCGGTTTTGGGCTCGATAAATCCTGCGTTGTTCACTCCGTCTGTTAAGAGAATAATAACTTTACTCAGTGCTTTACTGTCTTTAAGGCGGTTAACTGCTGTAGCGAGTCCCATACCAATCGCCGTACCGTCTTCTAACTGGCCAAACCCAATTTCATCAAGTGCTCTCATCACAATGGTTTTATCACTGGTAATAGGCGTTTTGGTAAAGCTTTCTCCGGAATATACAACCAGCCCTATTCGGTCATTAGGGCGATCTTGTATAAATTCTTTTGCTACGCGCTTAAGGGCGGTAAGCCGGTCTGGCTTCAGGTCTTTAGCCAGCATACTGGAAGATACGTCCATTGCCATTACAATATCTATACCTCTGGTGGTTTTTATTTTAGAAGTAACTTCTTTGGTTTGGGGTCTTGCCATTGCGGTAATGATCGCTGCCAGTGCCAGTAACCGCAGTGCAAAAAGAACGGGTTTGAGTTTGGCGAGCAGTGAAGGCGCGGCTTTAAAGCCTTTAATGCTGGATATTTTTAAGGAAGCGGTTTCTTTTTTTTGCTTGAAAAAATACCATACCATAGCTGCTGGCAATAAAACCAGGAGCCAGAAAAACTGAGGGTTGGCAAATTCTATTCCTTCAAACATACTAATTTGTGTTTACTTCGATCCTGTTGAGGATACGTTCTACGATCGCTTCTGCATAGGTATCTTCTTTTTTCCAGGAGAGCATTACATTTTGTTGGAAATTTTCACCTGCAAAAACAAGAAGTACATATTCACCTGGCAGCATTTCTTCTGATCCTGGCACGGCAAATGTACCGCTACCAAAGGTCTTCACGCCTTTAATCCCGTTTCGGGTATTAAACTCTTCCTGTTTGGTCACCAGATTTTTAGCACCGTTTTTTTCCATAAGCTCCAGCATACCATTGATGGCTTTTTCCATACTAACTTCTACGCCCTCATTATACATGATGGAGCTTACGGCTATGGAGAAAAGGCCTTTTTGGTTATGGTAACCAAAAACATGCATGTCTTTTATCGCAGCCCTGTTTTCCGGAGGAATCGGGATGTCCTGCCGCAATAAAACCTCGGGCGTTTCGATTGAAATAGGCGGGAAACCATAATCACTGGCAATCCATTCGCTCTCCAGGAGTTTTTTAGTGGGGTGTCCCGTGAGGGTATCTTTTACATTGGTAAATCCATAATACACGGTAGCTGCGGTGCCTATTGCAAAAATGAGAAAGGCTCCTACTGCTGCGGCATAGATAATTTTTTTCTTTCTTTTTTTGCGATTTTGCTCTTCCAGATAGGCTTCGTTATCCATAAGGTCTTCTTCCGTTGGTTCAGGAAGTCCTTCTTTGGTTTTGATCACGATCTGTTCGATCGCTTTGCGGTCTGCATCGGCCGCTTTCATCTCGGGTTTGGATCTTGCAAACTTCACGAGATCGGCCGCTTGTAAAATACGTTTGAACTGAGAGATGGTTTCTTCTTCAATATTGAGATTTCCCCCGTCTTTTAGCATTTGCAATTTGGTGATAAGCTCTTCTGTAGTACTTTCTAATGCTGAAATATTCACATCTTCTTCGAGATAGGCCCTTACGATACCTGTAAGCTCTGAATAGTATTGCTTGTATTCTGACTGAATAAGGTATTTGGACTGTTCCAGGTTTTTTAACTCGAGCATGGCTCTCTCAAAAGGAGGTAATTTGGCAATTTTTTCTTCTTCGGTAATGGGTTTTTTACGAAATACAAACCAATATACTGCCCCAGCTATAATAAGGAGAACAAGTATGCCAATAAGAACATACAGCCACCATTGGGTACTGCTTTTATTCACCTGAATAACGGGCTTAATATCATACATTTTTTGTTGAGTGGTATCGACGGCCACATCATTCACTTGCACATTGAGCGAGTCTGTATAAAATGAACGGTTATTAACAAGGATCTCCAGTCTGGGAAGGGCATAGCTGCCCGAATCAAACTGGGTAATGCCGTATTTTTTAATAAGCCGCATCCGGTCACCATCAGTGGCAGTATCTGTAGGGTAAGACTCGATCACCTCCATTCTGCCGAGGGTTTTTATTTCCGGAAAAACGATGATAGCCGTAGTGTCAGCCTCAACATTAACGAGGTAATTAATTTGCTCTCCAATTTTAATAGTTACCGAATCTACTGTTGAAGATACACGCACCGGGTTTTGAGCCCAAAGTGCAGAAGGGGCTCCCCATAAAAGGAACCACCCGGCTAACACCAGGTATATTCTTAAAGTTGTATATGTGTATTTCTTTTTATCCACGTCTTTTAAAATAGCCCAATAACTTTTTTACATAACTTTCATCTACCCTGCTACTAATAATCCCGGCACCACTGCGCGTAAAGGTATCTTGAAAATAGTTTACTCTTTCATTGTAATACTTACTGTATTGTTGGCGCACTTTTTTAGATTGTGTGTTTACCAGCATAAGCTCTCCGCTTTCGGCATCTTCCATTTGTACCAGTCCCAGGTTAGGTATGGCTTCTTCTCGTTTATCAAAAACCCGAATACCGGTAAGGTCGTGTTTTTTACCTGCAATTTTAAGTGTTTGCTCATAGTCATCTGCCATAAAATCGGAAAGTAAAAAAACAATTGCCTTTTTTTTCATCACATTGGACAGGAACTTGAGTGCTTCAGAGATATTGGTTTTTTTGCTTTTGGGCTCGAACTCTATAAGTTCCCTGATAATACGGAGTACGTGTGAGCGTCCTTTTTTAGGTGGGATGAACAGTTCAATTACGTCTGAAAACAGAATAAGACCAATTTTGTCGTTATTCTGAGTAGCTGAGAAAGCGAGGGTGGCCGATATTTCGGTAATAATATCTTTTTTAAACTGTTCTCCGGTACCAAAAAGTTCTGAACCACTAACATCTACCATGAGCATAAGGGTGAGTTCCCGCTCTTCTTCAAAGACTTTTATATAAGGCTCATTGTATCTGGCAGTTACATTCCAGTCTATATTCCTTACATCATCGCCAAACTGATACTGCCGTACTTCACTAAAGGTCATACCTCTCCCTTTAAAGGTAGAGTGGTACTCACCTCCAAAAATATGGTCACTCAGGCGACGGGTCTTGATTTCGATCTTGCGGACCTTCTTAAGTAATTCTTTCGTATCCATTAGCTTCAAAACAGGTAACTCTACTCTTATGAACGGTTACGAAACTACTAAGGTACTTCAATCTCGTTTACTATTTTATTGATAATATCTTCTGTAGTAACGTTTTCCGCTTCTGCCTCGTAGGTAATACCAATACGATGTCTTAATACATCGTGTATAACGGCTCTTACATCTTCGGGTATTACATATCCTCTCCTCCTTATAAAGGCATAACATTTGGAGGCAGTGGCCAGGTTTATACTACCTCTGGGAGAAGCTCCAAAGTTAATAAGGGGGGTAAGATCAGATAAATTGTATTTTTCAGGATATCGGGTAGCAAATATGATATCCAGAATATATTTTTCAATTTTTTCATCCATATATACTTCCCTGGCTGCTTCCTGTGCACGCAAAATTTGTTCAATAGACACTACAGGAGATACTTTTTCAAAAGAACCTTTTAGGTTGGCCCTTATAATAAGCTGTTCCTCATTAAGCTTGGGATAATCGATAACGGTTTTAAGCATAAAACGGTCTATCTGTGCTTCGGGAAGCGGGTAGGTACCTTCCTGCTCTACCGGGTTTTGGGTAGCCATTACCAGAAATGGTTTGTCCAGAGTGAAGGTTTCATCACCAATGGTTACCTGTTTTTCCTGCATGGCCTCTAACAAAGCCGATTGTACTTTTGCAGGAGCCCTGTTAATCTCATCTGCCAGTACGAAATTTGCGAAGATAGGACCTTTCTTGATGGAAAAATCGTTTTCTTTGATGTTGAAGATCAATGTACCTATCACATCGGCAGGAAGGAGGTCTGGAGTGAACTGAATACGACTGAAACTTCCATGTACTGCTTTGGCAAGGGTGTTAATCGCCAATGTCTTGGCAAGCCCGGGTACACCTTCCAGTAAAATGTGTCCCCGTCCCAGAAGCCCGATTAACAAGCGTTCTACCATATGCTTTTGCCCTACAATAACCTTGTTCATTTCAAGGGTAAGCAAATCTACAAAAGCGCTTTCCTTTTCAATTTTTTCATTAATCCTACTAATATCAATAGTATTGTTTTCTTCCATACATTGGTTTTTAAGGCCGTGAATTTAACAAACCTTATTCTTTGATGCAAATTGATAAATTTATGTACTTATGGCTGTTAACAATTGGTTAAAAATTGAAAGTCATTATATAAGGCCTCTGGTTTTAGTAAAAAATTATGAATATTTAAGAGCATGATACTCTAAAGATCCCTCTTTTTGAAATAATAAAGAATTGTTGCCAGATACGGGTAAGTAAATTATGTAATGAGCTTTTTAAGGATGCGGGCGGTGTGTACAAACAGGAATTATTATTTTAGAGGGCCATGCAGAAGGTATTTCATAAACCGTAAAATAGAAGAACATGTACTATTCACGAATTATAGCAGGGACTATGACCTGGGGAAGTTGGGGGAAAGCCCTGAACTGTAAAGAAATGGTAAGGCTTATAAATCTATGCCTGGAACAGGGGGTCACTACTTTTGACCATGCCGATATTTATGGAGGTTATACTACGGAAGCAGAATTTGGTAAGGCTTTTCTGGAAAGTGGTATCTCCAGAGAAAACATACAACTTATCTCTAAATGTGGGATACAATACATTGCGGAAAAAAGAGCTAACGTGGTAAAACATTATGATTATGGTAAAAAGTACATCGTTTGGTCAGTTGAAGAGTCCCTGCGCAATCTTAAAACGGATTATCTTGATCTTTTATTACTACACAGGCCCAGCCCTTTAATGCATCCTGATGAGATAGCTATTGCGGTGGAAAAATTAAAGAAAGAAGGAAAAATAAAAGATTTTGGAGTATCTAATTTCACACCTTCACAAACGGATATGATACAGAGCCGCACCCAGGTAAGCGTAAATCAAATAGAATGCTCACTTACCAATCACGTGGTTATGCATAATGGTACTCTCGATCATATGATGCTTCATAATATACGCCCTATGGCATGGAGTCCGCTGGGAACGGTTTTTAGGGAGAGTACAGAACAAACTGGCAGAGTACAGCAGCAGCTTTTGGCGCTCATAGAAAAGTATAATGCCACTGCAGACCAACTTTTGCTGGCGTGGTTACTGAAACATCCCACAGGCATTCATCCGGTTATTGGAACCACACATCCTGACCGTATTCGCAATTCGGTAAAGGCAGGAGAAATAGAGCTTACACTCGAAGACTGGTTTTTAATGCTGGTAGCCGCTACAGGTCACAAAGTTCCCTGAGTAATTTTAAAAGGGATACTGTGTTAACAGGCATTGGGTGTCTTACAAAATCTATACCTTTGCATATAACAATCTATCGCTCATAACGATTAAATAATAAGAGGCCGAATGAGTAAAATTCGCATTACCAAAGAGTTTAGTTTTGAAACAGGGCATGCTCTCTACGGGTATGACGGAAAATGCAGGAATGTGCATGGGCACAGTTATCAATTATCGGTTACAGTAATAGGCACTCCCATTGAGGACATTTCTCATGTGAAATACGGAATGGTGATTGACTTTGGCGATCTAAAAAAAATTGTGAGAGAAGAAATTGTTGATGTTTTTGATCATGCTACTGTTTTCAATAAAAACACGCCTCACCTGGAGTTGGCGAAAGAGCTGCAAGAGCGGGGACATGATGTAATTCTGGCCGATTATCAGCCTACCAGTGAGAATATGGTTATTGATTTTGCTCAAAAAATAAAAAAACGACTTCCAGACACTATCCGGTTACACTCTTTAAAACTCAGGGAAACGGCCACTTCTTTTGCAGAATGGTATGCCGAAGATAATGAATAGTGAATCATTATTTTTCTATTACCAAAAATACTGAATTAATCCCCAGATAAACAGATAGGTCCAAAGAATAGTACGTATCCAGTTTTTCTGAATAAGCTTTTCAATGGTATCCTGTATATGGCGTCCTTTTGACAGTTCTTTGTGCAATGGCATAGCCTGTAAGAAAGTAAGTGCCCATAGCAATAGTACTAAAAGCAGTTCTGTAGAAGTAACCAGAGAAATATTCTGAAAAAAACGAAAAATATACAGAATGGCCTGGCCCGTCATAAGAGGAGCAACAATACCCGTAATACGATTTACATAACGCGGGTGCCAGGTTAGCATTTCTTCCCGGGTATAATACCTGAAACCGGGATAAGTAATACATTGTATAACCCAAATAAGTACACATAAACCGAAATCTATGAGCAAACGAAAAGTATCAATCATTTTTAATTCTATTTTGGGCTATAGCGATATCCTGCCCACCATGCCCATAGTATTAATAAAGGATGAATAATTACCAGGCGTAGCCAACCCACCCAGGGTTCTGTGCAAAGCGAATTTTCCAGGCAGGACCCCTCTTGAACAAAATAGACATGAGAGGGTATAAAAGCCAATAACATAAGGATAATTCCCCATGCGGCATATTTTCTTGATGAAGCAAATAAAAGGAAGAATCCCAACAGCACTTCCAAAACACCGCTTCCCGTATTCACAATATCAGGGAAAGGAATATAATCTGGAATAAGGGGGAGGTAAAAATCGGGATCTATAAAGTGGTAGCTCCCGGCAAACATATAAAATACTGCCTGCACATACAATGCTATTTTATTTTTCATACAGTTTCCAACGATATTGATAATGTACTTTTTTAAGGATAAGTGCAAAGGGTATCCACCAGATAAGATCGTTTGTTATAAGCGTATAACTAAACCCGAAGGGTACTTTGCCCTGAAGATAATTCATAACAAAACCGGCCGGCCCTAATAATTTTCCCAGGAGACCTACCGCAATAATGGGCCAATGGCGCATAGCATCGTAAGAGGCCCACCAATAGCCAAGGCCATACAGGCCTATTACCATACCCATTCCCTGCCATACCGTGGGATGATTTAGCGGGGCCATACCGGCAATTTCAAAAAAATGATCCGGAAAAAGCACTACCCAAACTCCCCATAAAAGGTTATAAACGGCTGCTATCCTTAAAACATATGTAGTAGTTCTTTCACTCATTAGTATTTTTTTTAACCACTTGAAACAAACATTAACCGTGTGAAAAATACGCTTTTTTTGGTTATGGACTATTGTACCTATTCTTTATTGAAAATTGATAGTATCCAGCATTTCTTTAGAAGGCAATGCCTCAATGGCGCCCAGGCGGGTAGTGGTAAGTGCCCCAAATGCATTGGCACGTTTTACCAAATTTTTTAATAGATCTTGGTTCGTAAGCACGGCCAGCGGATGGCTAATATCGGCAAGTTCTTTTAAAAGGCAGCCAATAAAAGCATCACCTGCCCCGGTAGTATCTACAGGTTTCACCAGAATACTGGGTACGGTCATAGTGAATTCAGGCGTACTTACCAGGGTCCCTTTTTCACCCAGAGTTATGCACAAAACAGCCTGACTGTGGGCGCGTAAGTTTTTCAGGGCTGTCTCCAACATATTTGTATTTGATAATAATAAAGCCTCTTCTAAACTAAGTTTGGCCAGGTGACATTTTTTTAAAAAAGTATAACAACTATCTTTAAAAGCTTCTTCATTGTTTTTCCAAAGATCGGAACGGTAATTAGGATCAAAGCAAATAAGGCAGTTACCGGCTACGGCCCGGTCGAGATAGGTACGGTAGGTTGTTTTTAAAGAACCTTCTAAAAAAGCGGTAGCAGACCCAAAATGAAGTATATGATCGTAAAATTGCGATGATACATTTTTATCGTAAGTTAAATCGGCATCTGCACCACGATTAAACACAAAATCTCTTTCTCCGTTTTCTGATAATGATACGAAAGCAAGAGTAGTAAATGTGTGATATTGCTGCATAAATTGAATGGAAACCTTATGATTTATAAGTGTTTCTTTCAGGAAATGCCCAAACGGATCATTTCCGGCAGCGCCCACAAAGAAACTTTGTCCGCCAAGCTTTGCTATGGCGGCCGCCACATTGGCGGGGGCGCCTCCTGCTTTTTTTACAAACTGTCGCGCTTCTGTAAGGTTCTTACCCTGGTGCTCAGCTACAAAATCAATTAAGATCTCTCCTATACAATATACTTTTTTCATATCGGGATACTACCTGTTATATTCTTTCTCTGGTTTCGTTTTAACGTTATAATTTCGTTACTTTTAACCGCATTTTAATCATGCGTTTTTCAAAAAAGCTACCTTTATTTTAAAAGAGTTAAATATACAACTTACAGCAAGCGAACTAAAAAAAGAATGTATAAAAGAAAACTGGTAATAGGTGATATTCATGGTGGGTTCAAAGCATTACAACAAGTATTGGAACGAGCAAAAGTAAGCCCGGATGATCTTCTAATATTTTTAGGGGATTATGTAGATGGTTGGAGCGAGTCGCCTCAGGTACTGTCTTTTCTCATGGACCTAAATACACGGCAACCCTGTATTTTTTTAAAAGGAAATCACGATGCGCTATGTTACGAATGGCTTACCCGTGGAGAGTCAAATACCAAATGGCTTATACACGGAGGGCAATCTACCATAGATGCTTATCAGGATATTCCTGAAGCAGAAAGACAACATCACATCAACTTTTTGAATACCTTGAAAAATTACTATCTGGATGAGGAGCGTAAGCTTTATGTACATGCCGGATTCACCAATTTACACGGAGTGAGCCAGGAGTATTTTCCCGAAATGTTTTACTGGGATCGCTCGCTTTGGGAAACAGCCCTTGCGCTGGATCCGTTAATCTCTGTTAATGATGATCGGTATCCCAGGCGGTTTTTACATTATAAAGAAATATATATAGGGCATACACCCGTTACAAGAATAGGGAAATCTATACCGGTAAATGCTGCAAATGTATGGAATGTCGATACGGGGGCTGCCTATAGAAACCCGCTTACCATACTGGATACGCAAACCAAACAGTTTTGGCAAAGCGATCCGGTATATACCTTCTATCCAAACGAAAAAGGACGCAACTAAACTTAAGTAAATTAATTATTTTCAGTAAATTAACCTGCCAATTTAAATTAAACGATCATGGGACTTTTTGATGAAATAAAGAAAAAACTCAGTAATGAGTTTATCGATATTGTTGAATGGTTAGACACTTCTAACGATACTCTGGTATATCGTTTTGAACGGTATCAGAATGAAATTAAGAACGGAGCTCAACTCGTTGTTCGCGAAGGGCAGATGGCTGTTTTTATCAACGAGGGGCAACTGGCCGATGTTTTTAAACCCGGAACATATACACTAAATACTCAAAATCTTCCTATTCTGGCAACACTAAAGGGATGGAAGTATGGATTTAACAGCCCGTTTAAAGCAGAAGTGTATTTTGTAAGTACTCGTTTGTTTACTGATGAAAAGTGGGGTACCAAAAACCCTATTATGTTGAACGACAACCGTTTTGGCCTGGTAGAGATCCGGGCATTTGGCACCTATACGTTTCGTATTTCAGATCCCGGAAAATTTATTAAGGACATTGTGGGTACAGATGGGCATTTTACCAGTTTTGAAGTTTCCGAACACTTGCGAAGTCTCATTGCTACCCGATTTACAGATACTGCAGGAGAGGCCAATATCCCTATTGAATTATATGCGGCCAATACTACAGAGCTTTCGGAAACCTGTCAGGAAGTAATGAAGCCGGAGTTTGCAAGAGTGGGTATAGAGCTCGAGAAATTCTATATAGAAAATGTATCTATGCCCGAAGAACTTAAAAAAGAGATCTTTGAATACAGCAGGCTCGATAAAATAGATATGACCCGACTATCACAATTTAAGGCAGCCAAAGCCATGGAAGCCGCAGCAAAAAATGAAGGGGGTACTGCCGGAGCCGGTATGGGCATGGGTATGGGCTTTGTACTGGCCCAGCAAATGGGCAATCTTATGAACACTTCCACCCAGCAGGCAGGGTCACCTGTTTCACAATCTGCTGTGACACCACCAACATTGCCACAGCAGGCTCAGTACTTTTATGCATTTAACGGGCAACAAGCAGGTCCGGTTTCTTTTGAGTCGCTTCAGGAGCTTTTTGCAAAACGTACCATAAACCGTGATACGCTTATCTGGAAACAGGGCATGAAGAATTGGTCTCCTCTTAAAGAGGTTCCCGAGTTAAAACCATTTTTAGGAGGAAATACCCCGCCACCGCTTCCGGGAGCTTAAAAAAATACCCTTAGAAAACTAATTTGACTGCCTGTTCAAAAACAAGCCTTTTATACTTTTTCCCGTATGGATGAAAAAGAACTCAAAAATTCAAGTGCTAAGAAAGCCTGTGCAAGTTGTGGTGCCGAGTTGCGTTACAAACCCGGGTCGCATCAGCTACGATGCGAATATTGTGGCTATGAAGAGTTCATTGAGACCCAAAAAAGTAGTTTTGAAGAATTAGAGTTACAGCATTACCTGAGTTTGGTAGGGAGCAATGTATATACCAATAAAATTGATCTCATACAATGTAAAAATTGCGGAGCCAATCAACACATAGAGGAAAATTATCAGTCCCTGCACTGTGTGTATTGCAGTGAACCTTTGTTGCTGGAGGAAAGCCAGGAAGAAGGATGGATATTGCCTGGTGCGGTAGCACCTTTTCAATTTGACACAAAAAAGGCACGTGCTATTTTCAGAAAATGGATCAAAGGCTTATGGTTTGCTCCCAATACGCTTAAAAAAGCGGCCTTAAAACCGGAAGCATTGCATGGCCTTTACCTGCCCTACTGGACTTTTGATGCAGACCTTTTTGCAAATTATAAAGGGATGCGAGGGGATTATTACTATGTAACCCGTACAGTACAAACCAAAGATGGCCCCAGAACACAACAAGTTCGAAAAACAAGATGGACCCCTGCTTCGGGGCACGTCTCCGGGTTCATTGATGATATTCTGATCAATGCTTCCCGGCATAAAGGGAAAGAAATCCCGTCCCGTATCGCTTCCTGGAATTTAAAAGAAATAGCACCTTTTAATCAAAAATACCTTTCGGGTTTTGTTACTGAAAAATATACGGTTTCATTAAAAGAAGGGCACAATGCATCTTTTGTGAAAGCAAAAAATATTGCCTACAACTGGATACGCAGAGATATAGGAGGTGATACCCAAAAGATATCACATGCCGATATTAAGCTAAGCAATGAGACTTTCAAACATATTTTATTGCCTGTATATATAAGTGCCTTTCGTTATAGATCGAAGAATTATCGGTTTTACATTAACGGACAAACCGGTGTTATTAGTGGTGAACGGCCGTATTCTTTCTGGAAGATATTCTTTTTGGTACTCTTTATTCTGGTTGTTATAGGCCTTATTATTGTTTTTACCCGATAATAGCGTATGAGTAAGCTATTCATCCGGAAGTGTTTCAAACAACATTAACCGGTAATAGCTTTTGGTGAGGTCTTTACAAATAGACTCGCTTGCCGTTCCTTTTATGTAGCTATCTTTTTTTGGCAGTTGGGAAGCATGATCACTCAAAACGAATACAGATTGTAACCCCTTATACGGCATCTGTACCAAACCCCGCCCCATATCAATAACTTTTGTGATTTTTACGGTAACAGTTTTGGTAAAAGTAATACCACAAACATCTGTATCACTAAAAGTTACTTTTTCAATATACCCTTCAAAAACAAAGGATGCCAAAGGTGCAGCGGGTGTTTCTTCGCCGGTATATACCGGTTTTTCAACAGGTTTTTTAGAACTCTTGATCTGTTGGCTCAGGATGGGCTTACAGGCAAGGCAAATACTAAATGCCAGAAAGAGAAAAAAGTGTTTCATCACTCTAATTTAAAAAAAGGCGGTGTAAGTACACCGCCTTTTTGTATCTATTGTTTTATAATTTTAAATTGTTCATTTATATTTTTTCCGGTAATGGTAACCACATAAAAACCGGCAGGGCTATTGGCTGCGTTCCATGTAAAATTGGTACCGGGTCTCAGGTCACTGCGTTCAAAAACCAGTTGTCCTGTAATACTGAAAACTTTAGCGGTAAGTGTATCTGTATATTGGGTACTCAGGTTAAAGGTAAATGCATTTCCTGAGGGATTGGGCCATACTACGGTACGCACATCACCCTCCAGCCTGGCCAGTACTTCACCATCTTCCGTAAGGTCATCACCGGCCGTTGTACCGGAATTATTTACAATACCGAAGATCTGAAAAATATGATCTCGGGGGGGTCTGCCGAAAAAAGTCTGAGACTGTGGTGTCCAGTTAACAGATCCTGTACCAAACAGGTTGGCGGGGTCTATAAAGGCAGATTCATTTCCAATAACGTTATTTTGTGTAAGCCAGAACCATTGCCGTAGCCCGGGATTAAAAGGAAGAGTGGCATATACCGATAACCAGTACGTTCCGCCGGAAAGTTCTATAGTTTCTGGCAACTCCAGATTCAGATTGGTATCTGTTGGTAAAGAAACCGGTGTTAGCGTACCGCTGTTATATATCTCATTTCCCGGTAATCCGCCGGCATCTTCATAGATAATAACGGTTGCACTGTTTAACAACGGATTGTTATTGGCTGCACCAAAAACAAGAATCCGGTTTACGGTCCATGATGTTCCTTCGGGTATTGCAAAATCATCAGAAGCCTGTGCAATAGCTCCGAAATCGGTAAAAAACTGGGAAGCGGTAGAGCTTACAAAAGGGCCTGTTTGCTCATAGATAGCAAACTCGGTAACGGTAACGGTGAAACCTTCGGTTACCTGTTCGATCCCCGAAGAGGCAATAAGGCCAATGGTAGCATTACCCTGTAGATCGGGACTATAACTAAGTGTAAGGGTATTGCCGTTAAGGGTGGCCGTAACCAGTTCGGGATTGGAATTGGTAACTTCAATATCGATCGGGGCTCCTTCGGCATCAAAGAGCCCTGTAATATCTACTACGGTATCTTCGCTATTAACATCTACAATAAGATTATCCAGTAAAAAGTTTACAGTAAGTGAAGGCTCAGGGCGTTCCTTAACGGGGAAACGCGCACTGTACAGGCCGTTACCATGTGCGGCTACCGCAACAAAACCATCGCTACGCGTTCTTACCTGGGTAACTACTGCATTGCCAATTACAAAGGGTTCTTTAAACCATCGGGTATTTGCGCCTCGTATTCGGTTGGTGGTATAGAGTCCCGTACTGGTACCCACATACAAACCTTCATCTCTGCCCTTCACAGCCAGCCATCTTACTGAAGGGCCATTGCCGCTACCATCGGGATTTTCTTCCAGGTTGCCGCTTATATCTGTCCAGGTATCACCGGCATCTATACTCATAAAAACACTGGGAATGACATAATTTGAAAAAACAGCAAATACACGATCGGAATTGGAGGGGTCCACATAAATATTGCTTACAAAACCAGGGGGCAGTCCTTTTCCGGTACTTATATCGGTAACGGGTTGATTATCTATATTCGCATTATCCATACGATATATCCTGCCGGTGCTGCTTCCGTAATACAATCGGTTGGCTATCGGAAACTTGGAAACATCCAAAGCAGTAACCGTACTGCCGTCTTCAGTAGCAGTCTGTGAAAGATCTACCCAGTTAACAGGAGTAGAAGCATTGGAAAAGACAGGTATTTCATCCAGATCATCATTACGCAAAATGCGGTTACCCGAAGGCAGATACATAATGTTATCGTTAACTGGATCGAGAACAAAAGGTGTAATAAATAAGAATGTATTGCTAATAGACGGCCTAACCCGTGCGAAAGAAACTAAGTCTCCGTTTTCGTTAAAGTTAAACCTGATAATGTTACCGCGCTGGGAGGATACATATCGGGTAAGCCCCCCGTCGGCAATGGCCGCATAGGCACCATCACCTCCTAATTCATCCTCCCAGGGAGCTCTGGGATCGGTAGAGTTGGTGAAATAAGTACCGTTGTCCTGGAAGCCCGCTATGAGATCATCGCTGTTGGGTTCTGGGTCAATAGCTACTGTATAGGGTTGTGTGGTGAGATACCCGTTGTTGAGGTCGGTCCATATTACGGGAAGTCCGGGGCTGAGAGAAGTGGTAATATCTTCGGTTACATGCACTCCGCCATCAGTAGCAGCAATAGCCTTGTTGGGGTTTGAAGGATAAAATACAAGATTATGCTGGTCTGCATGTTGTTGCGGATAAAGTGATACATTGTTTATAGGTGAATACCCTCCTATCCAGGTTTCCTGTCCTGCTTTGGTGGTAAACGCTGTCGAAGAACGATAAAGGTTAGTGGCTCCCAGAAATACCAGGTCTGAATTGGCAGGATGTACTTTAATTACCATGTTATAGGCTCCTTGAAGATCCAGATTTCCAACAGAGCCGCCAATAGCATCGGGAAGATTGGCGCTAAGGTCTGTCCACCGGGCTTCGGGTGAGGCATCGGCATCATAGCGCCAGAGAAAAGCTTCCAGCCCGGCGGCGAGGTTATGTGAAAAAAAGTACAGCCGGTTTTGATTGGAAGGGTCATAGGTTAGAACGGTTCTTCCAAAAGTGGGAAGGATACCCTGCGGGGTAATATTTGTCCAGCTTTCTCCATCTTCCGAAACGAAAAAACCGGCATTGGGGTTTCCGGTCACGGCAATGGTAGCATAAATAAGTCCTTCGGGTGTAATAAGAACCTCTGTTACATTATCAAAACCGCCCGCCAGTACCTGTTGAAAAGAGTCACCACCGTCTTGTGAGCGGTAAATGCCGTTTATGGTACCGAGATACAGATCTCCGGTTTCGGGATGGATAGCCATACTGCTCACTATATCAAAAGGAGAAGCAAATTGTACGCTGTTATCATTGGTGGCTTCAAGCAGCTTCCAGGTACGCCCGCCATTTACTGATTTGTAAACGCCCGTACCTGTATAAAAAGCCCCCCCGCCGGAAGCGGAGTTCCCAAAACGTTCTCCTGTGGCATAATACCAGGTATTGGTGCGATTTCTTCTCGGGTCCTGAACAATAGCGGTAATACTGGGCGCCTGCCTGCTGTTGGTTACTTCACGCCAGCTTTGACCCGCATCAGCAGATCGCCAGAGCCCTCCGGAAACTCCTCCGGCCAGAATAATGTTTTCGTTGGTAATATCAAGAGCCAGTGCACGGGTTCTTCCCCCCACATTAAAAGGCCCCCGGCTGGTCCAGTTAGAAAATCGCCCCTGTAGCGCACTGGTTTTTTGTGCTGCCACCGGGATACCTCTGGAAAAGCTGATCTCTTTTTCAAGAATGCCTTCGGGTATTTTACCGGTATAAGGATCTTTGAGCATTTCATATTCATATTGTATTCTGTCAAGGGCCCTGTCACGAACGGCCTTTGGTTCCTTTTCAGAGACCCCTGTTCTACTGTCATAAATTTTAGTCTGTTTATACAGGGCATGGCCTTTGGGAACCTGAGAAGGCTCATGTTGAGGTTTTGGCTGCTGTGCTGATAAGGGAATACTAAAAAATAGCAGTGCCAGCTTAATAAACAGAAGTTTCTGCTTACATAGTAATACTTTTTTCATAATGTATAAGGTTTTGGTTTCTTACAAAACTAATATAAAAAACGATTAAAATACAGGGTATAAAACCCTGTTTTATACATGTGAAAATAAAACGGGCCGCTTCTGGAAGAAACAGCCCGTTTTTAGGTGATATGTGTTCTGTATCAGGAGTTTACTACAAATCGAATTTGATGCCTTGCGCCAGTGGTAACTCTGTAGTGTAGTTTATAGTGTTGGTTTGTCGTCGCATATAAATTTTCCATGCATCTGAACCAGACTCTCTTCCGCCACCGGTGTCTTTTTCACCTCCAAAAGCACCTCCTATTTCTGCACCTGAAGTACCGATGTTAACATTGGCAATACCACAGTCTGAGCCGGCATGGCTCAGAAAACGTTCTGCTTCGCGTAAATTATTGGTCATAATGGCAGACGAAAGCCCCTGGGTAACATTATTTTGTATAGCGATGGCATTCTCTACATCCCCGCTGTATTTTAATAAATACAATACAGGAGCAAAGGTTTCATGCTGTACAATGGAAAAGTGGGGTTCTGCTTCGGCAATAGCGGGCTTCACATAACAACCGCTTTCATAACCTTCGCCTTCCAGTACAGCACCTTCCACTAGTATAGTACCTCCTTCTTTAACCACTTCATTCAGTGCATTTTTGTACATTTCTACGGCGGCATGATCTATAAGCGGCCCTACATGATTATTCTCATCGAGAGGGTTCCCGATACGCAATTGATTATATGCGCTGGTGAGCGCTTCTTTTACCTGGTCATAAATGCTTTCATGAATAATAAGTCTTCTGGTAGATGTGCATCGTTGCCCGCAGGTACCTACAGCACCAAAAACGGCCCCGATCACTGTCATTTTAATATCTGCATCGGGAGTTACGATAATGGCATTATTACCACCGAGTTCCAGCAAAGACCTGCCGAGGCGCTCGCCTACGGTTCTGGCTACTATTTTACCCATTCGGGTGGAACCGGTTGCCGAGATAAGCGGTACGCGGGTATCTGAAGTCATCATTTCACCTACCTGATAATCACCATTAATTAAACAGCTAATCCCTTCCGGTAACTCATTTTCTTTCAACACTTCACTTATGATGTGCTGGCAGGCTACCCCGCAGAGTGGTGTTTTCTCAGAAGGCTTCCAGATGCATACATCTCCACATACCCATGCCAGAGCAGTGTTCCAGCTCCATACGGCGACAGGGAAATTAAAAGCTGAAATAATACCCACTATACCCAACGGGTGGTACTGTTCATACATACGGTGTCCGGGCCTTTCCGAATGCATGGTAAACCCATGCAGCTGGCGGGAGAGACCTACTGCAAAATCGCAGATATCTATCATTTCCTGTACTTCTCCCAAACCTTCCTGATAGGATTTGCCCATTTCATAAGAAACCAGTTTTCCCAGCGGTTCTTTATACTTTCTTAGTTTTTCACCAAACTGACGCACAATTTCCCCTCTTTTGGGAGCGGGCATCAGGCGCCAGGTCTTGAATGCTTCCTGTGCGGCAACAATTACTTTTTCATAATCATCCCGGGTAGTGGTCTTTACTTTTCCAATAAGTTCACCATCTACCGGAGAGTACGAACTAATCACTTCTCCTGAAGAAAACCATTCTGAGCCAGTAGAAGTACCCTCGTTTATCTCATGTATATGAAGTGCTTTTAATGTTGCTTCGATCCCGAAACCGGTTGTCGTATTTATCATTTTATAACTTTTTTAGCATACTTTGTTTAAATCGTCACAAAAGTACAAATTATTGTAGAGGTAAAGCGAACTCATACCCCCGGATTTTGAGCAGCTTATCAGATAATGGATTAAAAACGTCAGGCTTTCTTTTCTGTAACAAATCGTTCGTCTGTATCCATAACAGCGCCACATTTTTCACAGGTACGTAATTCTTCACTATGGTAAAAATGGTTAAAATGCGGGAGAAAATCTTTTTCTATATCGTGAAGTTCAAAATACACTTCATATAATTTATGGTTACAATTGTCACAAAACCAGAGCAGGCCATCCTTAAATCCTTTACCGGCTCTTTTACGTTCTACTACCAGGCCCAAAGAGCCTTTTGAACGGGCAGGTGAGTGCGGAACCCCCCCCGGGTGAAGGTACATATCCCCGGGCCCCAGTGCTATTTCTTTTCGTTCGCCCTGGTCCTGAACAATTACTTTGATGTGGCCTTCCAACTGGAAAAACAATTCTTCGGTCTCATTATAATGGTAATCTTTACGGGCATTGGGACCTGCAACGATCATAACAATATAATCGCCCGAGTCTTTGTATAAATTGTGATTACCCACCGGAGGTTTTAAAAGATCTCTGTTTTGCTCGATCCACTGGTTTAAATTAAAAGGTTTGTTAATTGGCATGTTGTTTGTTTTTGACAGATAAAATTACGCATTTTTCATTGAAGGCAGCCATATGAACACTCCAATAATCAACCCATTTCCTGCAGATTTTTAAAAGAGGAAATTTAAAGAAAAAACCATCTTTTTTTTATAAATTTAAAACCTCTTGAAAACTGTCAACTATGAAAAAAATCAACTATTTCCTTATTACTTTATTCCTTATCTCATACACAGCCTGTAAAAATGCAGATACTTCTGAAGAACCGGTAGCTAAAGCGACCGTTACTGAAAAAATACCGGATAATTTTGGTATTGTTATACATGGAGGGGCAGGAACCGTTTTAAAAAAGAATATGACCCCGGAGATGGAAAAAGCATATAACGATGTACTGGAAAAAGCCATAAGAACCGGATATGATATTTTAAAAGAAGGAGGCAGCAGTATGGATGCCGTAGAGAAAACCATAAATATTCTGGAGGATTCACCTTTGTTCAATGCAGGTAAGGGTGCAGTTTTTACTAATGACGGGCGTAACGAACTCGATGCTTCTGTTATGGATGGTAAAACCTTGAATGCTGGTGCCGTAGCCGGGGTTACTACTGTTAAAAACCCGATAAATCTGGCAAGAGCTGTTATGGAGAAATCAGAGCATGTAATGCTCGCTCGTGAAGGTGCCGAGCTTTTTGCCGAAGAACAGGGGCTTACCATAGTAGATCCTTCATATTTTCATACAGACAGTCGTATGAAATCTTTGGAAAGAGCTAAAGAAAGAGAAAAAACAGCTCTGGATCATGATGGGCAGGCTTCTTTCTATGACCCTTTTATTAAAGACACTAAATTTGGAACAGTAGGTTGTGCAGCACTGGATAAAAACGGCAATCTGGCTGCAGGCACCTCTACAGGAGGGATGACCAATAAGCGTTGGGGGCGTGTGGGAGATGCCCCCATTATAGGGGCAGGTACCTATGCCAATAATAATACCTGTGCAGTATCTTCTACAGGATGGGGAGAATTCTTTATACGCAGTGTTGTGGCCTACGATATTTCCGCCTTAATGGAATATAAGGGGATGTCACTGCAGGAAGCGGCCCGGGAGGTTATACATAACAAAGTAGCAACCCTGGGCGGAGACGGTGGTATTGTAGCTATAGATGCCAATGGTAACATAGCCATGGAATTTAATACCCCCGGAATGTACAGGGCGCATATGAACCGTGATGGCGAACTGTACGTTGGTATGTATAAAGATGAATAGCCACGTTCTTCATGGGGCATCAACCGCCTAATCCAAATATTTTCAAACCATTATGAACACCTATATCCATTTTCGAAAACTACTCGCATATATCCTGCTTTTTTGTGTTGTACTCTCCTGTAAGGATAAAGCTGCAGAAGTAAAAGAAGAAATAGATAACCTTTTTAAATACAGAGAATTTATAGCCGAAGTTTCTCAGGGCATTATTTCAGCAGAGTCTGATGTACGGGTAGTACTTAGAAAACCAATAGATGAATGGGTAAATGGAGTTGAACTGGATCCCGGCATTTTTGAAGTATCACCTCAGGTACCGGGCAAAGTAACCGTACTTAACGGTCAAACTATTGCCTTTATTCCTGAAAAACCTCTCAGGCAGGATACGGAATATTCATTTACACTGAATTTGGGAGCTATTATAACTGAAGTTCCCAAAGAATTAAAAGACTTTACTTTTAGGGTTAAAACTATAAAACAACAGTTTAATGTATATACCGACCGACTGCAATCTTACAATAAAGACTGGCAATATATAGAAGGCTCTCTTCGCAGTAGTGATGTACTTGACCGGGATGTTGCCGGCAGACTAATTACAGTGCGCCAGAAAGACAAAAAAATACCCGTTACCTTTGAGAACAGTACCGAGAAAGGCACACAATTCTTTTTTCGCATAGACAGTATTCAAAGGTTTGTAGAAGACTCAGAAGTAACTATTGTCTGGGACGGTAATACCATGGGGATAGACTCTAAAGGAGAAACTTCTGTGACCATCCCGGGAAAAAACAATTTCACTATCGTAGATGTGGGTGTTTTTGATGTTGAGGATCAATTTTTAGAGATCAATTTTTCAGACCCTTTACAAAAAGATCAGGATTTTAAAGGACTGGTTGCCCTGCAGGGGAACAATACACTCACCTATTCGGTAGTGGGAAATGTGCTTAAAGTATATCCGGACAAAGAAGTAAAAGGAACCGTTCTTCTGGAGGTGTTTGAAGGAATAACCAGTACAGACGGATATAAACTAAAAACCAGATACGAAGAGCAGATTACTTTTGAACAGATAAAACCGGAAGTACGCCTGTTACAAAGTGGTACGATCCTTCCGTCATCCAATAATCTTAAAATAAACTTTGAGGCCGTAAATCTTCAAAAGATCGATGTTTCAGTACTTCGTATTTTTGAAAATACTATTCTGCAGTTCCTTCAGCAGGAAAATTTAGACGGTAGTGGGAATCTTCGCATGGTAGCGCGCCCTATTGCCAGAAAAACTATTACACTTCAAACAAATCTTTCTTCCAATCATGGCAAATGGCAGGCATATGCACTTGATCTGAGAGAATTGATAACCCCGGAACAGGGAGCTATTTACCGGGTGGAGTTCAATTTTCGCCCCTCTTACAGCAGCTATCGTTGTGACCAGACCAATTTTAAAGAAGAAGAAGAAATAAATTACGATGAGGAAAGTAATGAAGCCAGTTACTGGAATACTTACGATAGCTATTACTACAACGAATATTATTACGGATATGATTACAACTGGAACGAGCGGGAAAACCCATGTCATACCAGCTATTACCACGACAAAAAAGTAGCAACCAATATACTTGCATCAGACTTAGGGGTTACCGTAAAAAAAGGAGTTAATGATTCGTATTTTGTAAGCGTTAACAACATAGTTACCACAGAGCCCGTAGAAGGGGCAAAAGTTACCCTTTACAATTTACAGCAACAGGAAATAGGAAGCCGGATAACGGATACAGATGGTACTACCATTCTCGATAGTGATACTCCTGCTTTTTTTGCGGTAGTGGCGAAAGGTGAAGAAAAGACCTATGTAAAACTCAATGATGGTAATGCTCTTTCCGTAAGTAAGTTTGATGTGGCAGGCGTAAAACTTCAAAGGGGGCTTAAAGGTTATATTTATGGAGAGCGAGGGGTCTGGAGACCGGGAGACACACTCTTTCTTTCTTTTGTTCTACACGATAGAAGCCATATGTTACCTCAAGATCACCCTGTGAAGTTTGAATTAAAAGACCCTTATGGAAAAGTGACCCGGCGTGAGATACGCAATTTCAGTGTTGGCGGATTTTATAATTTTTCTACCGTTACCGACGAAAATGCCCCAACCGGGAACTGGCAGGCTTCCGTGTCAGTAGGAGGAGCTGTTTTTAATAAGGACATCAGAATTGAGACCATAAAACCCAATCGGTTAAAAATAAAAGCAGGTTTTGATGAAGAGATCCTAACCGCCGGTAAGGCCGTACAAGGGAATCTCGAAGCTGCATGGTTACATGGGGCCAACGCCGGGAACCTGAAAGCAGATATACAGGCAAGATTTAATGCGTCAAAAACAGAATTCAGTACCTTTCCCGGGTATATTTTTGATGATCCCTCACGGCGTTTTGCTACAGAAGAGCAAGCTGTATTTAGCGGCAGGCTTAATGCAGAGGGAAAAACTACTTTTCCTTTTACCCCCCGGCTCTCCGGTAAACCGGCGGGGATGCTAAAAGCTTCATTTATAACCAAAGTATATGAGACAGGAGGCGATTTTAGTACCGATGTCTTTACCAAAACATATGCTCCCTATACCACCTATGTAGGTTTAAATGCTCCTAAAGGTGATAAGACCCGGGGTATGCTACTAACAGATACAAGGCACCGTTTTGAAGTGGTGACCACCAATGAAAAAGGAATAGGGAAACCGGTACAAAGACTTAAGGTAACCATTCACAAAATAAACTGGCGATGGTGGTGGGACACTTCAGTCGATAATCTTTCTTCCTATAACAGCGGTCAGTATCGCGAAAAAGTTTTTGAAGAAACGATAACCACAGGGGCTGACGGGAAAGGGGTGTTTAATTTTGAACTGCCCTATCCCAACTGGGGGCGTTATCTGGTTCGGGTAGAAGACCCTCAAGGAGGGCATGCTACCGGAAAAGTGGTTTACATAGACTGGCCCGGATGGGCTGGAAAATCCATAAAGAATGACCCGTCTGCAGCTGCTATGCTTCTTTTTTCAACCGATAAGGAGAAATACAATGTAGGTGAAAAGGCCGTGATTACTTTTCCTTCCGGAGAAACGGGGCGGGCGCTGGTGACCATAGAGAACGGAAGTGAAGTACTCGAATCTTTATGGGTAACCCCTCAAAAGGGAGAAACCAAATTTGAGGTTCCTATTACCGGGCTTTATGCCCCCAACGTTTTTATTCATATTACACTTTTGCAACCACATGCTTCCATGGCCAATGATCTCCCTATACGCTTATACGGAGTGGTACCTATTACAGTAGAGAACCCGGCAACCCGATTAGAACCGGAAATAAAAATGCCATCGGTACTGAGACCAGAACAGAAAGTAACCATTTCTGTTAAAGAAAAAAAGAATAAAGATATGACCTATACCCTCGCTGTCGTAGATGAGGGGCTGCTTGACCTTACCCGGTTTAAAACACCTAATCCCTGGGATGACTTTTATGCCAGAGAAGCATTGGGTGTAAAAACATGGGATGTATATGATGAGGTTATCGGAGCTTTTGGCGGACGTATTGATCAGGTATTTGCTATTGGAGGGGATGAAGAAATGGCTGCCGGAGCCAAAAACAGAAAAGCAAACCGTTTTAAGCCCATGGTAAGATACCTGGGGCCTTTTGTTTTAAAGGGAGGTGAGACAGGTACCCACACCTTTTCTGTCCCCAGGTACGTAGGCTCTGTTCGTACTATGGTTATCGCCGGAAACCCTGCTATGGGCGCCTATGGAAATGCAGAAAACACAACTCCCGTGCGTAAGCCCCTTATGGTACTGGCGTCGTTACCCCGTAAAATTACACCCGGTGAGAAAGTAACCTTACCGGTTACCGTTTTTGCTATGGAAAGTAAGGTAAAACAGGTAACCGTACGTGTAAAACCACATGCATCTTTTAGCATAACGGGATCAACCAGTCAACAGATCACATTTACCGCGCCTGATGAAAAAATGGCATACTTTGATCTGGATATTGCTAATTATACGGGAATAGGAAAGATAGAAATTGAAGCTTCCGGAAATGGAGAAAAAGCCGTGTATGAAGTAGAAATAGACGTAGTAAATCCTAATCCGCCAACAAATACCGTTCAGGATATAACCGTTGAAGGAAAAGCAACACGGGAAGTTTTTTTAGAAACTTTTGGCACAGCAGGGAGTAACACAGCACAAATAGAGCTTTCTACACTACCTCCTATGGATTTTACAAGCCGGTTGCAGTACCTTATTAATTACCCGCATGGTTGTTTGGAACAAATTACCTCAGCCGCTTTTCCACAGTTATTTTTAGGAGATATTTTTGATCTTACCTCAAATCGAAAAGCACGTATTCAAGAGCATGTAGAATCGGCAATTAAGCGTTTGGGGGCCTACCAGTTGCCGGGAGGAGGCTTTGCGTACTGGCCGGGACAAAACCACACCAATGACTGGAGCAGTAGTTATGCCGGCCACTTCTTACTGGAAGCCGAGAAAAAAGGCTATGTACTCCCTATTGGCTTTAAAAGTGCCTGGGTGCGCTATCAGTTACAAGCGGCCAGGCAATGGCGAAAAACCCATAATGCTTCAGACCATGCACAGGCATACCGTTTATACACTCTGGCACTCTCCGGAAATGCCGAGCTCTCTTCCATGAACCGACTTCGTGAAACTCCGGGGCTTTCCAATACAGCCAAACATCGTCTGGCTGCCGCCTATGCCTTAATAGGGCAGAAAGAAGCGGCCCGAAGTATTCTGGCAGACGCTAATATTGATTTTGTACCTTCCAAATACGATTACTACACCTATGGTTCACCTGATCGTAACCGTGCGATGGCACTGGAAACCTTCGTGTTACTAGAAGATAAGGCAAAGGCAAGAGAACTGGCTCAAATAATTGCCCGCAATTTAAGCGGGAGCCGTTGGATGAATACCCAGAGCACTTCCTATAGCTTACTGGCTATGGCAGGATATGCTTCTCTGGTAGGAGGTAAAGATCTTGATGTTACCTATTCTGTAAATGGTACTTCAACACAGGTAACGAGCAACAAAGCACTGGCAGGACGTACGCTTAACGTGAAAGAAGGTACCAATACCATAACTGTAACCAATAATCGGGAGAGTACACTGTTCGTGCGCCTGGTAAATACCGGTGTTTTACCTGTAGGAGAAGAAAAAACAGAACAACGAAATCTCACTGCCAGCGTTGTGTATAAGGGAAGAGATGGAAACCCCATTGACATTGGCAATATTTCGCAAGGCACTAATTTCATTGCTGAGGTTACCATAACCAATAAGAAAGGAGAGCAGATACAGGATGTAGCGTTGTCGCAAATTTTCCCCGGTGGATGGGAAATTGTAAATACCCGGTTTACTGATTTTGGAAGTTTTTCTGAAAATAATGTTACACACACCGATCTAAGAGATGACCGGGCCAACTTTTATTTTGATCTGAAAGCCCATGAAACTAAAACTGTACGCGTACTTCTTAATGCTACATATCTGGGTAATTATTATCTGCCGGGTATTCAATGTGAAGCGATGTACGATAATGACTATTTAGTACGTACAAAAGGGCAATGGGTGAAAGTAGTGCGCTAATAGGCATACCTTATAAAAAAGATACGTGGCTTACCAAATATTGGCAAGCCACTTTCTGTACAAAGTGATCAGGCCTCTTTTTTAACCTGTGTACTGGATGCCTGTGCAGTTGGGAGCAGCAAAATATCTGCTATGTTTACATGAGCAGGACGGGTTACCATAAAAGTAATTACCTCCGCTACATCTTCCGGAGTAAGAGGGGCATAGCCCTGATAGACTTTTTCTGCTCTTTCCTCATCTCCTTTAAACCGCACATTGCTAAACTCAGTCTCTACCAGCCCGGGGTTAACCGCTCCAACTTTTATACCGTAAGTACTAAGATCAATACGCATGCCTTTATTTAAGGCATCTACAGCATGTTTGCTGGCACAATATACATTACCGCCGGGATATACTTCTTTTCCTGCCAGGGAACCCACATTAATAATATGGCCCGTACGCCTTTCTACCATTCCCGGAATAATAGCTTTTGAAACATACAATAAGCCTTTTACGTTAATATCTATCATGGCATCCCAATCTTCAACAGTACCGTTTTGTATAGGATCCAGCCCGTGAGCATTCCCCGCATTGTTAATAAGGATATCAATTTCTGAAAAAGCATGCGGAAGGGAGTAGATAGCCCTGTTGACATCTTCTTTGGAACGTACATCAAACTGAAGCGTATATACTTCAGTTTGAGAAGTCAGTTCTGTTTGCAGGTTTTCTAATCGGTCTTTTCTGCGACCGCAAAGTACAAGGCGTATTCCCTGTTTTGCAAATTCTCTGGCAGTTGCCCGGCCTATACCGCTTGTAGCTCCGGTAATAAATGCTGTTTTTTTCATATATTGTTTATAAAAGCGGGTGTCTTGTCATCACCTTTTAACACCTGTTTTGGATTCTGAAAAGAAGATCATTTTTTGAATTTCTGCAGAGCTTCTTTTGTAAAGTCTGAGAGTACAAGTTTTCCTGAAACCGATGCTCTCTCAGATAATAATTCGCTCCAGTTTTCCGTACCCTCCCAAAGTGCTTTTTTCATTTCATACAGTGCTTCCGGATTATAAGAAGCAAGTTTTTCGGCCATAAGTGATACTTCATGATCCAGATCTTTTATGCTTTCAAAAACTCCTGCATACAATCCTTTTTCCTGTGCCCAGTAGGCATTTTTCCAGGTATGGGCACCCAGAGTAAGCTCTGCCAATGCGGCTTTTCCCATTTTTCGTTCTACAGCAGGTGCTATCACAAAAGGCCCGATTCCTATGGTAAATTCAGAAAGTTTTATAGCGGCATCTACTGTGGCCAATGCATAATCACAGGCAGAAATGAGCCCTACACCTCCGCCCACTGCTTTTCCCTGAACACGCCCAATAATTAATTTAGAGCAGCGACGCATAGCATTTATTACATTGGCAAAACCGCTAAAAAACTCTTTGCCTTCTTTTAAGTTGGTAATAGCTGTGAGTTCATTAAACGAAGCCCCTGCACAAAAAGCCTTTTCTCCTTCTGACTTTAAAACAATAAGGTGTACTTCTTTATTTTCCGAAAGCGCATCCAGCTCTTTGGTAAGGCGTTGCAGTAACTCTGAAGGGAAAGAGTTACCGGCTGGATGTCCAAACTCTATGGTTGCTATCTGGTTTTGAACATGGGTATATAAACTTCCGTAGGTACGGGTATTACTCATAATGAAATGTTTTCACCAAAAATAAGGATTCCTATGGGAGTTTTGGCCGTTATGCCTTTACAATTTGTTTTTCTCGTATAACGGTTTATATGCGATCAAAACTGAAATCGGAATGTATTTCAAGGTCACTTTTCAATTGATCCCGATATTGTTGAATAGTCTCTTCATTCTCCTGAAAAATGATTTTATGCTCTTGCAGTACCGGTTCTAAAAATGTTCGCATCCCTTCAATATCAAAATACAATCTGCCGGTACGCCGTATAAAGAAATCCATAGGATACCGTATCATTTCATAGATTACCCCAAAATGATACTCGGCTCTTATCATACGTTCCTGTGGGTGATCTCCCGGAAGCGTACGGTAAATAGCAATAATATCCTCAGTTTGTTTTCCGTAGGTACTTACCAGAAACCAGGCGTCATACATTTCAAAACCATCTGGTTTTAGGATATCATACACCTGACTGATGTATTGTTTTACTTCTTTGTATTTCTGGAACCCTTCATTACCACAAAGAGGAATGGTATCGGTAAAACATTTTTTAGTGTTTTTAGCATGGTCCTCCTCCAGTTTTTTAGCGATCCGGTTTACTACTCTCTCTGCCATTTTTCTATAACCGGTAAGTTTTCCTCCGGCAATACTGATAAGACCGGTATCTGAGGTAAATATTTCGTCTTTACGTGAAAGCTCTGAGGCCGATTTCCCTTCTTCATGAATAAGCGGGCGCAAACCAGCCCAGGAAGAAATGATGTCTTTCATTTCCAGTTGTATATCGGGAAACATATTGTTTACTGCAGAGATCAAATAAATAGCATCGGCAAGATCTACCTGAACATGGTCTTTGTCATCATCATAATTAGTATCTGTAGTACCTACATAAGTTATTTTCCCCCTGGGAATGGCAAAGATCATTCTACCGTCCGGAACATCAAAATACACTGATTGTTGCACGGGTATTTTTTCATAGGGAAATACGAGGTGTACGCCTTTGGTAAGGTGTAGTCTTTTCCCTTTTTTGGAATGGTTTACCTCCCGAAGTTTATCTACCCAGGGCCCGGCAGCACTTACTACATATTTACTTTGAATTTCATAAGATATTCCGGTTACCTCATCTTTTACTTCCAAACCTGATACGGCTTTATTATCATACAGAAAGTTGGTAACGCGGGTATAGTTTATTGCCATACCGCCAAATTGCAGAGCCGTTTTAATATTTTCGGTTGTAAGGCGGGCATCATCCGTGCGGTATTCTGCATAGAAACCGGCTCCCTTTAGTATTTTTTTGGGAAGGAGCGGTTCCAGTTTTATGGCTTCTTTCTTTTCCAGCATTTTACGCTGGTCGTCACCCTCTACCTGCGCTAGAATATCGTACACTTTAAGACCGATAGAGGTGAGCCATTTGCCATAAGAGCCATTTTCTATAAGCGGAAGTAACATTTTTTCAGGAATTACCAGATGCGGTGCAAGTTTGTGTACAATGGCCCTTTCAGAACCTACTTCTTTAACGAGCCAGAAATCAAACTGTTTCAGATAACGCAGTCCCCCATGAATGAGCTTGGTGGACTTGCTGCTGGTACCTGAGGCAAAGTCATTTTTCTCTATAAGTGCCACCTTCATACCGCGTGAAGCAGCATCGAGCAGGATACCGGCCCCTGTAATACCTCCTCCAATGACCACCAGATCAAAGGGAGTTTCTTTCAGAGTATTAACCATATGATGGCGATCCAGATTGGAAAACTTATTCTTCATGCCAGTTTTTTGTGCGTTCTATGGCTTTTAACCATTTGTTATAAAGGTGCTCTCTTTTTTCTTTACTAAAAGCAGGAACAAAAACACGTTGTAATTCGCGTTCACGATGAATCTCTTCCTGTGTCCACCATCCAAGTGTTATTCCGGCCAGATACGCTGCTCCAATGGCCGTAGATTCTATCATTTGCGGGCGATATACTTCCACCCCCAGAATATTTGCCTGAAACTGCATTAAATAATTATTGGTGGCTGCTCCCCCGTCAACTTTCAGGCTGGTAAGCCTGATCCCGGAATCCTGCTGCATGGCATCGAGAATATCTTTGGTTTGATAAGCAAGACTCTCTAAGGTTGCTTTGGCTATATGGGCCTTCCCGGTATCTCGTGTAAGCCCGAAAATGGCACCGCGGGCATACATATCCCAGTAAGGAGCTCCCAGACCGGCAAATGCAGGCACTACATAAACAGGGTTATCACCCGGTATTGATATTGCAAGATCTTCAGAATCAGGAGCAGAATCTATAATTTCAAGCCCGTCACGCAACCACTGTACTGCTGCTCCGGCCATAAAAACACTTCCTTCCAGAGCATAGGTTACTTCTTCATCCAGTCCCCACGCAATAGTGGTGAGCAACCCGTTTTTAGAGTACTGAGGTTTTTTACCGGTATTCATCAACATAAAACACCCGGTACCATAAGTATTTTTAGCAGTTCCTTTTTCAAAGCATGCCTGCCCGAAAAGAGCGGCCTGTTGATCTCCCGCTATTCCTGTAATAGGGATAGATTCTCCTCCCATTTCGTAATGACCGTACAAATATGCAGAGGGCTTTACTTCAGGAAGCAGGGCCTTAGGAATATCAAGTATGTTTAGGAGCTCTTTATCCCATTCCAGAGTATTTATATTGTAAAGCATGGTACGCGATGCATTTGAATAATCTGTAATATGGGCATTCCCTTTCGTTAAGCACCATACCAGCCAGGAATCGATAGTACCAAACAGGAGATCACCATTTTCGGCTTTCTCGCGGGCTCCTTCTACATGGTCAAGTATCCACTTTATTTTGGTTGCCGAAAAATAAGAATCTATCACCAAACCGGTTTGATTACGCACATATTCAGTAAGCCCTTCCTTTTTAAGTACTTCACAAATAGAAGCCGTACGTGTATCCTGCCAGACAATGGCATTGTAAACAGGCTTTCCCGTATGGCGATCCCAAATTACCGTAGTCTCTCTTTGATTGGTAATACCAATAGCCTTTACTTCGTTACCTGATAGCTTATTCTTCTCGAGTACTTCTTTAAATACACGTAACTGTACATCCAGGATCTCCAACGGATCGTGCTCTATCCAACCCGGCCGGGGAAAGATCTGATTGAATTCTTGTTGTGCCATTCCTGCAACCGTACCTTTTCTGGTAATTAACAGGGCCCGGCAACTGGTGGTACCCTGATCAAATGAAACTATATATTCTCCAGCCATAATACCTTTTTATCTGTGTTTACGTGTTTAAATTTAAATCATTAAAAGCAGGGCAGCAAGCCTGACAGAGAATGTAGGGTAACTAAAACGTTAGAGTATGAAGATTTTATTCTTTTTTTGAAAACTCATATTCCCGTTCTACCTTACAAATACGTACTTTATACCATTTATACCAGTCTTTTATACCTTTTTGTTGAGCGGCTATATGTTCGGTATGCCGCTTCCAGTTTACAATAGAAGCGAGGTCTTTCCAGTAGCTTACCGTAATACCAATGTCGTTACGGGCGCTTTCCACACCAAGAAAGCCGGGTTGCTCACCTGCTAACGCCATCATTTTTTGGGCCATCACATTGTAATCAGGATCATTTTTATGTAACAAAGAAGTGAAGATAACAGCGTAATAGGGTTTGGTATTTATCATAATAGTGTACATCAGGTTTTAAAATACGAATTTAAGGTGTTTCTATATCATGACGGAAGTCTGACAGCTTAAAACAATAGAACGCCAGAAGATATTCCTTTAAACAAATTATGAGAACTTAAATTTTATATGCTGTACAGCCTTAGTACCTTTGCCATATATTTAAAACCTGTGGTTTTTGAAACATAAAATAAGTTTTAAAGAGATCAATCGTCTGGCCTTACCTGCCATTGTATCCGGAGTGGCAGAGCCACTTATCTCACTTACAGATATTGCAATAATAGGTAATGTAGAACAGCACCCTGTAGAAGCCCTTGCCGCAGCGGGCATTGTAGGTTCATTCCTTTCGGCTATTATATGGATTGTTGCCCAGACCAAAACGGCCATTTCGGCCATTGTCTCCCAGCATATGGGAGCACAACGGCTTCATGCGGTAAGAACTTTGATCCCGCAGGCCATTATGTTTAATTTTCTTTTCAGTCTGGTAATTTATATAACTACTGCTTTTATGGCACAGGCTATTTTTCGTGCTTATAATGCAGAAGGGCTTATTCTTGAATATGCAACAGATTACTATCGTATTCGAGCGTTAGGATATCCGCTTACCCTGGTAACTTTTGCCCTGTTCGGGATCTTCAGAGGTTTGCAAAATACACTATGGGCCATGAAATGCAGCCTAACCGGCGCCATGATCAATGTTGTTCTCACTTATATGCTTGTATATGGAATAGAAGGCTTTATTCCGTCTATGCATCTTAAAGGAGCCGCATGGGCCAGTGTTGTATCTCAGTTCATTATGCTCATAATGGCATTTGGGTTCTTTTTCAGAAAAACCGATCTTTCATTGCGGTTACGTATGAAGATCAATCCTCAAATGAAAGTATTACTGCTTATGAGCCTTAATCTCTTTATTCGTACTGCCGCACTCAATTTTGCTATTTACCTTGCCAATGCGTATGCCACCGGTTATGGAAAATCCTATATTGCCGCACAAAGTATTTTGATGAATATATGGTTGTTCTTTTCATTTTTTGTAGATGGATATGCCAATGCGGGAAACGCCATTTCCGGGCGATTACTGGGAGCAAAAGACTATCGAAGGCTCTGGCTCCTTAGTATTGACATTTCAAAATACGCAGTGGTCATCGCCCTGCTGCTTATGAGTATATGCGGTGTTTTTTATAATGAAATAGGAACTATATTTACAAAAGAAGTTACGGTACTGGTACTGTTTACTTCTGTTTTCTGGATTGTACTGGTCATGCAGCCCCTAAATGCCATTGCTTTTATGTTTGACGGAATATTTAAAGGGTTGGGAGAGGCAAAATATTTGCGTAATGTTTTACTGGCAGCTACCTTTTTAGGGTTTACCCCGGCGTTACTGATAACAGATGCTATGAACCTGAAGTTACATGGTATCTGGATAGCGTTTGCCGTTTGGATGCTTATTCGGGCCGGTGCACTGGTGTTGAAATTTCGGAATAAGTATTTGAAAAATGCTCACTGAATACACATGTTAATCTTGGTTTTAGGCCCGGTATGTATAGCAATTCTTATATCTTTACACCATTAATGTTTGCATATGGAGTTTACAGTTCCTTTGGGTAAAAAAATATACTTCGCTTCAGATAATCATCTTGGGGCCCCAACCTTTGAAAAGAGTTTACCCAGAGAGCACAAATTTGTAAACTGGCTGGATACAGTGAAAGAAGATGCAGCAGCTATTTTTTTACTGGGAGACCTGTTTGATTTTTGGTTTGAATACAAATACGTTGTGCCCAAGGGCTTTACCAGAACTCTGGGAAAACTGGCTGAGATAACCGATAGTGGTATTCCCGTGTACTATTTTGTGGGGAATCATGATCTTTGGATGAACGGATACTTTGAGCAGGAGCTAAACATCCCGGTATTTCATCAACCTCAGGAATTTACCTTTAACAATAAAAAATTTTTGGTGGGCCATGGTGACGGACTCGGCCCCGGAGATAAAGGGTACAAACGCATGAAAAAAGTGTTTACCAACTCTGTTGCGAAATGGCTTTTCAGATGGTTACATCCAGATATTGGCGTGCGAATGGCACAATACCTTTCGGTGAAAAACAAATTGATCTCCGGAGAAGAAGATGTGAAATTTATGGGTGAAGAAAACGAATGGCTCATTTTGTATTGCAAGCGTAAACTACAGCAAAAACCCTATGATTTTTTTGTGTTTGGACATCGCCACCTTCCCATGGAAATAGACCTGGGAAAAAACAGTCTATATGTTAATCTGGGAGACTGGATAGGGTATTACACCTACGGTGTTTTTGATGGAGAAAATTTAGAACTCAAAAAATTTTAGGTTTTTGGAGCTTCCTAAAACAATCCTTTTTCTACCAACAGGTTATTAAGTGAAAGATGGAATAGGGTACCCTGCAAAAGGTCTTCAATTTGGTCTAGTTCTACGCTATTTACAGCAAGTTCAATGTGCGATGAAGGTGTTTTAAGTAAAATGCATCGGGCCTGCTCTTTTACGTCACAGTTGCAATAATCCGTATGTTTTCGGGATTGTTGAGTGAAGTACAAAAAATCTTTTAACTGATTTACCGAAAAGTAAAAACCCATTTCTCTGAATACCAATTGAACTTTATCAGGATCTTTATAGCCTATGGTTCGTTTCCATCGGAATGAAATTCCATATTTATTGTGATAAATGGGAATAATATCGTTCATCATTTGGCTTTTAGACCTTCAAATATACAATAGTTTAGAACAATTCTAAATAGAATCATTTTATTTTTTTGAACACGACTTAATAATTCTCATTTTCACTCATCGCAGGTCCCTTATTTTGAGTTGTAACGAAGTATGGCCGTTCCATTCATTTTCATCTATTGAAAAAATGGCAGAAAAAGGCTTTTTGTTGCTAATTTGCCCTAGTTTTTCTCCCAAATTAAAACCAATACCTCCCAGGGGAGCTCCTCCGTATCCTGTTTGGGTTACGGTTACTCTAAGGTGTTTTCCTTCTTCGCCAACGGTCTTGCCGAAGCCGGTATCCTGTAAATTTTCACCGAGAAATACGGGGGTCATATTTCCGGGCCCAAAAGGACCAAATTGTTTGAGGATGCGATAAAATTTTGGAGTTATTTGCTTTAGTTGCAAAATAGCATCTATAGTAATTTCAGGAACAAGTAGTTGAGGATTAATGGTTTGTGAAACGGTTTGCTCAAACTTTTCTTTAAAAGCCAGGTATTGGTTTTCTGTTAGTGTAAGGCCTGCTGCGTATTTATGTCCGCCAAACTGTTCAAGTACATCTTCACAGGCTTCAATGGCACTATATACATCAAAACCTTTTACAGATCGCGCCGAAGCGGCTAGTTTTTCACCGGAGCGGGTAAACACCAGTGTGGGGCGGTAATAGGTTTCGGTTAATCTGGAAGCTACGATCCCAATTACACCTTTGTGCCATTCTTCATTATATACTACCGTGGTAAACCGCTCCTGCTCATTGTTGGTTTCAATTTGCTCAAGTGCTTCCCGTGTTATTTGCCGGTCTTTATCTTTGCGATCCTGGTTATACTCTTCTATTTCCAGGGCATATTGAGCCGCCACGGCAAAATCGGTTGAAGTAAGTAAATTAACCGCGTGCTGCCCATGTTTCATGCGCCCGGCTGCATTTATACGGGGAGCAATTATAAAAACGAGGTCAGTTACAGAAAGCTTTTTCTTTTTTGCCGGAGTGACCAGCGCTGCGATCCCTGCTCTGGGTGTTTGATTGAGCACCTGTAACCCAAAATGTGTAAGGACTCTGTTCTCGCCGGTAATAGGTACGATATCTGCTGCAATGGCTGTGGCTACCAGGTCCAGGTAGGGGGTAAGACCGGTAAATTCTTCTCCGTTAGTGAGGGCCAGGGCCTGTACAAGTTTGAATGCTATTCCACAGCCGCAAAGTTCATCATAAGGATAGTCACAGTCTTCGCGTTTAGGGTCGAGAACAGCAACTGCATCAGGAATACGTTCCCCAGGCCTGTGGTGATCGCATATAATAAAATCGATGCCTTTTTGTGTAGCATATTCTATTTTATCTATAGCTTTTATACCACAATCCAGCGCAATGATTAATGAAATATCATTGTCGCTGGCAAAATCAATTCCTTTAATGGAAATTCCATAGCCTTCATCATATCGGTCGGGAATATAAGTAGCTACATTTTCATGATACTCCCGTATATATGAATACAGTAATGAGACTGCTGTTGTACCATCAACATCATAGTCGCCAAATACCAGTATGTTTTCCCCGTTTTGAAATGCTTCCTGCAGGCGCTCTACTGCTTTATCCATATCTTTCATAAGAAAAGGATCGTGTAGATCGTCCAGGGAAGGCCTAAAGAATTTTCGGGCCTGTTCAAAGGTTTCTATACCCCTTTGTACCAGAAGTGAGGCTATAATTGTATCGGTTCCCAGAGCCTTTGCAAGCGTTTGTACTTTTTCAGTATCAGGGGCAGCTTTCAGAGTCCATCGCATTGTTCATTGGCATTTATTCAAATTTACATTTTTATAGATATTTCCCGCTTCTTTTCAAAAACTGTTTGTTAACATCTCTGGTTAAAAACACCTTCTCCTTGCAAATAGTTTTGTAATTTAGGTACTCGGTTGGGAAACCCTCAACCGATATTTCTACAGGTTCAATTTTGTCCCGTATCATGATCAATAAACGTCTTTTGGTAAAATACCTTTTGGCTCATAATGATGAGAACAGTTTTTACGACAAAAAGAGGTTTATAAACATTAGTGAAAAAGAAGGGAAAGCAAAGTTTCTTAAACACATTTGTGCACTTGCCAATTCAAACCCGAAAAACAACTCATATATTGTAGTAGGTGTAGAAGATGAAGACAATGAAATTGTTGGGGTAGATTTCTTTGATGACAGTAAAATACAGAACCTGGTAAATGCCTATCTTGAAAATGCTCCCATTATTAGTTATGAGAACATTCCTTTTCCCGATTTGCCTGAGGGGAAAGTAGTAGGTTTGGTAACCATACGTTCTACGGGGAAATTATGCGCTCTTCGCAAAAATATATGGAAATACTGGGGAGGAAGTGTTTTTTTTAGAGATGGTAGTATGAGTATGCCAAAGGTATTTGATATTGTAATACAGGATACCAATTCTAAAATTGTGGAAGCAATTGAGCAAAATGCCCGTAATAATATAGAACTTACTTTGGACGGTGTTATTGACTTTATTAATTACCGGCATAAAGATCTGGAATCCAGTTATAAAGTTTTTAAAGAGCAGTTTGTGGTGTGTTGGGCTGGTGTTAAAAAGAGCAAAAAAGAAAGCGTATATTATTCACGGGTAGATATTGAACTTATTAATGAAAGAGTACAGTTGTTCTATTCGGCACTGGATGAGGTAGAGATCACATTTAACGACCATTCGTTTACTACAACAGAATATGTAAGATTGGGACTTGATGGAAACCAAAGATATTATCCGCTGGAAATGGTGGTTATTGATTTTAATGATAACGGCACCTATAAAATTAATTCTACACTAATCTTTGAGCCTCCCCGGTATGATAAAAAGACCTTGTATCATCTTTTTAATGCCAGTAATGCACTTATGGAAAAGTTGCAAAAAAAAATACCCTTCACAAAATCAGACCATGACTTTATGAAAAACATTCCTGATACGTATTTAATTTGTTACTTAAATGGTTTTGAAGGCGCTAAGTTCATGCTTGAAGAATACCGTTGGCTGGTCAAGGATTATGATAAAACCATTTATGCTTCGTTAAAAGAAGCATTGCGTATTCTTCGTAAAGTACGATATACCTGAGGTGCTTAGTCCAGTTTTTCAGTGAGCTTTTTAAACACCTGTTTTGCTTCTTTCCCTTCGTAAAGAATAGCATATACGGCATCAATGATAGGGGTTTTCGTTTTCCGTTTTTGCTTTTCTGTGATGAGATGAGCACTCTTTGTGGCATAATAACCTTCGGCAACCATATTCATTTCCATCATAGCGCTTTTAACGGTATATCCTTTTCCTATCATATTTCCAAACATGCGGTTTCGGCTAAAAACCGAATAGCCGGTAACCAGAAGATCTCCCAAATAAGCCGAGTTATTAATATTGCGTTTCATTTTATGAATACGCTTTATAAAACGACGCATTTCTCTAATGGCATTGCTCATTAAAACACTTTGAAAGTTATCGCCATAGCCCAGACCGTGCGCTATTCCGGCAGCAATAGCATATATGTTCTTGAGAACGGCAGCATATTCGGTACCTATAATATCATCGGTGATTTTTGTATTGATATAGTGGTTTTTTAATTTATCTGCCATAATACCGGCTTTTTGCTCATTTGCACAGGCAATAGTAAGATAGGAAAGCCTTTCAAGAGCTACTTCTTCGGCATGGCATGGCCCGGTAATGACCCCTATATTCTCATATGATATGCCATATTCTTTATGAAAGTGTTCACCAACAATAAGCCCCGTTTGGGGGACGATCCCCTTAATGGCTGAAAAAATCACTTTACTTTGAATGGGGACTTTCAACTTTTGAAGTTCATCGTGCAGGAAGGCAGAAGGGATGGCAAAAATGAGATAATCTGCCCAATTGGCTACTTCATTTATATCGGTACTGAGAAAAAGCCGCTCCGTATGAAATTCTACCGAACTGAGGTAATTGGGGTTGTGCTTTGCATTAAGAATATGTTCTTTAGCATATACGTTTCGCATGTACCATCCAACCTGGTCAAGATTGGAGGTTAACATTTTCACAATAGCGGTTGCCCAGCTTCCACCGCCAAAAACCGCAAACTTAATTGAGTCATCCATAAAACAAGATTCGCGGTTCAAAAGTAATCAAAAAAACAGCTAAGGCATTACGGTTTGATTATTAGATGGTTAAGTATTTTGGCACAGTGCTTGTTTAGTATAAAATGAACTTTAAACGAAACGATTATGAAAACATTTAAACATTTATGGATACTGTTTTTAGTAAGTGTAGGCGTGAGTTCCTGTTACAATGAAGTAATTGTAGAAGAAGGTCCTATTCCTGAACCTGCCATCACGCTTAACCAATTACTTACTTCGTATGACCTTTGGTACGTAAACATTAACGAAACTACAGGACCGGGCGAAATACCTTTTTTGCAAACTGCATTTACTGTTTCGTTTGATTTTGGAGTACTCCTCGCCAATAACAACCTGGTAGGTATTGGAAGTACCGGAAACGGGCTTGGGATTGATATAGGAGGATACAATACTTTGGGAACAACCCTGGAGGTACAGCATGATATAGATGGCTTTTGGCGACTGGAAGTATTTCAATTGGGTCACGATCGTTTGAGAATATATCACCGCCCCTCAAATACGTCTTACTACCTTACAGGATATCAACGAAATGAATTTGATTATGATTTGTTGTTCTATGATAATATTCACTATTTCCTGCAGGAATATGCGGCTTGGGAAAAAACATTTACGAGCGATTTTGGTGCCCTGAACGAATTTGATGCTGAAAACTTCCTTCAATTCTTAATAGAAGGTGGGAACGGAGATGTTTTTAGGTCTTCTATAGATCAAAATGGCACGAGAATTGATACTATATTTTGGGATTATGAAGGGTTCTATGAAGTGTTCCATGTGCAGGGAGACCCTTACGTAAAGACTTTAACACTAGATTATGATTTTTTGAACAATGATTTCTTTGAACTGGTCGTTATAGATGACAGAACGATTGAATTGTTGCACCCGGCTTCGGGTACGTTATATGAGTTTACAGGAAGAGGGTTTATTACCTACCTTAAAAACGGAACTCCCAGGAAGCGAAAAGCAACTTCATTACGAACAATGAACGTTGAAAGAAAAAGTGAAAGAAAAAATATTAAGATAAAGGTTAGTTGATTTTTTTTGGTTGGTTATTTAGTTTGGGAAGCCACCCTTATTGCTAAAGCATGAGGGTGGTTTTTCTTTTAAGCCTGTATAAAAAAGATCGGCAAACGGCCGATCTTCTGTTTTATATTATTTGAAAACTAGTAACTTAACTCTACGATTTCCTTAACTTTTTCGGGGGTAACACTTTGGTTTTCGCCAAGGTGATTCCATCCGCGTTCTTCAAAGCGATTCTTGATAAAATCGCCGGTTTCTTTATAATTTTCGGTATATTCCGACAGGCGGGTATCTACTCCCAGATAATGAAAAAAGTCAATGGTTTTTTCAATGGCCTTACGTGCGTTTTCTTCGTCATTTTTTTCGTTGAGGTTCCATACTTCACGGCCGTATTGTGCGAGTTTTTCTTTTTTCTCGGTAAACATCACCTTGTATAGATTGGGCCCGATAATGGCGAGAGTGCGCGCATGGTCAATTTCATAAAGTGCGGTAAGTTCGTGTCCTATCATATGTGTGGCCCAGTCACTGGGTACCCCTTTCTGAATAAGCCCGTTAAGTGCCATAGTGCAACACCACATAAAATTAGAAGCAGCATGATAATCCTGCGGTTTTAAAATAACATCCGGCCCTATCTGGATCAATGTTTTTAAAATACTTTCGCTAAAACGATCTTGCAAATAGGCATGATGCTTATAGGTAAGGTATTGCTCCATAACATGTGTAAAGGCATCGATCACCCCATTTTGGAGTTGTCTTTTGGGAAGCGAACTTACTACAGTGGGGTCGCAAACGGAAAATTTGGGGAACAGGGCGGGCCCGCCAAAAGGTAATTTCTCCTGCGTTGCTTCAATGGTAACAACAGAACCTGAATTCATTTCGCTTCCGGTAGCCGGAAGGGTTAAAACGGTACCAAAAGGAATGGTGTTAGCCTGTATGCGTTTTCGTTTGAGCAGTATCTCAAGCGGAATACCTTCGTAGTTGGCGGCAGCACTTATAAATTTAACACCGTCAATCACACTTCCGCCCCCAACGGCCAGTAAAAAATCAATTTTCTTTTCTTTAATGAGCATTACCGCTTTCATAAGGGTTTCATAACGCGGGTTGGGCTCTATTCCTGAAAACTCAAATACTTTGAAGTTCTTAAGGGCGCTTTTTACCTGATCATATACTCCATTTTTCTTGATACTGCCCCCTCCATAGCAAATGAGTATTTTGGATTTTTCAGGAATCTCTGCTTCAATACGTGCAATCTCTCCCTTTCCAAAAAACAGTTTTACAGGGTTATATAACTCAAAATTATTCATCTTACTTATTTGCTTTTAACATATACCAAAAGTACAAAAAGTAGTACGGTTAGTGTGTTAAGTGAATATTAAACCAAGTATATTTAACAGGAGTATTACTACTTTTTCTTATAAAAATTCATTTCATCCAGATACTTCCAAACAGCTTCAGGTAACAGCGGCCGTATGTTTTTACCATCACCAATACTTTTTCGTATAAAGGTAGAAGAGATCTCCATTACCGGGGCTTTGATATAATGAATATGCGAATGATTTTCCAGCCGGGGGTCTATCTGGTTTTTCGAGATACGCGGATACACAAAAAGATGATGATTCTCCAGAATTGCCTCATAGTTTTTCCATTTGTGAAAATTCTTGAGATTGTCTTCTCCCATAATAAGTGAAAATATTATATGCGGGTATCTTTCCTGCAGGTGGAGAAGGGTTTTAACCGTATAGTTGGGTTGCGGAAGATTGAATTCAATATTACTGGGTTTGAGTTTTGAATATTCTTTGGTAGCTTCCCAAACCATTTGATAGCGATGATGATCTTCGAGTAAAGAACTTTTTTTCTTGACAGGGTTGTGTGGGGTAACTACGAGCCATACCTCCTCCAGATCACTAAATTCAACCATGTGATTGGCAATGATAAGGTGCCCTACATGAATAGGATTGAACGTGCCAAAATATAGCCCTACCTTTTTCATATTAGTATTATAGCTCGTTTTTGAGGCCAATGAATGCAGCGACCATATTATACGCTTCCTGCTTGGCTGTATCGAGGTTATAGTTTTTAATAATTTTGTCAAATTGCGGAGCCGTAGCGAGCTCTACAGAAGCTTTTGCAATACGCATGTTTATTTTATCATCGCTTTCGGTCTTGCGTTGTTTAAGGCGTATTTTGAGTTCGTCAACACTGGGGGGTTTTACAAAAACGGCCAGTGTTTGTTGGGGAAACTTTTTTTTGATGCGTAATCCGCCGGCAACATCTATGTCAAAAATAACATTTTTCCCTTTCGCCCATATGCGTTCTACCTCGGTTTTCAGGGTACCGTAAAAGTTGTCTCTATATACTTCTTCCCACTCTACAAAATCACCGTTTTTAATATGTTGTTTAAAATTTTCGAGCGATAAAAAATAATAATGCTCGCCGTGTTTTTCCTCACCTCTGGGAGCTCTGGTGGTACAGGAAACTGAAAATTCGAGGTTTAATTCGGGATATTGCAGCAGATGCCTGACAATAGTTGTTTTGCCGCTGCCGGAAGGCGCTGAAAAAATAAGGAGCTTGCCTCCGGAAGATGGTGCGTTTTGCATCATAAGAAACAATGGTATTAAAAACTTACAGAACGTTTAAACTTTGTTCTTTTATTTTTTCCAGTTCGTCTTTCATTTGAACTACCAGTTGCTGCATGGGCGCATAATTGGCCTTTGACCCCAGAGTATTGATCTCCCGGCCTATTTCCTGAGTAATAAAACCTAATTTTTTGCCATTGGAGTCGGCAGATTGTAATGTCTCCGTGAAATAGGTGAGGTGGTTATCCAAACGCACTTTTTCTTCGGTAACATCAAATCTTTCAAGGTAGTAAATGAGTTCCTGCTCAAATCGGTTTTCATCTATACTTTCTTTGATCTCTGCAACAGCTTTATCAAGACGTTCGCGTACGTGTTTCATTCGCTCCGGGTCTATCTCTTTCACTTTTTCAAGCAGCTCACCTATGTTGTGAATACGAAGGGCCATGTCTTTTTCCAGGGCTTTTCCCTCTGCTTCACGAAAGTTGTGTATTTCAGTAAGGGCATCATTTAACCCTTGTTTTATGACCTGGTATTCTTCCTCATCTATTTCATCTCTTTCGGTACGCATGGTATCCGGTAAACGTATAGCCATTTTTAGAAGCTCTACATCATCTGCATCTACAATTTGCCTTAATTGCTTCATATAGCTTTTTACCACCCCTTCATTAAGCTGGCTTACGGTTTCATCTCCGTTAAGGTCAATATAAAGATTGAAGTCAATTTTACCTCTGGTGAGTGATTTGGCAATGAGATTGCGAAGCTCAAGTTCTTTTTCCCGGTACAAAGAGGGCATGCGTACATTGAGATCAAGGCTTTTGCTGTTAAGAGATTTAAGTTCAAGAGTGATTTTCTTGGAAGGAAGCTGTAGCACTTTCTTCCCGAAACCGGTCATAGATAGTATCATGAGTTATGATTATGGTAAGCACAAAGGTAAACAAAACGTGAACTTTAGAAAATTTGAATAGAAAAAACACACCCGCCCTGAAAAGTTACAGGAAAGCAGATGTGTTTTACTTAAACAGAAAACAAATTCTTGAAGCTCAAAAAATTTTAACCTTATAATCTCTGTACAGAGTTACCCACTAAATTAAAAAATAAATAATTTACTTACAAAAAATATATAAAATTAGTTACAAAAAGATAAGTATATATCTGGTTTGCCTCATTATAAAGGTAACTGAAAGCTAAATACACTGACAAGAGTATAGAATTTGTAAAAGGAGTTCGTTTTATAGTTTTCTGAGCCAGATATTACGATAACTAACGCCACTTTCATCATTATGGTCCTGCAGTTTTAAAGGAGCTTCGCCATGGGCTTTATTTTTGGGCCATCCAATGTACTCTGTGGTTCCAAGGATTTCCACATGATCCTGTACTAACACACCGTTGTGAAAAACAGTAAGTGTTCCGGATCTTGTTTTACGGCCTTCAGGGTCAAATACGGGAGCATGGAACACAATGTCGTAACTCTGCCACTCGCCGGAAGGTTTGCAGGCATTCACTAAAGGAATATGTTGTTTGTAAACAGAAGCCGCCTGCCCGTTTACATAGGTTTCATTCTGATAGCTGTCCAGAACCTGAACTTCATAGCGATCCTGAAAAAAAATACCGCTATTGCCGCGATTTTGTCCGTTAGCTCTGGGCTTTTCGGGGTTTCTCCATTCAATATGCAGTTGAATACTTCCAAAATTTTGTTTGGTTTGAATATCTCCGCTTCCGTTCTTTACCGTCATGCTCCCATCGTCATTAATATTCCAGGGTGCAGGTTGCCCCGGATTCTTAATCGATTCCCAGGCGCTCAGGTCATTACCGTCAAATAATATAATAGCATCTGACGGGACATGGGTTTTGGAAAAGGAAACAACGGGGGGTACGGGTTCCCATATTTCGGTCTCTTCGGGTTTTACAGGTTCGTTAGACATAGTTTTTTCTGTTGTTTTTTTTGCTTTTTCTTCCCTGGCAGGCTGTTTTTGCCGGCAACCTGATAGCAGGAATATTAACATAACAAGTACACTTAAATATTTCACTCTTTCTGATTTTTAGCTGGTGATTACTGCTCCCTTTTTAAAAGGAGGTTACAGGCCCAGTATTTTTCTTAGATTTTCTTTGTCTATAGATGCCCCTGAAAAGTCATCGAAGGCTTTTTGTGTAGCTTCAATGATATGCTTTTTTATAAAAGGAGCTCCTTCTCTGGCGCCCTGTTCGGGACTCTTTATACAACACTCCCATTCCATAACAGCCCACACGTCACAACCGTACTGGGTAAGTTTTGAAAAAATGGTTTTAAAATCAATCTGCCCGTCTCCCGGAGAACGGTACCGCCCGGCACGGTCGCGCCAATCGAGATACCCGCCAAATGCACCTTTTTTTCCGGTAGGATTGAATTCTGAATCTTTTACATGAAATGCTTTAATAAACGAGTGGTAATGATCTATATATTCAATGTAATCGAGTTGTTGTAATACAAAATGTGAAGGGTCATAGAGAATATTCACTCTTGTGTGGTTACCTGTGGCTTCCAGAAAGCGTTCAAAGGTAACTCCATCATGAATATCCTCCCCGGGATGCACTTCATAACAGACATCTACACCATTGGCATCAAAAACATTGAGTATGGGCAGCCACCTTCTGGCGAGTTCCTGAAACCCCATTTCAACCAGTCCAACAGGCCGCTGAGGCCAGGGGTGAAAGGTGTGCCATAAAAGTGCCCCGGAAAAGGTAGCGTGTACATTGAGGCCTAAGCGCCTGCTGGCTACTGCTGCTTTTTTAAGGGTTTCTACGGCCCATTCGGTTCGTGCCTTCGGATTATTCTTAAGAGCGCCCGGAGCAAAATTATCAAACATAGGGTCGTAAGCAGGGTGAACGGCTACTAATTGGCCCTGCAGGTGGGTAGAGAGTTCTGTGATCTCCAGCCCGTAGGCATTAATGGTTCCTTTAAGTTCATCGCAATAGGTCTGGCTTTCGGCAGCTTTATCAAGGTCTATGAGGAAATGTTCCCAGGTAGGGATCTGAATACCTTTATATCCAAGACCGGATGCCCATTTGCAAAGTCCGTCGAGACTGTTATAAGGGGCTTTTTTATCTGTAAATTGTGCCAGGAATATAGCGGGCCCTTTTATTGTTTTCATAGTTTTACAATTTATCGCTTTATAGAAATAACTACTTTATAGTCAGTTTTCTATTCATTACACAATGTTCATGTTTTTCATTTTTCATAAACGTTTCCACGAGGCATTTTCTTTGCTACTGGCTACAGCGGTATGGATGAACTTTACACCCCGCACCCCTTCTGATACGGAAGGGTAATCTGGATTTTCTATGGTTTTTCCTTCAAGAACAGCGGTTAGATGGTTGGCAAAGCTTTTATAAATGTTGGCAAAACCTTCCAGATATCCTTCGGGATGGCCCGCCGGAATACGGGAAGCAGCCATAGCTTCTGGATAGAGGTTGTGCCCATTGGGTGTAAAAATCTTTTTGGGCTTATCCAGCCACCGTGTTATTAACTGGTTGGGGTTTTCCTGATGCCATTCTATGCTCCCTTTTTCACCATATACCCGTATAGAGAGATTGTTTTCTTCTCCGGTAGCTATTTGGGAAAAGGACATGGTGCCTTTGGCCCCGTTTTCCAATCTCAATAAAAGGTTGCCATCGTCATCCAGCAAACGGCCTTTACCAAATTTGCCCAGATCTGCGGCTATTTCTAACATTTTAAGACCGGTGATGTACTCCACCAGGTTTTCGGCATGTGTACCTATATCGCCCAGGGCCCCTCCCAGGCCTGATTTTTTGGGATCTACCCGCCAGGTTGCCTGTTTTTGGCCAGTTTTTTCTACTTCGGTAGCAAGCCATCCCTGCAGGTACTGTACCTGTACTTTACGTATGTTTCCCAGGTTATTATGGGCGATCATGGCCCTTGCCTGTTTCACCATGGGATATCCTGTATAATTATGCGTAAGTGCAAACAGCAGTCCTGTTTTTTGAACCAGTTTTTGAAGAGTCTCAGCTTCGGTTACCGTAAGGGTCATAGGTTTGTCACATACTACGTGAAAGCCGTTTTCCAAAGCCATTTTTGCGGGCTCAAAATGCATATGGTTCGGGGTAACGATAGCTACAAAGTCCATTCGTTCATTTTCAGGTAACTTTTGCTCGCGTATAAACATTTCTTTATAATTGTCATAACACCGGTCTTTGTGCACAAACAGTTGTTGTCCGGACTTTTTTGATCTTTCGGGTGTACTGCTAAAGCTTCCGCATACCAGTTCTATTTGTCCGTCAATAAAGGCTGCTTTTCGGTGTACATCGCCAATAAAGGAGCCTATGCCACCACCTATCATACCCATTCTGAGTTTTCTCATTTTAAGATGCTTTATATTCTACTTTCTCGTTCTTGAAAAAGATAATGAAAACAATCATGACTACCAGTGCAAAAGCAGCAGGATATACCCATATGCCTTTCCATAAATGTGAACCATCAGGCCTGGCAAACTGGTCTGTGATCTTTCCGGCCACCCAGAAGCCCATAAGCATACCTACGCCATAGGTAGCAAGGGTAATAAGTCCCTGTGCGGCACTTTTATATTTTTCGCCTGCTTTGTTATCTGTATATATTTGCCCGGAAACAAAGAAAAAATCATAACAAATACCATGAAGTGCAATCCCCAGAATAAGCATAAAAGCAAGTTCTCCGGCATTGCCATATGCAAATAGCAGGTAGCGCAGGGTCCATGCAAGCATACCTATGATTAATGTATTCTTAAAACCAAACTTTTTAAAAAACCAGGGTAGTAAAAGCATAAAAATTACTTCTGAGGCTTGTCCAATGGTCATTTTTCCTGTAGGGTTGGCTACTCCCATTTCATTTAGGAACTGTCCTGCATGCTGATAGTAAAATGCCAGGGGGATACATATAAATACAGAAGCGATGAAGAAAATGAGAAAGTTTCGGTTTTTTAACAGCTTTAGTGCGTCTAGCCCCAACAAAGCACTAAGGGTAACTTTTTCGCCCTTTTCAATCTTAGGTGGGGTTTTGGGTAAAGTAAAACTGAACAATCCCAGAAAGGCAGAAGCAACGGCGGTCATTAAAAAGGTGTTTTTTAACATTCCGGAAACAACGGCCTCATCAGAGTCCCATTTAAAAAGGTAGCTTATGGCCAGGCCGGCAGCAATCCAGCCCAGGGTTCCCCATACACGTATATATGAAAATTGTTTTGCCGGATCTTTTAACTGATTAAAGGAAACGGAGTTTACCAGGGCCAGTGTGGGCATATACAGTATCATATACCCTAGAACATAAGGGTAAAACGAGGCAAAGTCTTCGGCATGGGCCAACTGATACATTAAAAAGGCCCCTGCCAGATGAAGGAGTCCCAGAATTTTTTCGGCATTAAAAAAACGGTCGGCAATGAGCCCTATTATAAAAGGAGCTATAATAGCTCCCCAGCATTGAGTAGAGTAGGCCATAGCGGTCTCGGCCCCGCTGGTTTTAAGTGTATTGGGAAGGTAAATGCCCAGGGTAACAAACCACCCTCCCCAGATAAAGAACTCAAGAAACATCATTAATGAAAGTTGAAATTGTATGGTTTTATTCATCGTACGAAGAGTATTTAGCGTTTGTACAAAATATAATCACTTAAAGGCGGCTCCAGACCCTGTGCTCTCATTTCCGAAAAAATTTGTCCGCGATGATGCGTAGAATGATTTATAATATGGAACAGAATATCTTCCAGTGTATTGGTAAAGAATTCTCCTTTGGTAGTTTTATATTCAATTCTTTCTGAAAAGTTTTCTTTGGTAGAGATGATCTCAAAAGAGTTTCGCTGATTTTCATAATGGATATCATTCCATGTTCCCGGAAGATGTTGTTGCCATACATTAAAAGTAATGGGACTTTGGGTAATTCTGGCATTCCAGATATGATGTGCGTTAAAAATATGACTTAGCCAGATGACTCCTTTTTCTGAAAAAGAAGAATTATTTTCGGCTATTTCTATGAGACGTTTGTTGGCCTGATAGTTATAATCAAATAATGAATGGAAAAAGGATTTCATAATATACAGAGAGTTTGATCAGAGAAACGGTTAGTTTAGTTTTTCTGATGCTTTTAATAATAAATCCCGGGTGGCAGTAATTCCTTCTTCTTCACTCAAACGAGATCCTTCATATTCCACCCCAATAAAACCGCTATATCCCGCATCCTTTACTATTTGTAACATGCGTACATAATCAATAGTAGTTTCGTTGCCGTTGTTATCAAAATCATACGATTTGGCACTTACAGCTTTGGCAAAAGGCATGAGCTCCCGTACACCCTGGTATTTATCGTATTCTTCTATACAGGAGGCGCCCCAACGCTCTCCGTTTTCACGCTTTAAACAAAAATTACCAAAATCAGGAAGTGTACCGCAATTACTCATGTTTACTTCCTGTATGATCTCGGCCAGGAGCTTTGCATTTGACGATAACCAGCCGTGATTTTCCACTAATATATTTATTCCGTTTTGATTTCCGTATTCTGAAAGTTTCCCTAAAGCATCTACAGAAGCACTTTTCCAGATATCTGGGGTATCTTCCCCGAACAGGTTAACGCGTATAGAATGGCATCCAAGACCGGCAGCAGCATCTACCCATTTATAATGGTTCTCAATAGCCTTAGTGCGTTCTGAAGTATTTGCAGTACCCAGGTCTCCTTCACCATCTATCATAATGATAAGATTTTCAAGCCCCTGTGCTTCGCTTCTTTTATTGAGTTCCTTTACAAGATGATCTATGGAAACAGCGATACTCGTATTTTTTTCCAGTGCCGAAGCGTAAAGATGATTTACATATTCAAGACCTTTAAAACCCCAGCCTTTTGCTTTAGCTGCAAATTCAAAAGGATCCATTCCATCTTCCAGGATCATTTTATGTATAGACCATTGGGCCAGGGAAAGTGTAAAAAAAGGAGCCGTTTTTATATCATGATCAGGTTCCTGTACTATGTTTATACTTTTTTTTGTGTTTTGTTTGCAGGAGGCCCAACCCAATACCGATAAAGCTATACTTGCCTGTGCCGTATCCCGAATAAAATTCCTTCTTTGCATATTTTTCTGTTTTATTTATAATTTGTTGGGTTTTTTATAGTTTTAAAGCAAATGTCATTCGGTATTGTCAATAAATAAGCTATAAATTTATAAAAAATTAATTTCTATATTTGAGTAAATATTAACTAAAAATCCCAAATAATCTCAGATGTTTTATTACAGCAAACCCAGAGAAGAATACGATGCAATTGTAATTGGTACGGGAGTTAGTGGCGGCTGGGCTGCTAAGGAGCTTTGTGAAAAAGGGCTCAAGACACTGGTGCTGGAAAGAGGAAGAATGGTAAAACATATTGAGAATTACCCTACGGCTCATCTTGACCCATGGGACTTTAAATTTAAAGGAGAGCTTCCCAAAGAAGAACTTGCCAAACAACTTAAACAAAACCGAACGGGATATACTACTAATGAAGCACATCATCATTTTTTTGTAAACGATCTGGAACACCCCTACAATGAGGATAAAAGGTTTGACTGGATAAGAGGCTACCACGTAGGGGGAAGATCTTTGGTATGGGGCAGGCAAAGTTACCGCCTGGGAGACATTGATTTTGAAGCGAACCAGAAAGAAGGGGTGGCTGTGGACTGGCCCATACGGTATAAAGACCTGGCACCGTGGTATGATTATGTAGAAGAATATATAGGAGTAAGTGGCGAAAAACTGGGGCTTTCACATCTTCCGGATGGCAAGTTTTTAAAACCAATGGAGTTGAACTGCGTAGAAGATTATTTAAAACAGTCTATTGCCAAAAACTATAATGACAGGGTACTCACCATAGGGAGAACCGCCCATATTACCGAGGGTAGCAAACCGGGATTGGGGAGATCTAGTTGTAAATACCGAAACCGCTGTATGCGCGGTTGCCCGTTTGGTGCATATTTTAGCAGCAATTCTTCTACATTACCTGCTGCAGAGGCTACAGGAAACATGACGATGCGGGTAAACTCAGTGGTTTATGAAATAGCATATAATAAAGATACCAGGCGCGCCACAGGTGTTAAAGTGATAGATGCAGAAACAAATGAAATGTTTGAGTTTAATGCCAAAGTAATTTTTGTCTGTGCTTCTGCGATAGCTTCCACGTCAATATTGCTCCAATCCAGGTCAGATCGTTTTCCTGACGGTCTGGGTAACGATTCCGGTGAACTGGGACACAACCTTATGGATCATCATTTTAAAGCAGGGGCCATTGCCAAATTTAAAGGGTTTGAAGATAAATATTACACCGGGAGAAGGCCCAATGGCATATATATTCCCCGATTCAGGAACCTGGGAGGGCAGACCAACAGTAAAGATTTTTTAAGAGGGTATGGCTACCAGGGGGGAGCCAGTCGGGAAGACTGGACCCAGAGTGTTCGTGAGTTGAGTTACGGAAGAGAATTGAAGGAAGCTATGATGGCGCCCGGAGCCTGGAAAATGGGCCTTATGGGCTTTGGTGAGACCCTTCCCTATCATGAAAACCGTATGTATCTTAATTATGATAAAAAGGATAAATGGGGATTGCCCACGGTTACTTTTGATGCCGGGTTTAAAGAAAACGAGTTAAATATGCGCCGTGATATGGTGGCACAGGCTATGGATATGCTGGACAAAGCCGGTTTTGATGACATTGTTCCCTGGGACGATATAGGAGCCCCGGGACTAGGTATTCATGAAATGGGAACGGCCCGTATGGGAAGAGATCCTAAAACATCAGTACTCAATGCCCATAATCAGGTACATGATGTACCTAATGTGTATGTTACCGATGGAGCCGCCATGACGTCTGCGGCCTGCCAGAATCCATCCCTTACATATATGGCCCTTACCGCCAGAGCGGCCCACCATGCCGTAGAAGAACTTAAAAAAATGAATATCTGATTTTTTAAACTATGGAAAGAAGAGATGCATTAAAACAAATAGGTTTGTCTATGGGGTATGTAATAGCAACCCCTACTCTTTTAAATATAGTGCAAAGCTGTACTTCACAACCCAAATGGATACCTGTAAACTTTACTCAGGAAGAGGGCCATGTAATCTATGCACTAACAGATATCATCATTCCTAAAACCGATACGCCCGGAGCTGTTGAACTCGATGTTCCCCATTTTATTGATGCCTTTGTTCATGAAGTATTCCGAACAAACACCCTTAGCGTGTTTAATACTAGTAAAAAAACTTTCATAGGAAAGCTAAGAGCAGCTACTGAACAGGAAGAAATCACCACTATTCAGGAAGAAGACCTTATACCCTTTCTTGACAAATATCTTAAAATAACGAAGGAGAAAGAGCGTGAACTTTCTATTAAAATAGGAATGCACACTATGGAAGACAGTAAACTTCCCATACCCCCTGAGCCTTTGGAAGAAGAGGACCTTGTATATAACTTTCTTAACACAATACGGGGTTTGGCAATTTTGGGGTATAAGGCACATGAGTATGTAGGCGAAGAGCTACTTGCGTATAAACCTGTTCCGGATGAACAGAAAGGTTGTGTTGATCTGCAGGATGCTACCGGTGGTAAAGCCTATTCTCTTTAGTTTAATAGTTCAGAAAAAGAAATTTTAAGCTTTTGAAAATGGTTTGGGTAACAAACGGGTCTGTAAAATTCCCTTAGACCATTTATCATCAACAAACAGATATATGAGATATTCTATTACCTGATATACAATCCAATTAGGATGGGATATTTTGTTCTTTAACATATACATTCCAGAAAATACAAGAGTATTCTGGAGATGCAGTATGAAAATGTCTCTTCAGAGAAAAAGGATACCTGACCGTTATGAATGCTTACAGAGCAACCGGTGATTTTTTATAATGTACGAAGGTACTCTGCAATTTCCCGTGCCTCTTCTTGTGTAAGGTTCTGATTGGTCATGATAGCATTATTGTATTCTGCCATTAATGCTTTGGCAATGGGATCTTTTTTAAGCATTTCTTCCGGATTAAGCATGAGATTCATTACCCATTCCGGGCTTCTACGCTCATAAACACCGGCAACGGGAGGGCCAATAAGTCGCTGATTAGCCAAATGACATTGTGTGCATTTTTGAGTGAAGGCAGCGCCGCCTTTTGCCGCCATTTCCTGATCTATGGCCTCGTCAAAAGTTAATTCTTTTATGGGGCCAATTCCCTTGTTGTTGAGATCTACAGGTGTTTTGGCAACTTCTTTTTTCTTAGGGGTCTCTTCTTTGGTACGCTGGTACTCAAAACCCGGCTTTTTTTCTTCTTTTTTACCACAGCCGGTAAGTGTAAAAATAAAACAGGAAATACCCAGGAGATATAGTTTTTTCATTGAAAAGGAATTTGCGTATAAAGATAAGGATTGCGGCTCATAAGTTCAAGGATTTTAAGAAATCAACCGATCGTTTTTCGTTGTAATAAATATTATTTTTTTCGAAGAATCCCACATGGCCTCCATACTTTGAAATTTCCAAATGCAAAAAGGCATTTTCTTTAGCATCTTCTACAGGAAAACACGCATCTGAGAGAAAAGAATCATTTCTTGCATTCAAAATATATGCCGGGGTTTTTATGTTTTTTAGAAACTGTAAGGAACTGCTTTTTTCATAATAATCTAATGCATTCTTAAAACCGTGTGCTCTGGAAGTATAGAAGTCATCAAAGTCTTTCAATGTTTTTATAGACAAAAGGTCTTTATCAGAAACTTTGTCCGGAAATTGCTGTTGTTTTATTTTAAGCTTGCCAAGGAGGTTCTTTTTAAACCTTCTGGCGTACAGAGTGTTTTTAAAGGAATGTATCTCCAGCATGGCACTGTATAGATCGCAGGGTACAGACACAGCGATCCCGGCTTTGATTTGAGGTGGGAGGTTCTCCCGTTCTCCAAGGTATTTAAGGGTGATATTTCCTCCCAGGCTAAAACCATTGATGATGATTGTATGGTAGGAGTGATGGTTTAACACATGCTCTATTACCTGTTGAAGATCTTCTGTAGCACCGGAATGGTACGAACGATACAGTTTATTGGGTTCATCGCTGCAACTACGAAAATTAATATTTAAAGCATCATACCCATGAAGGTTAAAAGCTCTGGCGGCACCCTGCACATATGGCCGGGAGGCATTGCCTTCAAGTCCGTGCAGTACAATGGCAAGTCGGTGCGTTCTTTTCCCGGAATAGTGCCAGTCAACATCAAGAAAATCCCCATCGTAAAGCAGGATGCGTTCCCGCTCAGGATGAAGCCCTTCTACACGCCTTACCAATCCCGAATAAATAGTAGAGAAATGTCCGTTTTTAAACGGCAAAGGAGGGTTGTAATGTGATCTTAAAACAGGCATGGTATTCTAACTAAATAGATATTTGGTATGTAAAGGGCAAAAATATTGTGATCATTGTGAAACTGTATTTTCTATATATTCTTTTACGATTTTTCTGGGAAGCACATAATACCCGTTGTTTGGGACCAGGTTGGCTTTTTGGTCGCAGGGTGTCAGATGCACATAATACGAGTTTGTTTTTTTTATTTCCAGGCAGTCATCAATAGCATAGAGATCATCTTTATGTACAGAATCATATCCTTTTAACAATTGTGCTTTGGCCCTTTTTTTTACTTCTTCAGGAGTTTTGGCAACCAGGAAGGTGATGGCATGATGCTCTGTAAACTCTCCGGGGCGATAGGCTCCCAGATTAATGAAATAAAGTTTTTCCGGTCCTTCATACGGTTTATGTGAAAGAGTAACCCGATATCCGTCTATCACATCGAGTTCCATCCATGAATCAATGTGAACTTTATCCGCTGGTCCAAACCATTTATCAAGAATTTGTGTATAAGTGTCTTCAATTTTCTTTCCCGTTACAAATACGACATCGTGCAGCTCTATATTACTTCCGGGAGCACGGCCGCCTAAATATAAGGCAAATAACTTTTCATTCATTAACATACATATTGGGTCTATAAAAATAGTAACCTTCGCAATTACATAAAAGCTTTTTCGTAAACATTTATAATGAAAGGTGCATGAGGTTTCTTATGATTTTTACTTGATTTCCAGGATGCTGTGTGTGAAAAGAAGGCGATTTTAACCCATTTTTAACGCATTTTTATTTGGAGTGATGTAAGTCTGACTATTATTTTTACGCTATGTAAAGTAAAGTTGCTATGAAAAAAGATACCATATCAGAAGCAGTTGCTTATGAAAAGAAAAAACTGCGATTCAGGACCACTGATGAGAGAATAGTGGCATCAAGAAAATTAAGACAGTTTATTTTAGATATCAATGAGATCTATAAAAGGAATAAAGATGCCAGTCTTATGGAGCTAATGAAACGTCTTACAGAGAAAAAACGTTCTGTTGAAAAACGCCTTAAAGGAAAACCGGCCGTATAAATGTCTATAGTATTCCGGGTTAATATTACTGCATATTATAACAGATAAAAAATTATGCATGCATAATAATTGTTTTTTACTTTTGTAGAAAATAATGTATCATGTATTTTAAAGAATTTGAGATTCGATGGAATGACCTTGATGCCAACAGGCATCTGGCCAATGCTTCTTATATAAGCTTTGCGGCTCACACCCGTATGTCTTTTTTAATGGATTGTGGTTTTGACCAGTCCATGCTGGCAAAATACAATATTGGCCCGGTGGTATTTCACGAACATATCTATTATTTTAAAGAAGTTTTTTCGGGAAAACCCATTCGTGTTTCGCTGGAACTTGCCGGATTAAGCGAGGATGGTATGTTCTTTGAATTCAGGCATAATTACTATGATCACAAAGGCCGAAATTTTGCCCACTGTGAGATACTGGGTGGCTGGATTGATCTGGGTACCCGAAAGCTTATTCCTCTTCACGAAGAAATGATGCGCCTTTTTGATGAAGCAGAAAGGCCAGAAGATTTTAGAATACTTACTAAAGAAGATACCCGTAAGGATCAGAAAGCTCCCGTACATCTTGAAGATGTGAAGAATGCCTAGTTTTTTATATGTGAAACAAAAGGCATCAGGTTTTGTATGGGTACTTAATGAAGAAATGTTTGGTTAAAAAAAGAGACCTGATATTTCTTTATTGTGATGTAGCCGGTTTTTTAGTAACCAGATATACCCCTGCAAACACAAGAAATGCAGCCAGTCCTTTTACAATATTCAGCGAATCGGCTCCTAATAATGCCGCAAAAATGATGGTGAGAAGGGGTTGCAGGTAAATGAAAGCCCCAATAGTAGAAGCTTTTAGTTCTTTAAGTGCAAATAAATTAAGTAAATACGTTAAAAAAGTAGTACCAATGACTACGAAAGCCATTTTCCATATAGCATGTACCGGTAGTTTGCTCCAGGCCACTTCCTGAAATTCTTTAATGGTAATGGGGAAGTTGATCACAACAGCAATTAAGAACAACCACTTCATTAAAGTAAAAGGGTGATATTTTCTTGTAAGGGGTCTCACTATGATAAGGTAAATACCATATGCTACGGCATTTACTAAAAATAAGGTATTACCCAGAGGTATGTTAGGGGCATCGTTGCGTACTTCGGTCCCGAAAAGAATAAGGGTGAGGGCTCCTGCGAGACCAATGAATATTCCTGCTGTTTTAAGAAACGAAACTTTTTCCCTGATAAAAATAGCGGAAAGGAGCAATACAATAATTGGTGTAATGGTAATGATGACCGCACTGTTAATTGGCGTAGAAAGACTTAGCCCTTTAAAGAACATTAACATATTGATCACCATACCAAAAAGGGCACAGGCAATAAGCCTGGGCCAGTGCTTTCTGGCAATACGTTCTTTAGGGGCCCAAATAGAAAATAACCAAAAAAGAAGCGCCGCTCCTAACACGCGAAGCAGTATGAAGCCATAAGGTTTTATGTACAGCGGCATGACATCTTTGGCGATAACATGGTTGAGCCCGTAAATAGAACTTGCGCCTGTCGCTGCCAGTATGGCTAGGGTTCTTCTATTCATGGATGGCTGATGAGGCCTGAGCTACGGTTTTTTTACTGTTTCCAATAAAAACAGTATCATTAAAAATAATCACCGGTCTTTTCAGAAAAGTGTAATGCTCAAGAATAAGATTTTTATAGTCGGTCTCTGTCAACGATTGTTCATTGAGTTTACGCTCTTTATAAAGTCTGGCTCTTTTACTAAACAGAGCTTCATAACTTCCGGTAAGCAGATGTAAAGCTTCCAGTTGCTCTTTAGTAAGAGGAGTACTTTTTATATCCTGAAAATCAAAATCAGAAGGTAAATTGAGATCATTTATAATACGTTTACAAGTGTCACACGTAGTTAAATAATATATTTTTTTCATAGAAATAATGCTATTATGGAAATAGATTGAATAAATTGCTTTGCAAAAATGAGAATAAATTTAAAGAGACAGAAAGCGAATACCTGTAAAACAATTTTTTATAACGTTTTTCTTTAAAAAACCAGTTTTTGAAAAATGGAAAGTATCATATATAAAACTATTGAAAACCGAAAAAAAGTTTACGCTATTACTAACGATTTGACCCTGGAGCAGCTTACTGCTATTCCACAAGGGTTTAACAATAATATACTCTGGAACACAGCCCACCTGATCACTGTTCAACAGCAACTGGTATATGGCTTATCGCGATTGCCACTAAACATACCCATGTCTTATATAAAGAAGTATGGAAGAGGGAGCTTTCCGGATACCGAAACTACTCCCGAAGAGGTTACTGAAATTAAAAACAATATTCTAAAACCGTTGGAAAAAACTTTAAGCGATTATAAAAACGGAGTTTTTAAAAAGTTTACGCCTTATGAAACAGCTATAAAAAAAGTTATCCATAATGTAGAAGAAGCTTCAGATTTTAGTGCCTTTCATGATCGTTTACACCTGGAGCGCATAGAAAAACTGCTGGTTGCTATTCGCGCTTCATGAAAGAACGAACCTTATTCAGGGGGATCTCAACCTTCTTTTGGCCATCAGCATACGATGCTATCTCGTACTGATTATATACCAGAAGTATGCTTTCGGAGGTGAAACCAATATTTTCAGGTAACACAAAAACATCATCTTCAAACATGAGGCCGGTACTGTTAATATTGGCACCATCAGGGATATTCTCCTGTTGTCTGAATTTTTTTTCTGCCAGTTCTGTAAAACCCCGTAAGTCACTAAAAATATCATCAGGCTGCAGCAGAATTCCCGTTTCGGGATCAAAATTCATAAATGCGGTAGCGCCATAACCGTGGGCACCACCTGTAAAAAGGTAACTATCTACCTGAATACATATTATAAAGTCGTCTCTATATAATATACGGCCTTCAATATCTGCTTCCCATGCTGGAGTTTCAGGAAATTCTGATCGCAAAACCTCATAAGAGTAAGTAAAATCAGAAATAGCCCTTTCAACAGAGTCAGGGGTGTTTTCTTCCGTGTAGTTTAACAGGAAAATAATGTGTTCTTCAATAGCGGTGTTAATGGCAGTAGCCACATCTGAGCCGGCGGCTGCTTCAGGATAAGAGATCTGAACCTCAGCGCAGTTTTCACATTTTTCTGAAGATACTTCTTTATTGACAAAACTAATAGTACTTTCTTCCTGACAGCTAAACAGGAGCGTACAGATGCCTATAAGGATTACATATTTTTTCATAAATGTAAGGTTTCTTAAACTTTTAATAAAGGTAAGGGGTTGATTGCAATCCCCAAAAGGAAACAATACATTTGTATAAATTTTAGATATCGAGATCTTTATGAAGTTCAACACGAAAACTATTCACGGCGGGCAGGAACCTGACAAAGCATACGGAGCAGTGATGCCTCCCATTTATCAAACATCTACATACGCACAAACCACTCCGGGCGGACACAAAGGATACGAATACTCAAGAACGCATAATCCTACCAGAAATGCTCTGGAAAAATCACTGGCAAGTATAGAAAATGGCCGGTATGGCCTTGCTTTTGCAAGTGGGTTGTCTGCGATTGATGCAATACTAAAATTATTAAAACCCGGAGATGAGGTAATATCAACTAACGACCTTTACGGAGGTTCCTATCGACTTTTTACCAGGATCTTTAAAGACTTTGGTATTAAGTTTCATTTTACCGGAATGGGAGATCCCTCAGAAATCGAGGCACTTATTACACCTCATACAAAACTTATATGGGTAGAGACTCCTACCAACCCTATGATGCATATCATAGATATTGCAGCAGTATCAGCATGTGCCAAAAAACACGGACTTTTATTAGCTGTTGATAATACCTTTGCAACCCCCTATATTCAGCAACCTCTGGATCTGGGAGCAGATATTGTAATGCATTCTGCTACAAAATATCTCGGCGGCCATAGTGATCTGGTTATGGGAGCTGTAGTAGTAAAAGATGAAAATCTGGCTGAAAAACTGTATTTTATTCAAAATGCCAGCGGAGCTATTTGTGGCCCGATGGATAGTTTTTTGGCGTTGAGGGGTATTAAAACCCTTCATTTAAGAATGCAAAGACATTGTGAGAATGGAGAGGCAGTTGCGCATTATCTGGCAAATCACCCAAAAATTGAAAAGGTATTCTGGCCCGGTTTTGAAAGTCACCCTAATCATGATATAGCTAAAAAGCAGATGAAAGGTTTTGGCGGAATGATCTCTTTTATCCCTAAAGGCAGTAGTTATGAAGATGCCATTGCCATAGTAGAAAAACTTAAAGTATTTACACTGGCAGAATCTTTGGGAGGGGTAGAGTCTTTGGCCGGGCACCCTGCGAGCATGACCCATGCGAGTATCCCTAAAGAGGAGCGTGAAAAATCAGGCGTGGTAGATTCGCTTATACGTTTAAGCGTAGGTATAGAAGATGTTGACGATTTGATACAGGATCTCGAGCAGGCTATTGGATAGATACCAAGTATAACAAAACAAATACATCCGCTTTGAAAAGAGCGGATTTTTTTATTCCAGATAAAAAATATAGCCCACATTAATACCAAAAACCCAGTCGTTAGACTTATTTTCGGGGTATAAATTTTTGTCTGGGTTTATTCCGTCTATCCAGTCTGAGAAGAAATGGCGCCATGTCAGGTTCAATAATAAATCTTCAGACCTGGTGATCTTGTAACGTGCCCCCAGGGTACCCACCACAGAAAGTACAGAACCGGATTCATTAGTAAAAGCATCAATATATTTTTGCGGGGTAATACGCGGATCTCCCATAACACCCAGTTCTGAAGTAGCTTCCGGAGTGTAGAAATTAAAGCCCACCCCAATACCAATATGAGGGGCCAGCCTGGGGTATCCGTATTCAAAAGCACGCAGGCTAAAAGGGTAATACTCAAGATTGGTACCTACACTAAAAATAGTACTCTGCCCACGCATACCTCTTAATTGTTGTGCTAGTACAGAGGTTTTGCTCTCATCCACATAATCACCGTAATGCTGGAGATTCACTTTTGTATAGGAAAGTTCATTCCGTATTTTAAAATGGTTTTTAAAATATTTAAATCGGGATTCCCTTAAACTGTAATTACGGGTATATGAGAAATTCATATAATGCACGATCCCAATATTGAAACCTGTGTTTCCGATATTGGTGCCAAAGTCATTACGTTGGCCATAATCTGAAAAGAAAAATGCCGGACCCGCATAGACTCCAATCTCATTTGAGAAGAACTGCGCTTTTCCTTTTTGTAAAAAAAGAAAAAGTGCAAATATCAGTACGACTAGTTTTTTTGACATAGAGCGGCTCTTGGGGCTATACCATGAACAAATATATACAAAACTTAACAATCTAAAAACAGATGTTTCTATATCTGTCTTATTATAAAGGGTTTGTTATATTACTCACGTTCAGTTGCTTTACAATTAACAAACTTTTAATTATGAATTTGAGAAAAACTCAAACTTGTTTTTGCATAAAACGTATATTTGCCACGTATTATTATATATTTTTCAATTCTTTATTTAGAATACCTTATGGAAGAAAAAATAAATGAGTTCCTGGAATTAGTGATGATAAGAAATCATCATGAACCCGAATTTCTTCAGGCGGTAAGGGAAGTAGCAGAAACAGTAATCCCTTACATAGTAGAAAGTGACATGTATCATGGCAATAATGTGCTATTGCGAATGGTAGAGCCCGAAAGGGTAATTATGTTTCGTGTTCCCTGGGTAGATGATTCAGGTGAGATCAAGGTAAATCGCGGGTACCGTATTGAAATGAACTCGGCCATTGGCCCTTATAAAGGAGGGCTTAGGTTTCATCCTTCTGTGAATCTGAGTATTCTTAAGTTCCTGGCTTTTGAACAGGTGTTTAAAAACAGTCTTACTACTCTTCCTATGGGAGGCGGTAAAGGGGGGTCAGATTTTGATCCAAAAGGGAGATCCAATGAAGAGGTAATGCGTTTTTGCCAGAGCTTTATGTCAGAGCTTTTTCGCCATATAGGCCCCAACACAGATATTCCCGCAGGAGACATAGGCGTAGGAAGTCGTGAAATTGGCTATATGTTTGGGCAGTACAAACGTCTTAGAAACGAATTCACCGGGGTGCTTACCGGTAAAGGTATTTCCTGGGGTGGTTCTCTCATAAGGCCTGAAGCCACTGGTTACGGAAATGTATATTTCGCAGCCAATATGTTAGGCACCAAAGAAAATGGGCTAAAAGGTAAAAATGTGGTAATTTCAGGTTCGGGAAATGTGGCACAGTATGCAGCTGAGAAAGTCTTACATTTGGAAGGAAAAGTACTCACGCTTTCTGATTCCGGAGGGTATATTTATGACAAAGACGGTATAGATGAAGAAAAACTTAACTTTGTCATGGAACTTAAGAATGAGAAACGGGGGCGTATATCTGAATATGTTGAAAAATACCCGTCTGCCGAGTTCTTTGAAGGAAAAACTCCCTGGGAAGTACCCTGTGACGTAGCTTTGCCCTGTGCAACGCAGAACGAGTTAAATGGGGATGATGCCAAACAACTTATTAAAAACGGATGTATTTGTGTGAGCGAAGGTGCTAATATGCCCTGCACTCCTGAAGCTGTTGAGGCTTTTCATGAAGCCCAGATTCTGTTTGCACCCGGAAAAGCATCTAATGCAGGTGGGGTAGCTGTCTCCGGTTTGGAAATGGCGCAAAACTCCCTTCGTTATAGCTGGACACGAGAAGAAGTAGATGAAAGACTTAAAGGAATTATGAATAACATTCATAAATCCTGTTTACAATATGGTCACTCCAATGGTTTTACCAATTATGTAAAAGGAGCTAACATTGCCGGTTTTGTTAAAGTGGCAGATGCCATGCTTGCACAGGGTGTTGTATAAAAAATAATTATTTATATTCCAAGTGTTTTTAAGAAAGCCTCTCATGGTAACACATGAGAGGCTTTGCATTACATAAGCACAATAAGAATGATTGGAAAATACGCGAATAAGTGTTAAATGTGTATAGAAAACGTATAAAAGTTTCCACTTGTAAAAAAAGAATAGTAAAATTGCTGTCAGAGTTTTTGACGGGCTAAAAGGCATGATTGTTTCTACCAAGGCCATAGTGTTATCTGCCATTAAGTATGGAGATACCAGTCTAATCGTTAAATGTTTGACCGCTTCCTCAGGAATCCATTCATACCTGCTTAAAGGGGTTTTGAAATCCAAAAAAGGAAAACTAAAGGCAGCGTATTTTCAACCACTTACCCAGTTGGAAATCGTAGCGTCTCATAATAATAAGGCGAGTCTCCAGCATTTAAGGGAAGCACGGGTGTACTATACCTATACGAGTGTGTACGCAGATATTAAGAAAGGAGCAATTGCTTTTTTTATTGCAGAAGTCCTTGCCAATGCTATTCATGAAGAAGAAGCGAATAAAATTATGTATCAATTTGTAGAAACATCTCTCCAATGGCTGGACACTCATGATGAGACAGCAAATTTTCATATGATATTTTTAATTCAATTAACCAGGTACCTGGGTTTTTATCCTGATAATTCAGAGAGTTCTCTGCCCTTTTTTGATTTACAGGAAGGCGCTTTTACCAGAAGGGCCACCTCTACGGGTATTGGGGATAATGAGCTGGTTGTTTTTAAACAGTTTCTGGCAACCAGTTATGACAAAGGTGTACAAATACCGCTTCGTAAGGCAGAACGTTCTGCACTGTTAAAAACGTTACTCACCTTTTACCAGTTACACATACACGGCTTTAAAAAGCCAAGATCAATTACTGTTTTAAATGAAATCTTTAACTAATATGTACAGACACTTTTACGTATCTCTTTTCTTTTTATTGTTTTCAGGTTTTTTATTCAGTCAGACCATTCGTGTAATTGACCGTGAAACCTCAGAGCCTCTTTTTAACGTTGCGGTGTACAATCAGGATAAAACAAAAACAGCCCTAACCAATGAGAAAGGTGAGGTAGATATCAGTGTCTTTGAACGTAATGAAAAAATATTTTTCAGGCTTTACGGGTACAATGAAGAAAGGCTGGTTAAAAAGACGGTAATGGGCAGAGGTGTGGTTTATATGTATCCCAAATCTGAATTGTTAGATGAAATTGTAGTTTCTATCTCAAAATGGGAACAACAACGAAGAGATATTCCTCAAAAAATAAGTACACTGAGGTCTGAGGTAGTCACATTTACCAATCCACAAACAGCGGCAGATTTCCTTCAAAACAGCGGGCAGGTTTTTGTTCAGAAAAGCCAGTTGGGAGGAGGGAGTCCCATGATAAGGGGTTTTGCTACCAATCGTTTATTACTAACCGTAGATGGCGTAAGAATGAATACAGCGATCTTTAGAGGAGGGAATGTACAAAATGTGATCTCTATAGATCCGTTTTCTGTAGATCGTACAGAGATTATATTTGGAGCAGGTTCGGTAATTTACGGGAGTGATGCCGTAGGCGGCGTTATGAATTTTTATACCAAAGCTCCCGGTTTATCAGCAAATGAAGAATTTGAAGTCAGAGGTTCTGCTCTTACACGCTATTCTACAGCTAACAATGAGCGTACGGTGCATGCAGACCTTAACCTTTCAGCAGGGAAGTGGGGTTTTCTCAGCAGTGTAAGCTATACAGATTTTGATGATCTCAGAATGGGAAATCACGGGCCTGAAGAGTATTTACGGCCCAGTTTTGTAAAACGTGTGGAGGGCGAAGACCAAATAATTACTAACAGTAACCCGAAAGAGCAGGTGTTTACCGGATACGATCAGATCAACTTAATGCAAAAAATAGCATTTCAACCTAATGAAACCTGGAACTTTGATTTGGGTGTGTATTACTCCTCTACTTCAGATTATGCGAGATATGACCGTCTTTTACGTACCAGAAATGGCCAGCCCCGGTCAGCAGAATGGTTTTATGGCCCTCAACGCTGGTTAATGACCAATTTTAGAGTGTCGAAGAAAGGTAATGGTCATTTTTATGATAATGTGAGGGCTACTCTGGCCTATCAAAACTTTCAGGAAAGCCGTAATGACCGTAATTTCCAGTCAGACATACGGAATACTACTCGTGAAAATGTAGATGCCTATTCAATGAATCTGGATTTTGAAAAAAGAGTACATGAACGTTTAGGGGTTTTTTACGGATTAGAATATGTATTTAATGCTATAAACTCCAGGGGAAACACATTTAATATTCAAACGGGAGAAAGAAATGAAGCACCTTCCAGATATCCGGATGGTTCTACCTGGCAATCTATTGCGGCGTACACAAATGTTGAATATAAGATAGATCCAAAGCTCACCTTATTATCCGGAGTTAGGTACAATCAGGTTTTACTGGATGCTTCTTTTAGCAAAAACAATCGTTTTTTTGATTTTCCTTTTGAAGAAGCCAATATCAATACCGGGGCGTTTACCGGTAGTTTGGGATTAAGCTGGCTACCCACTGAAAGCTGGCAGATAACCCTTAATGGAACCACAGCTTTTCGAGCGCCGAATATTGACGATATCGGGAAGGTTTTTGACTCAGAGCCCGGTTCGGTTATTGTACCAAACCCCAATCTGGACCCTGAATACGCATATAATGCAGAATTAGGTATTCGTAAAAACTTTAATGATCGTTTAATTATTGGAGTAGCCGCCTTTTACACACTTCTTGATGATGCACTGGTAAGGCGTGATTTTTCCTTAAATGGTGAGTCGGTTATAGATTATCAGGGTGAGCCCAGTAATGTGCAGGCCATACAAAATGCAGCCAAAGCAAGGTCATATGGTTTTGAACTGGGCCTTGATGCCTATATAACCCAGGCACTCTCCTTTGTTTCTCATGTCACACTTACCAGGGGAGAAGAAGAGTTGGAAAATGGGGAAACGGCTGCTTTGAGGCATGCGGCACCCTTGTTTGGTGATGCACACCTTATCTGGACCGGACAGAAATTTAAAATAAGCCTTTTTGCCAACTTTAATGGAGAGATCGCTTTTGAAGACCTTGCACCTTCTGAGCAGAACAAACCTTTTATTTATGCCATAGATGAGAATGGAAACCCGTTTTCTCCATCATGGTACACCCTTAATCTGCGTACGCAATATAAAATATCTTCCAGACTGGAAACCAATATAGCATTGGAAAATATAACAGACCAGCGATACCGTATGTACTCTTCCGGAATTGCTGCACCCGGGCGTAATCTCATTATGAGTGTACGATATTTGTTTTAGAGAACAGTTCAAGAAGTCAGTTCTAACTGATTGTATGCCTTTTTCTAAAATTACCGAGCCGCCCCCGGTTTTATTTTTTGAAATTATTTTCATGGGTACCCGGGAAGACGGGTTAGCTTTTCATTAATGCCTTAAGGATGCGAAAATTCTATACATTTTGCGGTTTCTTAAAGGTTCAATTCATTGAAATTTAGTAATTTCGCAGACCTAATTTAGCAATGGAACCTGTCTTATAATGAAGTTTGCAGAATATAATGAACTCGACCTTCCTCAGGTAGCTCAGGAAATACTGAATTACTGGGAAGCGCATGATATTTTTGAAAAAAGTATTTCTACCCGTGAAGGCAAAGAGCCTTTTGTGTTTTTTGAAGGGCCTCCTTCGGCCAATGGGCTTCCGGGTATTCATCATGTTATGGCCCGGGCCATTAAAGATATTTTTTGTCGGTATAAAACTCAAAAAGGATATCAGGTAAAACGAAAAGCAGGATGGGATACACATGGCTTACCCGTAGAGTTGGGCGTAGAAAAAGCCCTGGGAATAACGAAAGAAGATATAGGTAAAAAGATATCTGTTGAGCAGTATAATGCTGCCTGTAGAGAAGCGGTTATGAAATATACAGATGTCTGGAATGACATGACCCGTAAAATAGGATATTGGGTAGATATGCAGGATCCTTATATCACCTATAAGTCCAAGTATATGGAGACCGTATGGTGGCTGCTTAAGCAAATTTACGATAAAGGACTTCTGTATAAAGGGTACACTATACAACCCTACTCTCCTAAAGCAGGTACAGGCCTCAGCTCACATGAGCTCAATCAGCCGGGAACCTATCAGGATGTTACCGATACTACAGTAGTGGCTCAATTTAAAACAAAGGAAGAGACCCTTCCTGATTTTTTAAGGCATTATGGAGATATTTACATACTAGCCTGGACCACTACTCCCTGGACCTTACCTTCAAATACAGCCCTTACCGTAGGGCCGGCTATAGAGTATGTACTGGTTAAAACGTATAACCAATACACCCATCAGCCCGTAAATGTTATCCTTGCCAAATCGCTGGTAGGAAAGCAGTTTAGCGAAAAGTTTCAACCTGCAGCTACAGAAGAAGATCTTGCTGCCTATACAGGCAAAGCCAAGAAGATACCTTATATGGTGGTTAAGGAGTTTACCGGAAAGGAAATGGAAGGGATACGGTATGAACAGCTTTTACCATATACATTACCCTATCGTAATGCTGAAAATGCTTTTAGAGTAATTACCGGAGATTTTGTGACAACCGAAGACGGTACCGGGATTGTGCACACCTCTCCTACTTTTGGTGCCGATGATGCAAAAGTTGCCCGCGAAGCGGTGCCCGAAGTACCTCCAATGCTGGTGCTTGATGAAAATGACGTACCCGTACCCCTGGTAGATCTTCAGGGTCGTTTTCGCCCTGAACTGGGAGATCTGGGAGGCAAATATGTTAAAAACGAATACTATGACGAAGGTGAAGCCCCTGAAAGATCAGTAGATGTAGAGATCGCGATCGCTCTAAAAGAGGCCAACAGGGCATTTAAGGTAGAAAAATATATTCACAGTTATCCCAATTGTTGGAGAACTGATAAACCCATACTCTATTATCCGCTTGATTCCTGGTTTATAAAAGTAACCGAGGTTAAAGACCGTATGTTTGCACTTAACCAGACCATTAACTGGAAACCTCAGGCCACAGGAGAAGGGCGTTTTGGCAATTGGCTAGCCAATGCTAATGACTGGAACCTTTCCCGTTCTCGTTTTTGGGGAATACCCTTACCGGTATGGCGCACTGAAGACGGAAAAGAGGAAATAGTTATTGGCTCTGTAGCAGAATTGAAAACGGAAATGCAGAAAGCCGTTACCGCAGGATTTATGTCAAACGATATCTTTGAAGATTTTGTGGCAGGTGATATGAGTGAAGAGAATTATGAAAAGGTAGATCTTCATAAAAATGTGGTTGACAAGATTGTCTTGGCATCGCCTTCAGGGAAACCTATGAGAAGAGAATCAGATCTTATTGATGTTTGGTTTGATTCGGGTGCTATGCCCTATGCTCAATGGCATTATCCTTTTGAAAACAGAGAAAAAATTGATGAAAAAACCTCCTTCCCGGCTGATTATATAGCTGAAGGGGTAGATCAAACGCGGGGATGGTTTTATACATTGCATGCCATTGCTACCATGGTTTTTGATTCGGTTGCCTATAAAAATGTAGTATCTAATGGATTAGTGCTCGATAAAAACGGACAAAAAATGTCTAAGCGTTTAGGCAATGCCATAGACCCCTTTGAAACACTTAAAGCGTATGGGCCGGATGCTACCCGCTGGTACATGATAAGTAATGCCAACCCCTGGGATAATCTAAAATTTGACCTGGAGGGCATTGCCGAAGTACGGCGTAAATTTTTTGGGACCCTTTATAATACATATTCCTTTTTCAGTCTTTATGCCAATATTGACAGATTTCAATATAAAGAACCCGATGTTCCTATAGAAAAACGTCCCGAAATAGACCGTTGGATTCTTTCCGAGTTGCATTCGCTTATCAAAAAAGTAGATACTTTTTATACAGATTATGAGCCTACCAAAGCTGCAAGGGCCATTTCAGAGTTTGTGCAGGAAAATCTTAGTAACTGGTTTGTAAGACTTAGCAGAAGAAGGTTTTGGAAACCCGCCCAGAACATAAAAAATGGTATGAACGGGCAGGAAGAAGATAAGATTTCGGCATATCAAACGTTATATGCCTGTCTGGTTACTATTGCTAAATTAGGAGCCCCTATTGCCCCTTTTTATATGGACAGACTTTATAGAGATTTAACGGGAGCTACACAAAAAGAAAACTTTGAAAGTGTACATTTGGCTGATTTTCCTTCGTTTAACGAAGCGATCATTGACCGAAAACTGGAAAGTAAGATGGAAAAGGCGCAAACCATTTCGTCTTTAGTACTTTCCCTTAGAAGAAAAGAAATGATACGTGTGCGTCAACCACTGCAACGTATTATGATACCAGTACTCAATGAGGAGCAACGGGAAGAGATAGAAGCAGTATCAGCACTTATAAAAGCTGAAGTAAATGTAAAGGAAATAGAGTTGCTTGATGATGCTTCGGGCATTTTAGTAAAACATATAAAACCTAACTTTAAGGTGTTAGGACCCAAATATGGGAAAGACATGAAGTTGATTTCCAGTGCTATACAGCAAATAAATACTGTTGAAATACAAAAACTGGAACAATCAGGGATTTTACCCCTTGACATTAACGGAAAAAAGATTAATTTAGAATTAGATGAAGTAGAGATTTCATCTCAGGATATTGAAGGATGGTTAGTGGCCAACTCAGGTGCGCTTACTGTAGCCTTAGATGTTACCATTACTGATGATCTCAGAGAAGAAGGGGTAGCTAGAGAATTGGTAAACCGCATTCAAAACCTCAGGAAAGATTCAGGCTTTGAAGTAACAGACAGGATACATGTGAGACTTCAGAAAAACGGACTCGTTGAACAAGCTGTACGAAGTAATTTAGATTACATCAAGGCAGAAACCCTCACCGCAGAGTTAGATTTTGAAGACCATATGGAAAATGGCACAGAAGTAGTATTTGACGATATACAAACCAGATTGTTTATTCAAAAACATTAAGATTATGAGTGAAGATGTTAAAGTTAGGTATTCAGACAAAGATTTGGAAGAATTTAAGGCTTTAATAGAAGCCAAAATAGAAAAAGCCAAACAAGATATGGAACTCTTGAAAAGCTCTTATATGAATGATGGAAATAATGGTACAGATGATACGTCCCCCACGTTTAAAGCTTTTGAAGAAGGTTCTGAGACTATGAGTAAAGAAGCGAATACGGCACTGGCTATTCGTCAGGAAAAGTTTATTCGCGATCTTAAAAATGCATTAGCAAGAATTGAGAATAAAACTTATGGGATTTGCCGGGTAACCGGAAAACTTATTAATAAGGAACGCCTCAAACTAGTGCCGCATGCAACCTTAAGCATAGAAGCAAAAAATATGCAGAAATAATGTATAAAGTTTTATAAAAAGCGCCTTCAGGGGCGCTTTCTTTTTATTTGTGAAATGTATTCCTTTTTTTACTGTTGTTTTTTTGTTAGTGCGTATTTCGTACGCACAACATCAGGTTACCAGAGAGATCTCCGGCAGTAAGATAACACGTATTCAAATAGACAGCCGCATGGCTTCTGCACTCAAAGTAACCACCCATACATCTCAACAAATAACCGTTACACTCAAAACAGAAGGCGAATTTACAGAAGAGATATTTCCGGTAATTCAAAAACCCACTCCGGGAGAACTCAGTATCAGATTGGTTTGGAACCCGGCATTCACATTACCAGATGATAAACTGAGTGCGCATAAAGTGATTTCTGTTTCGCTGGAAGTGCGTATTCCTGAAAGCAGGATAGTTAGTATAAAAGGAGGAGATGCTTTTTCCATAATTAAAGGCAAATACGAGAAAATAGCGATAAAGCTCGATGATGCACATTGTTATCTGGAAGAAGTTACCGGATTTTTGGAAGTTACTGTGAATAAAGGCAATATTCATATTCTTAGCCCCGAAGCCAATGTGCAAGCTACTTCTCTGTATGGCAGGGTAGAAGGCAAAGCAAAAAAAACGTATAAGACCTATATTCATGCAACGTCAAAACGAGGAAACGTTTACATAAATAAACCCGAATAATATTCTTATTTTTGGCCTTTGTTGAAAAAAAAAGGAAATGATCCTTTTTTGCCCGTTATTTTATTGTTATGTCATTGAAGAAAGCTACTCTGGTAATAGCCATTGTATTATTACTGGATCAGATTGTAAAAATCTATATTAAAACTCATTTCGTTTATGGAAGTGAGGGAATGATACATGTAACCAACTGGTTCAAAATATTATTAATAGAAAACGAAGGGGCCGCCTGGGGTACCCGAATAAGCGATATAGTTCCCATTTCAGATCGTTCTGCCAAATTGTTTTTAACTATTTTCAGGCTTTTTGCCATAGTGGGAATTGGGTACTGGCTCTATAAAACAATCTTAAGAAAAGGACCTTCTATCCTGATTTTTTCCATTTCACTTATTTTTGCAGGGGCTTTGGGAAATATTATAGACTCTGTTTTTTACGGACTCATTTTTGATGAAAGCTATGGTAAAACGGCTACTTTATTTGCAAAGGATCCCTATGGAACCCTTTTTCATGGAAAAGTAGTAGATATGTTGTACTTTCCTATGGTTGATACTACCTGGCCAGACTGGGTACCCTGGTTAGGAGGTGAAAGCTTTCGTTTTTTTGAACCTGTTTTTAATCTGGCAGACACAGCCATAAGTACAGGAGTGGGTATTCTGCTGGTTTTTAACAAAAAAGCATTTCCTCCTGCCGAAACCACTAATCAACCTCCTGCTTAAAAAGGGTTTCTAGTTCCTTAGGCATTACCGGTTTAATGATATAGCCGGAAACTGATGACAGGTCATGGGCTTTTGCTACATCATTAGGGTCAATAGATGAACTTACAATATACAGGGTAATAACTTTTTGATGTCGTTTTTCTATCTTCATAAAGTGTTCAAGAAACTGCCACCCGTCCATGACCGGCATATTGAGATCCAGCAGTATGATATTAGGAACCCTGATATTCCTGGGCCCGTTAAAAACTTTTTCAAAATAGTCAAGTGCTTCTTTTCCGTTGCTAAAAATTAAAAGTTCCCGGCTAAGATTCTTTGATTCTATGATGCGCTTTACCAGACTTACATATATTTTGTCGTCATCAATAATGCAGGCAAGCTCTATAGGTTTGTTGTCATTCATTAATAATCTGTACTAAAAGTTGATTTTAAAACAGGACCCCTGGTTTACCTCACTGGTAACTTCAATAGTACCGTTAAGTGATTCAATTTGGTTTTTAGTGATAAAAAGACCTATACCAACAGCGTCTTTTTTACTGTGAAATGTTTTGTACATTCCAAATATTTTTGTCCCGAATAATTTAAGGTCAATACCTATACCATTATCGGTTATAGTCATTGATACTCTGTCTTTTGTTTTACGGGTTTGTATTTTTATAATAGGATCTCTTTTAGGGTGTTTGTATTTAATAGCATTGGTGATCAGGTTTAACAATATACTTTCAAGATAAGCAGGGATGTAATTTATAGTACGCGCCTCGGAAAAATCAGCTTCAATAGTTGCTTTTTCCTGTGTAATGATCTGGTTTATGGAAGCAGTTACTACTTGTAAAGTTTTTTCAAAACTTATCTTTTTTGGTTTTTTGTTAATTTGTGTATGTATAGCGGCAACTTCGTTAAGGTGTTCAATAGTAATATTAAGACTGTTTGATATTTGTGTCACCGTATGTAAGAGTTCATTTTTTTCTTTTTCATCAGTTGCTTGATTAATAAGCTCGGTTACCAGTTGGAGGTTACTTGAATGTGACCTCAGGTTATGAGAAACAATATGGGCAAAATTAAAAAGCCGTGCGTTTTGAGTGGCGATAATATCCATAGAGTCCTGTAAATGCAGTTCTTTCAGCTTTAAAGTGTCAATATCCTGTATAACTCCTCTAATACCAATAAGATGCTGTTTCTCATTAAAAACAGGTTTTCCTATAATAACCGCCCAGAAATGCCTGTTTTTTGAAGTGCTCATGCGTATCTGTATCCTGAAAGCATGGCCAAGAGTGCACGCGATAAAATGGCGCAACGTATAGAAGTAATAGTTTTTAGTTATATGTTCCAGACCTTTTTTAACGGTAGGCGGTGTACTTTTTTTTAACTCAAGAATTTTACGAACACCCCGGTCCCAATATGTTTTTTGATGAACAAAGTCTATGAACCAACCCCCTGTTCTGGTCATTTCAGCACTTTCCTGATAAAAAAACTTATTTTCTTCATACCGTATCTGGTACTTCTTTTTATCGTTTATATCCTGAAAAACAATGAAAAAAGAGTCTGAATTGATCAATTGTTCTGTAGAAGTATCTGTTTTACAGAGCAGCCAGTGATATTGATTATTAAAAGTTTTTACCCGTATCTCCAGTTGAAAGGGAAGATCGTATTTTATATAATCCCGAAAGTTTTCCAAAATAATTTGTACATCATTCTCATGGACAAAATTCTTGGCAAAATCTGTTAAAGACAGGTTCATTTCTTCATACCCGAAAACACTGAAAAAACCTTCCGACCATGACTCCTGGAGATCAGACTTATCCAGGGTCCAGTAATGGAAATCGAGTACTTCAGAAAGCGATTTTAAGGTAAGCTCCTTAAACATTTTCTAAATGCCTTGAGATTTATGGGACAAATCATACGTTTATAAGGTAACTAATATAGAAAAAAATATCTAATTCCTACATGTATAATTGTGAATTAACAAGGTGCTGAAAGGTTTTTAACTAAGTGTTATTACGTAAGTTAACAATTGCCATAAAATAAAAGTATAGTAATTTTTAACTATTTGAAAAATATTTGGATGTTTTTTTACAAAAAAACCGACTTTTCTGGCAAAACATTAAATATAGTAAAATTCTTACAAAAGAATTGGGAATAATAATATATATGATTATTTTTGCTCATAAGTTTATTAACTACTTAATCTATTAACTATGAAAAAAATGATTAGAAAAGTACTGGTAACATTAGGTGTTTCAGCTATGTTACTGGCCGTGTCCTGTAGCAGGGATGAGGAGTTTACTGTGGAAGAACCCACGGCGGTAGCTGAAGAGCAGACCGGTATCTTGAGTAAAAATCAACTCGATGATTACATTGTAGAAACTATTAATCGCACCGGTACTTCTTTTGACTGGAGTTCTGCTCCTGATAATGTAGTTTGGAGTGCCATGTTACTGTCTGAACAGATTGCTATAGTGGGCTACAAAGTTTCTGGATGGAGTACAGAACAATCCAGACAGTTCATGTTGGATAACGATATTGAAAAAAGAGGGTTGTCTGGAGAGATCCTGAAGATTAAAAGCGAGCTTTTACAAATAGCTTCTGAGAAAGAGGCAGAGAGCGGCCAGACCGATCGTTCGGAGATGATCGTATATGAGAACGATAAGTTTCTTAGCCTGTACCTTAAAATAAACAGTATTGAAACGCTAAAAGCCTTACGTCAATCTGAAAATGTACGATATGTAGAGCCTACATATCATCCGTTTGTAGAAGAGATCACTAAAAATTATGAGCAGACCACTCCGGAAGGAAGCGGTCTTTACACCGTAGGTTGTGGTACTTATGGACCTAATTTTAGTTTACGACCTAATTTTGACTATGCTACCATTGCACCCGATGCGAAAATATCGTGGAATTATCGTTATCACAAAATCAAAGAAGCCTGGGAGACCGGAGGCGTTTCCGGCAGAGGTACCGGTAAAGGTATTGGTGTGGCTATTCTTGATACCGGCTTAGGGCTTAGCCAGGGAAGCCTGTCTTCTACCAGTGGTTTGAATGCGGGTTATGTTACCGGGCGAACCCTGAGTACCTGGAATTTACTTGACCGGTCACAGTCAGTAGATGATTTTTGTGGGCATGGTACGGCTCTGGCCGGTACTATTGCAGCTCCCAGAAGAGGTATAGGTACTATGGTGGGGGTTGCTTATGGAAGTAACCTTTATAGCTACAAAGTGGCTGAAGGTGTACTTATTTTTGGAAGTGCTGCTATTAGAGCAGTAACAGATGCTTACTATGTATCTGGTAATACTGCCAACATTCGTATTACCAGCCTAAGCATGGGTAATGTTGTGCGTATTACTGAAGTAGCAGATGCCATTGTGTATGCGTACGAAAGAGGAAAACTTAATTTTGCAGCGGCTGGTACAGCTGCTTACGCTTCATGGTTCTCTGTGCCGTTTGCCAATCTAAGTAACATAGTATTCCCTGCAAATATGACAGAATACGGAGGTGAAGTAGTAATGGGCGTAACCGGAATTACAACAACTTATGAAAGATGTGTAGATTGTGTTCAGGGGCCCACTGTAGATTTTGCGGTAGTGATGCAACAATCTAATGGTACTACTCCTTTAGCTATGGCCAGGACCAGCAACTGGCCTACCACAATTGGAGGATCCTCGGTAGCAACTGCAACCATGGCTGGCATAGCTGCCATAGTTTGGGGTAAGACATCTACCCGGCCCAGAGCAGACGTAGTATCTGCATTAAAAGCTACGAGTGACTTTCCATCCCGAAGTAATCCTATTTTCGGGCACGGAAAAGCTAATGCTCAAGCAGCATGGAATGTAATGTCTAATTAATCCATTCTCAGAATTACTTCTCTTTTTCAGGTGCCCGGTAATATACCGGGCACTTTCTTTTTTCTTTAAAAGGTGTATATTTTATGTGGAGTCACGCAGTAGTCTAAGCGCATATCAGTATCAGTTACGTCTGTAATAGATGGTTCCGGCTCAAAAAAAGAGAGCCCCACTTTAATTACTGAAGCTTTACAGGAAGAAAGAAAACGATCATAAAAACCTTTTCCATACCCTATACGATTTCCCTTTACATCATAGGCAAGCAGCGGTACATAAACGACATCTATACTGGAAACCGGGATTTCTATACCTGACACCGGTTCGGGAATATGATATTTGCTTTTTTTTAGGAGGGTACCATCGGTAAGCAAAAAGTGTTGCATCTGCATGCTCTCAAAACACGACCTTGATATGGCTATCTCTTTGTCTTTGCCTTGAAGTATGGTAATAAGAAAACTGGTATCTACTTCTTTTTGTTCTTCTATAGTCAAGAAAACATGATAAACACGAAAACTCCAGACAGGAAGCTTTAAAGCCTGGTTGGCAATTGCAATACTTTGGGAAATTCGGGACTTAGTGTCAATACTTTTGCGTAGGGTACGGTATTTTTCACGCAAAGCATTTTTTTCCATAGGAATTAATCAATCGAAGTAATCATGTCAGGCCCTGTAAGAAAGCCTTCCCGAACGTGGTCATTAACCTTATCAGAAAAGTTTTGCCGCGCAACTACGGTTCTCGACTTAAAGAACCTCGTAACGAAAATAGCAGTTACAAATAACGAAAGATACACAACAAGGGCTAAAATATACATTTCCATAACCTTTTTTTTAGGTTATGCTAATATAATAAAACGTTTGTTAAGGAATCGATAAAAAGCATATAATTTCGACAAAATACACACCATATTGGTTATTTATTAAGAAAAAAATACGATTTCCTGCAAATTTTGGATATATAGAAACCGAATTTTCGTACGTAACGCGTTTTTGAATTAGTTTAATTAGTAAACATAATTTACTACTTACAGGATACGCTCTTAAAAATATGCTCTAACTGACTTATGGAAATAGGCTTTACAAAATAGTCTGTTACCAGTGCTATTTCTTTGGCTCTCATAATATCTTTGGGATTAATAGAAGAGCTAACCAGATAAATGATGATCTCTTTTTGGTATTTGTCTTTAAAAGTTTCAAAAGCGTTTAAAAACTCCCATCCGTCCATTTCAGGCATATTTATATCCAGCAATAAAAGCTTTGGTAGTTTACTTTCATCTTTTTCATGAATAGTATCCTGAAAAAAGTCAAGCGCTTCTTTCCCATTCTCAAAAACCAGTACCTGCTCTGAGAATCTTTTAATACCAATAATTCTTTTTAACATTTCAGTATAAAAAGGGTCATCATCAATGATGCAAGTGATATCAACAGGTTTCATTAAATATAATTGTAAAACGAGTTCCCAGGTTCACCTGGCTGTCAATTTCTATTTGTCCGTTTAGCTGCTCAACATGATATTTAACAGTAAAAAGACCCAGGCCACGAGCCTCTTTATGGTCGTGAAAAGTTTTATACAAGCCAAAAATTTTATGTCCGTACTTTTTCATATCAATACCCAAACCATTATCTGCAAAAATGAGTATTTTCTCTCCTTTTTCTATTTGAGTGGATATTTCAATTACAGGAGGCCTTTCCGGATGGCTGAATTTTAAAGCGTTTGATAATAGGTTAAACAAAATGCTGTCTATTGATATATGTAAATGTTTTATAGTCTCAAAAGCATCAAACTTTTCTATAATGGTGGCCTGTTGCTCTTTAATGCTTTTTGATAACAACTTTTTTGCTCTGTACAGGCTATCTTTAAGGTTTACGTCAACAAGCTCTTCATTCCATTTTCTTGTGATGAGAATTTCGTTAAGTTGCTCAATAGTTTCATTCAAGCTATTACATATTTGCCTGGACTGTTTGATATAATGCTTCTTTTCATTTTCATCTTTAAGCTCATCAAGTAGCGTAAACATAAGTTCAAGATTTCCGGAATGAGAACGAAGGTTATGAGATACTATATGCGCAAAACTCTGTAGTTTTTCTGTTTGAGATTGTATAACGGTAAGTGTTTTTTGCAGTTTTAGCTCTTTCCTTTTTTGAAGGTCAATATCCTGAAAAATACCGCGTACACCAATGATCTTACCATTTTTCTTTACTGCTTTCCCTTTGGTTCGTATCCAGATAACGTTGTTTTTTGCGGTTTTAATGCGCAACTGCATATCGAATTCCTCTCCTTCCTTAACACATTTGAAAAAAGTTTTTGTGATGATTTCACGATCTCCATCAATGTAAAAGCTTATACCCTTATTAACATTAGGATCGTATCCTGGTTCAACTTCATGAATTTCCCTTACCATATCATCCCAATAGGCTATCATAGTATTTGCATCAACGTACCAGCCACCTGTACGGGTCATCTCTGCTGTCTCCCTGTAGAAAAACTCTTCATTCAAGATTTTATGCGGAAGTATTGACATTTCGTTCATGCTGTAAGATTCGAAAAAAGAGGGGCAACAGTACAACAAGTATCTGCAAGGTATTAAAAAAATATAATTTACTAAAACAGGTTTGAAAATTATTATCATTTATATCTTTAGACTCATATTTGAAAGCCATGGCAAAGATTCCGGTTCAAATACAAATTCAAACCCTTCCCGACAGCCCGGGAGTATATGAATTCTATGATAAAAATGATAAAATTATTTATGTAGGAAAGGCTAAAAGCCTTAAGAAGAGGGTTGCCTCATACTTTCAAAAAAATCACAATACCGGAAAAACCCGGGTACTGGTAAGTAAGATCACAACAGTAAAACATATTGTGGTGCAAACAGAAACAGATGCCCTTTTACTTGAAAATAATCTCATAAAAAAATACAGGCCTCGATATAATGTTTTATTGAAAGATGATAAATCATATCCCTGGATATGTATTAAAAAAGAAAGGTTCCCGCGCGTTTTTCCCACCCGAAAACTTATTAAAGACGGTTCGGAATATTACGGGCCATATACCAGCATGAAAACAGTACGCACCCTGCTTGACCTTATACGGGGGCTCTACCCGCTTAGAACCTGTAACTATGACCTCTCTCAGGAAAAAATTGAGGCCGGTAGGTACAAAGTTTGTCTTGAGTACCACCTGGGGAATTGTAAAGGTCCCTGTGAAGGCCTGCAGACTGCAGATGCGTATGAAGCTCAAGTCTCTGAGATACGAAAAATAATTAAAGGAGATTTCAAAGGTTCATTGGCATCATTTCGTGATCAAATGAAAGAACTGGCAGCCAACATGGCGTATGAAGAAGCTCAGAAAGTAAAAGAAAAAATAGAAATACTCGAAAACTATCAGGTAAAATCTACCATTGTTAATCCGGGTATTAACAATGTAGATGTTTTTTCCATAGTGTCTGATGAAACCTATGCTTATGTAAACTTTTTGCAGCTTTCTTATGGTGCTATTATAAGGTCACATACCGTAGAGTTAAAGAAAAAACTGGATGAGACCGATAAGGAGTTACTGGAACTGGCCATTACTGAGTTAAGGCAAAGATTCCATTCACAATCTGATGAGATATTTCTCCCATTTGAAGTACATGTAGCAGGTAACGCAAAAATAACAATTCCTAAACTGGGAGATAAAAAGCGTATCGTAGAATTATCAGAACGTAATGCCAGGCATTTCAGGCAGGAACGTTTTAAGCAGGCAAAAGTGATAGACCCGGACCGACATGTGAAAAGAATAATGACACAAATGAAAAAAGATCTGAGACTGTCTTCAGAACCCTACCATATAGAATGTTTCGATAATTCCAATATTCAGGGAAGCAATCCCGTAGCAGCCTGTGTAGTATTTAGGGATGGAAAACCCAGTAAAAAAGAGTATCGCCATTTTAATATTAAAACCGTAACGGGTCCGGATGATTTTGCATCGATGGAAGAAGTAGTGTACAGACGTTATAAAAGAATGGTAGAAGAAGATGAGCCGTTGCCTCAGCTCATTGTTATTGATGGCGGAAAAGGACAATTGTCATCTGCCTTAAAAAGCCTTGAAAAACTTGATCTCAGGGGGCGTATAGCTATTATTGGGATCGCGAAAAAACTGGAGGAAATCTATTATCCGGGTGATTCATTACCCCTGTACCTGGATAAAAAGTCGGAAACCCTGAAAGTAATACAGTATCTTCGTAATGAAGCACATCGTTTCGGGATAACTTTTCATCGCAATAAGCGAAGCAAAGCTGCTCTCGATTCTGAATTGGAAGAGATAGAAGGAATAGGCCAAAAAACTGCCAATAAACTGCTTAGACAGTTTGGATCGGTAAAGAGAATAAAAGAAGCTTCTATAGATAAACTGTCAATAGTAATAGGCCCCTCAAAAGCCCATAAAATTTATGAAAGCTTACATGAAAAATAACTATTTTCAGGTAATGAAAAAACTGTTGTGGATTTTGGTGCTGGGAAATCTTCTTCCACTGTATGGGCAGCAAACCCAAAGTGAAGATGTAAAAGTAGGTTTGGTATTAAGTGGGGGTGGTGCCAAAGGGTTTGCCCATATTGGGGCTTTAAAAGTAATTGAAGAAGCCGGTATTCGTATTGATTATATTGGTGGCACCAGTATGGGTGCCATTATAGGAGCATTGTATGCTTCCGGATATTCTGCCAAACAATTAGATTCTATTTTCAGACAGGTAGAATTTGAAAAACTTATCCAGGATCAGCTTCCCAGAAACGTCAAAACCTTTTACGAGCGGGATGATCAGGAACGCTATGCACTTACCCTTCCCTTTACCGGGTTTAAAGTAAAGTTCCCTTCTGCCATATCACGAGGGCAAAATGTGTATAATCTCCTTTCCAGATTGCTTCAACATGTAAGCCATGTGAAGGATTTTAATGAACTTCCCATTCCTTTTTTCTGCGTAGCTACAAACATTGAGACCGGAGAGGCGGTGTTACTTAACAAAGGGTATTTACCAGAGGCCATAAGTGCCAGTGGCGCTTTCCCTTCCCTGTTTGAACCGGTAGAGCTGGACAATAAACTGCTAATTGATGGAGGAGTGGTAAACAATTATCCCATAGATGAAGTAAAAGCCATGGGAGCCGATGTGATCGTAGGGGTTGATGTTCAGGATGCACTTGCCAAAAGAGAAACACTTACATCGGCTACTAACATTCTACTTCAAATAAACAATTACAGAACGGTAAATGATATGAAACTAAAATCAGGAAAAACAGATGTGTACATTAAGCCTGATATAAGTGCATTTACCGTAATTTCATTTGAAGAAGGTGAACAAATTATCAAATCCGGCGAAGAAGGGGCCCTTCAAAAATGGGATGACCTGGTAGCGCTTGCCGGGAAACAAAAAACAAAACCTTACAGAGTTGCACCCGCATTTGAAAAAGCAGATAGTATTCTTATTAAGAAAATAACGATGCAAGGGAATGATGATTATACCAGGGCTTACATTAAAGGAAAGTTGCGATTAAAACTTGATGAGTATATAAGTTATGAAAAGTTTGATCAGGGTATAAATAACCTTTCCGCCACCAACAATTTTTATGCCATACGGTACCAGTTAACACCTTTTGAAGGTGGAAAACACCTGGAAATGAGCCTAAGAGAGAATACATCAACTACTTTTTTGAAAATGGGGGTACACTATGATGATCTTTATAAAAGCGGTGCATTGATCAATGTTACCAAGAAACGACTTTTTTTCAATGATGATGTTGCCTCTTTAGATGTTATTCTGGGAGATAATGTAAGGTATAATTTTGAATATTATATTGATAAAGGTTTTTATTGGAGCTTTGGAGTTAGCTCCCGGTATAACGGTTTTGAAAAAAGCCTGGATTTTCGATTGATCCAACAGGAAGCAGGGTTGCCAGATGCCGAGGTAAACCGTATTAATGTGGAAGTGAGTGATTTTACTAATCAAATCTATGTGCAAACCGTAATCAAACAACAATTTGCGTTTGGTATGGGCCTGGAGCATAAACATTTGCGATATGAGTCTGAGACCATTAGTGAAGGTTCGGGGCCTGCCGTTTTTGAAGATAGCGATATTTACAGTGCTTTTGGTTTTTTGAAACTGGATACGTATGACAACCGGTACTTTCCCAAAAAAGGAGTTTTTATTGATGGGGATTTTCACTTGTATCTTTATTCTACCGATTTTCCCGGAAATTTTGATCAGTTTTCCATAGGGAAAGCCAAGTTTGGAGTAGCTACTACCCCTTTTAGAAAAGTAGCACTAAACTTTAGTACAGAAGGCGGGTTTACGCTGGGTGGTACAGAATATAATTCACTCGATTTTCTTCTGGGAGGGTATGGCAATGACCTTATAAATAATTTTATTCCTTTTTACGGATACGACTTTATAAGTTTTGGTGGTGATAGTTATGTAAAAGCCACCGCTACAATAGACTATGAGTTCATTCGAAAGAACCACCTTAATTTTTCGGCCAATTTTGCCAATGCTCAGGACGACCTTTTTAAAAGCGGAGAATGGTTTACCACACCAGACTATACAGGCTATGCCATAGGGTACAGTCTGGAAACCTTTTTAGGCCCTGTGGAGATTAAATATACCTGGTCTCCGGAGAACAGAGCCCGATGGTTTTTTAATGTAGGTTTCTGGTTTTAAGGCTTCTTTTACAAAAAAAACGTAAATATTTACGATATTTGTGATATGACACTCTTTTGGGCATCATTGCTGGAACACTTACATTATCTCATTAAGAGAAATCCTGAATGAGTAAACCCGATATGCATTGTAATGCATACGCTTTCATATCATATTATACAAATACGTTAAACATAAACTCTTTGTAATGCCTTTTTATCATCAACTAGGAAAAATTCCGCAGAAGCGGCATACCATATTTCGAAAACCAGATGGAAGTTTGTACTATGAACAATTATTTGGTACCATTGGTTTTGACGGGATGTATTCAAATCTGTATCATGAACACAGGCCCACACAGGTTAAGGAAATAAAAGGTTCGTATAACGCAGCACCTTCCGTAGCCATAATAAACAATATGAAATCCTATAGATTTCACGGGTTTAAAGTACCTGCCGAAAATGACTATCTGGAAAGCAGAAAACCGGTACTCACAAATGCAGATTGTACCATTATTCTGGCTTCACCCAAAAAATCAATAACTGATTATTTTTACAAGAATGCCGATGCCGATGAACTCATATTCATTCACAAAGGTTCCGGAAAGCTGAGAACACATCTGGGAAATCTTGATTTTTCATACGGAGATTATCTGCTTGTACCCAGAGGTGTCATTTACCAAATAGACTTTGATACGGAAGATAACCGTTTGTTTATAGTAGAATCCAGACGCCCTATTTATACTCCTAAACGCTATAGAAACTGGTTTGGACAGCTACTGGAGCATTCTCCCTTTTGTGAGCGCGATATCCGTAAACCCAATGAGTTGGAGTCACATGATGAGAAAGGAGACTTTTTGATGAAAGTAAAAAAGCAGGATACGATTTTTGACATGGTATATGCCACTCATCCTTTTGATGTGGTAGGGTACGATGGCTATAATTATCCTTATGCTTTTTCCATTCATAATTTTGAGCCTATTACCGGGCGCATACATCAGCCGCCACCGGTGCATCAAACTTTTGAAACAGACGCTTTTGTAGTATGTAGCTTTGTGCCGAGGTTGTATGATTACCACCCCGAAAGTATTCCGGCACCTTATAACCACAGTAATATAGACAGTGATGAAGTATTGTATTATGTAGATGGCGACTTCATGAGTAGAAATGATATCGCTGCAGGACATATTTCCTTACACCCGGCAGGAATACCACACGGGCCACACCCCGGTGCCGTAGAAAGAAGTATTGGCCAGACCAAAACAGATGAACTTGCTGTTATGGTAGATACTTTTAAACCACTTATGGTTACCGAAGAAGCTATGAAAATAGCAGATGAAACGTACCACAAATCGTGGCTGGAATAAACAAAAAATTCATAGAGTAAGATTTAAAAAATAAAACAACATGGAAACTGATAAAACCTCTTTACATCTTGAAAAAATAGTCCCTCAGGCAGAAGATTTCCTTCCTTTACTGGGAACAGATTATGTAGAGCTTTACGTGGGGAACGCTAAACAGGCGGCCCATTATTACCAAACCGCATGGGGGTTTCAGCCCCTTGCTTATGCCGGTATGGAAACCGGCCGGAAAGATAGGGTATCGTATGTATTACAACAAGATAAAATACGACTCATACTTACATCGCCATTGCAATCGGGGGGAGATATCAACCGGCATATAGAAGCACATGGAGATGGTGTGAAGTTTATAGCTCTCTGGGTAGATGACGCTGCCAAAAGCTATGAAGAAACCACAAAACGCGGTGCCGTTGGCTATATGGAACCAAAACGGCTTGAAGATGAGAATGGTGAAGTAGTATTATCTGGTATTCATACCTATGGAGAGACCATTCATATCTTTGTAGAACGTAAAAATTATAAAGGTGTTTTTATGCCGGGCTATAAACCCTGGAACCCCGAATACAAACCTGCTGAAGTTGGTTTAAAATACATAGACCATATGGTAGGTAACGTAGGTTGGGATGAAATGAACAAATGGTGCGAATTCTATGCAAACGTAATGGGTTTTGCACAGTTGGTTTCATTTGATGATAAAGATATTTCAACCGAATATACAGCGCTCATGAGTAAAGTGATGAGCAATGGGAACGGACGCATTAAATTCCCTATAAATGAACCTGCAGAGGGGCGTAAAAAATCCCAGATCGAGGAGTATATAGAGTTTTACAATGGTGCCGGAGTTCAGCATATAGCGCTGGCCACCGATAACATTATTGAAACCGTTTCCCAATTAAAAGCACGAGGTGTAGAGTTTTTATATGTGCCTGATAATTATTATGAAACTGTGCTGGATCGGGTGGGAGAAATAGATGAAGACCTCGAGCCACTTAAAGAACTCGGTATATTGATTGACAGAGATGATGAAGGCTACCTGCTTCAACTTTTTACCAAACCTGTACTTGATCGTCCTACCATGTTTTTTGAGATTATTCAAAGAAAGGGAGCGCAGTCCTTTGGAAAGGGCAATTTTAAGGCCCTTTTTGAGGCTATTGAAAGGGAACAACAATTGCGTGGAACCCTGTAAAACTTATGGAAATACTAAAGGATGTTAAAAAATGAGCCTTCTTATTAAGAACTCAGACCCCTTTGTGTTAAAGTGTGTGAAAACCTATGGAAATTATAGGTTTGTGAAGTAAATTTGTATCAACTAAAGGGGTGGTGCCCTTTAGTTTTAAGTAAAGTTTTCATAATTTAAAGTTTTGGTTGGTTAATAAAGCCCGGTGTAAAATCCGGGCTTTTTTCATTTTAATAATATCCCTTTAACAAATTCTCAAAGAATAATGTATTTGATTTTCTTATTTTTACACCAATTATGACGAATGATGAAAAAGATACTGGCCATAATCGCGTTTTTATTTAGTACGGCCTTTACTACTTACAATGCAGGCAGTACCTCTCGTTTTCAGGCTGGCGAATGGTTTAAATTCAGAGTGCATTACGGGATATTGAATGCAAGCTATGCTACCCTGGAGCTTAGGGAGGATTACTTGAACGGAAAACCTATTTACCATGTTATAGGACAAGGAAAAACCACAGGGCTCGCGAGACTCTTTTTTAAAGTAGATGATAACTACGAAAGCTACTTTGATAAACAGGATGGAAAACCCTATAAATTTATAAGGCAGATTGACGAAGGCGGATATACAAAAGACCTGGAGATCAATTTTAATCACGAAGAACGAAAAGCAGTGGTTTTTGATCGTAAAAAAAATAAAGTAACCACACTTTCAACTCCCGAAGATGTGCAGGATCTCCTTTCTGCATTTTACTATCTTAGAAACTATTACAGCCCCAGAGATCTTAAAGTAGGAGAATCGGTTAGCCTGAATATGTTGTATGATGATGATGAAACATTTGTATTCAAGCTTAAATTTATAGGCAGAGAAACCGTTCGTTCAAAGTTTGGTAAAGTAAAATGTCTTAAATTTAGGCCCTATGTACAATCTGGAAGAGTTTTTAAGGAACAGGAAAGCCTTACGCTTTGGGTTTCAGACGATATGAACCTTATTCCCATAAGAGTTAAAGCAGACCTCGCGATTGGTTCCCTTAAGGCAGATCTGGATGCCTTTAAAGGGCTCAAACACCAGTTTAGAATAAAAATGTAACCCTGTAAAATGGATATAGATCCAGGCATTGCCCAAAAAATAAATAAACTTGCTGATAAATATAAGAACTCAGGTCAGGATCTGGGTTCTTATCTGGAAGGCCTGTTGCATCAAAGGTATCTTACGTATTGGGATTATATACACCTCGATACCCTGTTAAGTCTTCAAATACCCAGAACCTATTTCCCTGATGAGGAGATCTTTATAATGTATCATCAGATCACGGAGTTGTATTTCAAGCTTATTATTCATGAACAAAAACAGATCATAGATGATAAACTTCAGGACGCTTCCTTTTTTGAAAGCCGCATCAGTCGTATAAATAATTACTACAAAGCACTTATTTCTTCTTTTGAGATCATGATCAATGGCATGGAGAAGGAACAGTTTTTGCTATACCGTATGTCTTTGCTTCCGGCCAGTGGTTTTCAGTCTGCTCAATATCGTATGATCGAGTTTTATGCAACCCCTATGCAGAATTTGCTACATCCCGCTGCCAGGGATACATTTTCAGAAAAAAACTCGCTCGAAGAGCTCTATGAAAATATTTATTGGAAAAAAGGGGCTACCAATACGAAAACAGGTGAAAAAACGTTAACCCTTAAACAGTTTGAATATAGATATACGCCACGGTTTATGCGGATTGCGAAAGAAGTTAAGTTATCTACTATTTATCATAAATACCTTCAACTTCCCGAAAAAGAAAAACGATCTGCAGAGCTTATCAAAGCGTTAAGGAAATTTGATGTAAGTGCCAACATACTCTGGCCTCTAATGCATATGGGTTCTGCATACAGATATTTGAGGAAAGAAAAAGGAAAGCTAGAGGCTACCGGAGGCACCAACTGGAAAGAATATTTGCCTCCAAGTTTTCAAAAAATCATCTTTTTTCCTGAAATTTGGACTTATAAAGAAAAAGAAGAATGGGGGAAACAATGGGTAGATCATCAATTTAACCCTGAAAAAACGAATTTTTAATGATCAGAAAGGGATTAGTTTTATGGTGTGCATTGCTGGCCGTTACCGCTTGCAAAAAAGAGCATGAAATAGAAAAAGCACCTCCGGTAAAGGTAGTGAAAAAGGCAGTACAGGAAATTGTTGAATTCGGTTTTAATCTCAACAACTATCAGGTTGAAAAAGATACCATTAAATCAGGAGACAGCTTTGGTAAAATTCTGTTGAACCATAAAGTAGATTATCCAAAAATAGCACAGATCACCTCTACCGTTCAGGATACTTTTGATGTTAGGAGAATACGTGCCGGAAAACCCTATACCATACTCAAATCAAAAGACACCTCGGCACAGGCACAGGTTTTTATCTACCAGCATGATAAGGTTAATTTTACGGTGGTAGATTTCAGAGACTCTGTGATCCAGGCATACAAACACCAAAAACCTGTGAAATTTTTAGAAAGAGAAGCTTCCGGTGTGATAACCAGCACACTTTCTGAGGCTATTTTAGAGCAGGGAATAGATTATAATGTAATTAATGAGCTTTCCAGTATTTATGCATGGACGGTCGATTTTTTCAGGCTTCAGTCCGGAGACCGTTTTAAAGTGATTTATGATGAGCTCTATATAGACGACAGTATTTATGCAGGAGCCGGACGCATTAAATCGGCCTATTTTGAGCATAATGGAAAACCTTTTTATGCTTTTAATTTTCAAACAGACTCCATAAAAGGGATCTCTGATTACTATGATGATGAAGCGAACACATTGCGAAGGGCTTTTTTAAGAGCTCCGTTAAAATTTAGCCGTATTTCATCGCGGTATTCACCCCGCAGATTTCATCCGGTACAAAAACGATGGAAAGCCCATAAAGGTACAGATTATGCAGCACCCCGGGGTACGCCTATCATGGCTACCGCCAACGGTTATATAACCAAATCAGGATATACCGCAGGAAATGGGAATTATGTAAAAATTAGACATAACGGCACCTATGAAACCCAATACCTGCATATGTCAAAACGTGCCGCCAAAGTAGGGCAATTTGTAAAGCAGGGAGATGTTATTGGGTACGTGGGAAGTACCGGCTTAGCCAGTGGCCCTCATGTTTGCTATCGGTTTTGGAAAAACGGTCGTCAGGTTGATCCTTACAAGCAAGATCTCCCTTCTGCAGAGCCTATAAAACCGGAATTAAAGCAAAAGTATTTAGAATTTATTCAGCCTTTACTTGATCAACTAGATTGCATTCCTATTTATGAAGAGCAGGAAGAATTTCTAACCGAACTAAACTAAACCCAACCTCCATGGCTCTACGTAATGTGAATCCTACAGATACTCAGGTCTGGCAAGAGCTTTGTGCTCATTTTGAAGAAATTAAGAACCTTTCAATTAAAGAAACGTTTGCTAAAGATCCCGAAAGAGCCCATCGCCTTACCACTGGCTGGAATGATTTTCTGGTAGATTACTCCAAAAACCGTGTTACAGACAAAACATTAGAACTTCTTATAAAACTTGCAGAAAGTTCAGGCCTTCAGGATGCTATAGAAAAATATTTTTCAGGAGACGTCATTAACCAAACCGAAAAGCGCGCAGTTCTGCATACTGCCCTTCGGGCTGATGAAAATGCAGATATTAGGGTAGATGGGAAAAATGTAGTTCCCGAAATAAAAGCGGTTAAAAGGCATATAAAGCGTTTTTCTGAGGAAGTGATCTCTGGCACCAGAACCGGTTTTACCAATAAAACCTTTACCCATGTGGTAAATATAGGTATAGGAGGGTCTGATCTTGGCCCTGCTATGGTTACCGAGGCCTTACAGTTTTACAAAAACCATCTTCAATTAAAGTTTATAAGTAATGTGGACGGAGACCATGTTTTAGAAACCCTTAAAACCCTCGATCCCGAAACCACACTGTTTGTTATTGTTTCCAAAACATTTACCACTCAGGAAACCCTTTCAAATGCCACTACCATAAAAAACTGGTTTTTGCAATACGCAGAGGCCAAAGATATAGAAAGGCATTTTGTAGCCGTTTCCACCAACCTTACCAAAATAAGAGAGTTTGGGATTGCAGATGAGAATGTATTTCCTATGTGGGACTGGGTTGGAGGACGATTTTCTCTTTGGAGTGCCGTAGGATTATCCATAAGCCTGGGAATAGGGTATCAAAACTTTGAAGCCCTTTTAAAAGGCGCCTGTGAAATGGATACGCACTTCAGGAAGGCTCCGTTGCGCCAAAATATTCCGGTTATTCTGGGAATGTTAACAGTTTGGTACAATAATTTCTTCGAAGCCGAAACCGAAGCCATTATTCCATACACCCAATATCTCAACAGGTTTTCAGCCTATTTGCAACAGGGTATTATGGAGAGCAACGGAAAAAGTGTTGATAGAAATGGCGCCAAAACCAATTACCAGACCGGAACCGTTATCTGGGGAGAACCCGGAACCAACTCGCAACATGCTTTTTTCCAGTTAATTCATCAGGGTACAAAACTAATTCCGGCCGATTTTATTGGCTTTGTTGAACCCCTTCATGGTGAAAAAGAACATCATACAAAATTAATGGCCAATTTCTTTGCGCAAACAGAAGCACTTTTACATGGTAAGTCTTCCGGAGAAGTGCGTAAAGAGCTTGAAGCCATCAATTTGCCGGAAAATGAAATTGCTGAATTACTTCCATTCAAGGTGTTTGATGGAAATAAGCCTACCACTACCATACTTATTAATAAACTGACACCTTTTTCATTGGGAGCACTCATTGCTTTATACGAACATAAAATTTTTGTTCAGGGCGTAATTTGGAATATTTACAGCTATGACCAATGGGGAGTAGAGCTTGGCAAACAACTGGCTTCGAAAATTTTAAAGGAAATGAAAACCGGAGATTTTACAGATCATGATGCATCTACCATAAACTTGTTAAAACATTTTAACAAAAACAGGATTTAGACCAGGAAATTGTCACTAAAATGTTAAAAAGCTGTAAAATAACTAACTGAGTTTTACAGCTTTTTTCATAAACTATGTTAAAACATTTAACATTAGCTTAATATGCATAACTACAATTAGTCCCAATTTTGCACCACAAAACAAACTAAATAACAAATGAAAGCAATTTACAATTGGTTTTTAACTGTGGTCGTAGCTTTGGTAGCTACCACTGCATTTTCACAAGGTGTTACCACATCTTCTTTAGGAGGTAAGGTGACCGACAATCAGGGTGAACCGCTACCAGGTGCAAATGTAGTAGCCATTCATACTCCTACCGGTACCACCTATGGTGCCGTAACCGATTTTGACGGTTTTTACAGGATATCCAACATGCGTGTGGGAGGTCCTTATAGAATAACCATTTCTTATATTGGTTTTAATGATTTCGTTAAAGAAGACCTTTTCTTAGCACTTGGTGAACGCGCCAGAATTAGTGCACAGATGCAGGAATCAGCTACTGCGCTGGATGAGGTAGTTATTACTGCGCAGGGTACAGGTCTTTTCAGACCTAACAAAACAGGTGCGGAAACTTCGGTATCACAAAGAGACATCCAGACATTGCCACAAACCTCACGTTCTATTGTAGATTTTGTGAGAATAACACCTCAGGCACAAATAAGGGAAGATAATGACGGATTCTCTATTTCACTTGCCGGGCAAAATAACCGATATAATGCTATTTATATAGATGGTGCCGTAAATAATGACGTTTTTGGTTTGGCAGGTTCTGGTACCAATGGAGGCCAGACCGGGGTTAACCCTTTTTCAGTTGATGCGATTGAAACTTTTCAGGTACAGTTAGCACCTTTTGATGTTAGAATTGGTGGATTCTCCGGAGGTGCCATAAACGCTATTACCCGTTCCGGTACCAACGAATGGAAAGGGTCTGCGTATGCATTCTTCCGTAATGAAAAACTGGCTGGTAAAACTCCGGAAAGCTTAACTAGTGGTGAAAGAGAAAGACTGGCAGAATTTACAGCAAACACTTATGGTGCCCGTATAGGAGGCCCTATTATTAAAGATAAATTGTTCTTCTTCTTCAACTACGAAAGAGAAGATCGGGAAGTACCGCAACCGTATGATTTTGATGCTCGTTATCAGGGAAGTTCTTCATTAGCAGAAATTCAGGCACTACGTGCATTCGTAGATAGCAGATATGGATATGATATCGGTGTTTTTGATGCTGCACAAACATTAGTAAGTGATAAGATTACAACGAGATTTGATTACAATATCAATGAAAGAAACAAGCTTATCTTAACCTATCGTTACGTAAAGGCAGATAATCTGGAGGCCAGAAACTCAAATAATAACAGAATTGGTTTTAGTAGTGGTTCTGAAACTTTTGTGAATACTACACATTCCGGATCATTGGAGTGGAACTATCAGGGAGACAATATAGCTAACAGCTTTATCTTAGGATACACCCGAGTAAGAGATGACAGAGATCCTAGCGGAGATCCGTTCCCTTCGGTAGTAATTTCAGATGGTAACAACCCTTTTTCAAATCAGGGTCTTAGGTTTGGTTCTGAACGTTTTTCAACCGCTAACCTTTTAGATCAGGATGTATTTACTATTACCAATAACTTTGAGATCTATAAAGGGGCGCATACTATTACTTTAGGTACGCACAATGAGTTTTCAAGTATTAAAAATCTGTTCTTCCCCAGTAACTTTGGTTTCTATATTTTCGATACTATAGACGATTTTGTTAATGGTGGTGCGGCTGACGTTTATGAAAAAGGATACTCTCTTGTTGGAGGGAATGCTATAGGGGACGCTTCTGCCGGGGCTGCTGAATTTGATATGTTTCAGCTAGGGCTGTACGTACAGGATGAAATTCAGTTTAACGACCGTCTTAAAGTAACTGCCGGAATTCGCTTTGATGTTCCTTTCTTTGAAAACGGAACAGCTAACGAAGACTTTAATACCAGAGGAGTAGCTTTGTTGGAAGCTGCCGGCAAAGACCTGCAGGGGGCTCGCGTAGGCCGTGGTATAAATTCAATTGTACACGTTTCGCCAAGAGTAGGTTTTAACTGGGATGTAACCGGAGACCGTAGCACTCAAATTCGCGGGGGTCTTGGTATCTTTACTTCAAGAATTCCTTTAGTATGGCCTGCTGCCACATTTAACAACAACGGGGTAACCGGTGGTTTTACCGATGAAGGTGATTTAGGGGGTAATGTAACGTTTAACCCTGATGTAAACCAGCAACCTGTTCATGTTCAACCCGGATCAGGAGGTTTGGGAGGTGATATCAACATATTTACGCCTGATTTTAAATTACCTCAGCGATTCAGAACGAACCTGGCAGTTGACCAAAAACTTCCTTTGTGGGGTCTGGTAGCCAGTGCTGATTTCATCTGGAACGATAATATTACAGACGTTTATTATCAAAACCTTAATATTGGAGGCCCTGTTGGAAACCTCGTTGGGGCCGACAACAGACCTTTTTATTCTCGTGACCGTATTGTTGACACGTATAATCGGGTTATCTTAGCTTCCAACACAAGCGCAGGTGATTCCTGGAATGTGGCTTTTACCTTAACAAAACCATTTGAAAATGGTTTCCAGGGGTCAGTTTCTTATTCTTACGGTGAAGCCAACGCTATTTTTGATGGTACCTCATCTCAAAACAGTTCGCAGTGGAGAAACATCCAAACCGTAAACGGTAAAAACTCTGATCTTCCTGTTACCCGTTCAGACTTTAATCAGGGTCACAGGATCACTTCAAACATCTCTTATGAGTTTAAGTGGACAGAAACGATCAAGTCAACCATTGGTCTTTTCTATGAAGGATCTCAAAACGCACCCTATTCCTTTATCTATAGAGAAGGGAGAGATCTTTTAGGGGACGATTCAAGAGATAACGCTCTTATTTATATACCACGTGACCAGAGTGAAATAAACCTGGTAGATATCGTGGAAGACGGTAATGTAGTATTTACTGCAGATCAGCAGTGGCAGGCTCTTAATGAGTTTATTGAAGGTAATGATTACCTTAACGGAAGAAGAGGCGAGTACGCCGAGCGTAACGGGGTACAGGGACCCTGGAACCACATTATAGACCTTCGTTTTGCTCAGGATTTCGGTATTAAAGTGGGTAACAAGACACATACGCTTCAGTTAACTGCTGATATCTTTAACTTTACAAACTTCATCAATAAAGACTGGGGTAAAAGAAGATTTGTTCCCGGAAATGAGGTTTCTCTTATCGAAACCAGATCCGGAGGGCCTAACCCAACTTTCTCATTTGACCCGAGAAGATTTGACCGTTTGGAAGATGGATTCATCGATCTTGATGACCGTGACATTGCCAGCTCAAGATGGCAAATGCAATTTGGCGTAAGATATATCTTCGACTAAGAAGTTTATTTATAAAACTTAAAAAACCCATCCTGTCAGGATGGGTTTTTTGTTTTTACTGCCAGCAGGAATATCTTGGCATAATCAAAAACCTGTTCCGCATTCTTACTTTTAGCATGAGCGATCCGGTCGAGTCCCCTTTTATATACATCATCGTCCACCACATCCAGTTGAGAATAATTGCGCAGGGAGGCCTCTTCCTGCACATAGGATAGAGAAACTTCCTTTACCGTAGCATGTATATCCAAATACGTTTTGAAACCTTTGGCTTTTGAGAAAAAAGCATACAATGCTTCCTTGCCAAGAAAACGTTCTTTATCTCTTTCAAATGCCTGAGGAAAATAATGATATATCCATGAGTTTTTCATATAGGGAGGGTAAATACTGTTAATAGCAAAATGTCCGTATGGTTTTAAGCAGCGTTTTACATGATCAAAAGCCGTGGTTTTATCTATAAAATGATGATAGGCATGGTTGCATACTATGTAGTCAAAAAAAGAATCTTCAAAAGGCAACTCTTCTGCGGCAACATTGGTAAAATGTACACTCTGAAGCTTGTTTTTAGCTACTTGTAACATTTCGGCAGACTTATCGATCCCGTACCATTCAATTTGCTCTTTGGCAAAGCTTTCTTTTTGTCTGGCCAGGTAATTACCGGTGCCGCATCCCAGATCTAATATACGTATGGGGTTTTTGGTACTGGTTAAAAGCTCTATGATAGGGTCTTTATTGATTATATGCCGCTTTGAAGAGGCATCGTAGGTAGCTGCAATTTTTGCATAATTTGTATTTTTCATAAGATTTTATGTCACTTGAATACCGTAAATTTACCAAAATTAAATACTATTAATGGTACACGATACGACGGTTTCTGAAACTATTAACAGAATTATTTATGCTTTTGAAAAAAAGGAAGCAGTGCTGGGGATTTTACTGGTGGGAAGTTATGCATATGGGAACGCTAAAGAAGACTCCGATATAGATATTCGGATCATTTATGGAGCCTCAACAGTTAAAAGGGATAAAGGCCTTTTAAATATTAACGGTTATATGGTTTCTTACCTGGGAAACCCTATAACGGAAACCTACCAGTTGTTTTATGAACAGCTAAAAATGCACTCCCGTTTTCAGGCCCGTATGATAGCCAGAGGTAAAATTCTATTAGATAAAACCGGAGAAATAGCGCACTTACAGAGAGAAGCGCAGGTATATATGGAGCGTGACTTCCCTCTGCCGTCTCAAAGTGCTATGCAAATGGAGGTATATGATCTCTGGAAATATAAAGAAGAACTGCTAAAAGAGCATCCTTCCGGGTATCCTGTGATGATGTATTATTATCTGTTCCTTCAAAAAGCCTTTAACTGGTACAGTAAATTTTTGGGTAAAGAATGTGTTTTTCAACATACTTTTTTCAAGCTACATACGTATTTGTCTGATCCAGGTTTTAGGGAGCGGTTTGTGATAGATGAATTTCCCGATACTCATTTTGGGAGTTTATTTCTGGAAGCCATGCAAAGTGATGAACGCACCATTAAGCATTTTACAGAGAGAATATGGGATTGTATAGACGGTTGTGCAAATGTTAATTTCGAAAGCTTGTTAATAGAAGAATAATGGCAAAATTAATAATGATATGCGGATTGCCGGGTACCGGAAAAACTACGATAGCCCGGCAAATAGTTAGCAAAAATCACAGTTATGTGGTTCATAGCCTGGATGAGGTTAGAAAAGACCTGGGCTTTACAGCGTATGATGAAAAAAGGAATTTCCTCGCTTTTATAGAGTTTAATTATCGTATGGTAGCATCCTTAAAAAAAGGAAGTAACGTAATAGCCGACACTAATTTTACCACAGAACAACTACGCAGAGAAATATATGAAATTGCAAAGTACTATCAATTTGAATTTATGGTTGTCGAGTGCATTTCAAATGATCAAATTGCAAAAGAAAGAATACAACGCAGAGGGGTAAATTATGCCTTAATGCCCCAATATACAGAAACGAATGTTCCGGCGGTTTTCGATCGCCTCAAAGCAAGATGGGAGCCTATTGATGTGGAGTTTCTGAAAAAAAATAGTTTTGGTTTTTTACGCCTGGATACCGAAAATAAACAGGTATTAAAACAAGTGGATCCGGTATTTGATGTTTTTCAAACCATGAATGAAGAGAGTTCAAAATTAGTAATAAATGTACCGGAAGATCTTATTTAAAACGCCTCCGGAAATCAGTTTCAAAACACATGTACAGTTTTTCAGATCAGATCCATTCGCAGTTAGACATGATCTCGTCTTTTATGAGACGGTATGATAATACCCTATATACCGTTAACGGAGGGTTACCGGGAGAGATTCTTTTTTATTTCTACTACCATGATCTTACCAAAGATGAACAATATCTTGATACGGCTATTGAGAAGCTTGAAAAATACTATGATATTTTAGAACAGGAAACCCTGGAAAGCAGTTTGTACTCCTCGGGTATTGCCGGAATAGGCTGGTTCCTGGAACACATATCCCGATTTGTTGAAATTGATAATGCTTTTAACGATCCGGAAATAGATCACATCCTAACAGAAAATATAAGACTTACTCTTAAAAAAGGGAATTACGAGTTTTTTTATGGAGTAGCAGGTATGCTGTTGTATTGTTTAAGCAGAAAGAATAGTGTCGATTTTAAAGGTGTTATAGCCGAAGCTATAGACTTCCTCTATGATCATACAGTAGCAGCAAATGACCCCTATCGTTTTTTTATGGAAAATGACAAAGAGCATCAAAATGCCAGTATTAATCTGGGGGTATCGCATGGTGTCTTTGGCCTGGTAGCTGTGTTAACCAAAGCATACCAAAAACAGATTAACGTTCCCAAATGTAAGGAGATCATTTATCTCGTTGTTCAACTGGCTCTAAAAAACCGCCTGGATTCCAGAAAGCATAATTGTTTTTTTCCAAATAGAATTATATTCGACAAAACGGTACCGGTAACAGGTTCCAAGTTATCCTGGTGTTATGGAGATCTGGGTATTCTGGCAGTACTTCTTAATACATCGAAGGCTTTAAAGGATGATGCTTTGGAAGATGAAACCCTACGAATGCTCAGGTACAATTCACATCGTAAAAATCTGGAAGACAATGCTGTGAGAGATGTCTGGATGTGCCACGGCACTTCCGGAATAGCTCATATTTTTAATAGATTGTACCGAACCACCGCTATGGACGATTTTAAATTTGCATCCAATTACTGGTATCAAATTACCTTGCAAAACATTAGTAAAGGCCACTTTCAGATCTCCGGTTCCGGAACACATTCGGGAGCATTTGAGAGGAGAGATCTTACCGGGTTTTTACTGGGACATGCCGGTTTGGGCCTCTCCCTTATGGGTGCCATTGCACCTTTTGATCCTGAATGGGATGAGATGTTGTTACTTTCGTAGAGAGGTAAACGGCGGTTTCCATAATCATAAACCCACTATTTTATTCTGATATTCCTTATTTTTGCGTAAAACCTTTTAATCACTTTCTATATGTACGAAGCTATACAAGTATTACATTCCTACTGGGCCTATCTGGCTCTGTTAGTAATATTGTTTGCCGGTATAAATGCCCTTATGGGATATGCCGGAAACAGAGATTTTAAAAACAAGGACTTGCGAATAAGCCTTTTTGCGCTTATTTTTTCCCATATACAACTGCTCATAGGGCTGGTTCTGTATTTCATTTCCGAGCGCTTTTCTTTATGGAGTGAATTGGGGATGGGAGGTATCATGAAAAACGCAGAAGCAAGGTTACTACTGGTAGAGCATCCGTTAACCAATTTAATAGCCATTACGCTTATTACTATAGGGTGGTCTAAACATAAAAAGCAGGTGACAGGCAAAGGTAAATTTGGGAAAATAGCCATCTTTTACTTAATAGGTTTACTTTTAATTATAAGCCGTATTCCTTATAATAACTGGTTTAGCTAAACATACTTTTCTCTTATATAAAGGCGCTGAAAGCGCCTTTTTTTATGGCCGTTTATCCTGATTTCCTGAACAATCTGTTTTAAGTTAGAATCAGGTATTCCTGTAAAGATAGATCTTAAAGCTTCTACAAAATCAAAGAGTTCCGAATAGCAATGTTAACTTTAGGTAATCTTTTTCATACGAAAAAAACTTTTATAAAAATATTAAGAAAAAGAATATTTTGAAAGCTTTACTTTTGACAATGAAAGTAAGATAATTATTATTTTGTTAACAGGATAATGCTATTTACTTTTCCAGTGCCTGTTAGTAATAATAGACGTTTGAATGATAATGAACAGAGTACCGTATATGAAAATATAATTTTAAATCTAAATATTTACACTATGAAAAAGAGAACCGTAAGAAATCTTAATCTTAACAAAAAGTTTATTGCCAAACTTGACAATAAGCGAAGCCAGGGCATAAAAGGAGGAAATACACAGCCCCATCAAACTTGTGAAGACACCTGTGAAATAAACTGTGTTCCGGATACCGTAGTACCTTCCTGTGAGACCTGTTTTACCGATTGTGCCAATCGTTGTGGCGGTGGCGGCGGCGATACCGGGATTTTTGGATGGATAAGTTGCAGTTAAACCTATAATCTCTAAAAAAAATAGTATGAAAAAGAGAACCGTAAGAAGTTTACATCTCAAAAAAATATCAATTGCCAGTTTTAGCAATCAGCGGGCAGTTAAAGGAGGAAATAATTCTAATGACACTTTATGTGACACCTGTGAGATAAACTGTATTCCTGATACAGTGGTACCTTCCTGTGAGACCTGTTTTACTGAATGTGCCAATCGCTGTGGCGGTGGCGGCAGTGGTGCCGATACGGGACGCTTAGGCAGGACAACCTGTAGCTAGATCTAGGTACAAATAAGTTAAGCTCCTTACCAAAAGCCATTCTCTAAGAGTGGCTTTTTTATGTTTATATGGGCTTTAATAAAAACATATAAATGGGAAAATGGTCACTGTAACCCCCTCTGTACCGCCCTCCCTCATACGTTCGTAACGGGTATCCTTTATACGGGCCCGAGGGTACGGTAAGGTATGAGGGGTTATAAATGCCCGATTTCCAGTATCGTAGAGAACTACCTGTAGTGTCTAATAATGATGATGTGAAAAAAAACTGGTCAAATAAATTCCATCGATCCCGGTAAGCCAATGAACCTGCCCCATGTTTTCTCAATAACATTTCCATGGGGTTATACAATAGGCTGGCGGAATCGGTTTTGATACCTTTTGTTCTGAGCACCCTTTTAAAGCTGGCATCTGTGGGGTCATCATTAAAATCTCCCATACTTATGATTTTTGCTTCAGGATGTATTTGTTGCAAAGAGTCAATGATCTGTTTATTCAAAAGAGCTGCTTTTAACCGTTTGTGTTCACTCTTGGAAGTACCGCCTCTTCTGGAGGGCCAGTGATTAACGATAAAATGTATTTCTTCACCATCCATAAAACCGGAAACCAGTAACTGGTCGCGCGTATATTCCCGTTCATTAAATTCATTTTTTAATAGTAGGGGGAGCGAGGTGTAAGAAACGGGTGTAAATACAGAGGTTTTATATAATAATGCTACATCAACCCCTCTTCTATCGGGAGAGTCAAAATGAATAATACCGTAAGAAAGTGAATTAATTGGGGGTGTACTGAGAAGGTCTTGCAATACATCACGGTTCTCTATTTCTACCAGCCCAATAATATCCGGTGCAGTACCAGATACTTTTCTGCCTATATCCCAGAGAACTTTGGAAGTATTCATCAATTTGTTTTGATAACGCTTCCCTGTCCAGCGGTCTTTGCCCAATGGTGTACGGTCATCATCAAAAGTATCTGGGTTGTTAATGGTATCAAACAGATTTTCAACATTGTAGAAAGCAATGGTGCGAAGTTTGTATTGTTTTTTATCCTGAGAGAACACAAAAAAGGGCCAACAGAAGAAAACGAAAAGAAAGTATTTTAGTATCATATAAAGTAATCTTAATCTTATTTTTTTATAAAAATAATACTTTCAAAAAAAGCATTTTTAGTATATTCGGACTTTTTATTTTAAAATGAAAAGATACTTTTTATCCCTAATCATCACCCTGTGCAGTTGTTTTATTTGGGCTCAAAATGGATCGGGAATACGAGGAAAAATACTGGAGTTACAAACCGAAAAAGCAGTGGTATCTGCTGAGGTTGCCCTGGAAGGCTTAAATGTAAAAGCCACTACTGCGAGTGACGGTACATTTATATTGGCTACAGTTCCTTCGGGAAAACATATTCTAAAAATAACGGTTCAGGGTTTTCGTGAACAGCGAATCCCTGTTTCAAAAATACCAGGGAAAACACTGGACCTGGGCATACTTTTTCTTGAGAAAGATCTTTCCAGTGAGCAGATAGATGCCCTTATCACACTTACAGAAAATGATTTGTCAGATGATAGTGGTTCTGATGGTATTTATGGTTTATTACAGGCTACGAGAGATATCTATCTTATCAGAGCCGCTTTTGATTTTAGTCAGGTATTCTTTCGGATAAGGAATTATGGCGGCAGAGAAGCGACTGTTTTGCTTAACGGGCTTCCTATGAACGAGTTTTTTAACGGAAGGCCACAATGGAACAACTGGGGCGGTCTTAACGACATTACCAGAAACCAGGAATTTACCAATGCCCTGACCCCTTCTTCTATGTCATTCGGGAGTTTATTAGGAGTAACCAATATTAACCTGAGAGCGGGTTCTTACCGCCCCGGAATGCGGTTTTCTTCTTCCGCGTCCAATCGCACCTACGCGGGGAGGGCGATGGCAACATACCATTCTGGTATGAAGCCTTCCGGACTCGCATACAGTGTTTCTGCCTCAGGCCGTTGGGCGGAAAACGGTTTTATAGAAGGTACTCCCTATGATGCATATTCGCTATTTATTGGCCTTGAATTTAAACCATGGGAGCACAGTAGCTTTACACTTAATGGTATTCTTGCTTCTAGTAGAAGGGGGCAGAGTACAGCTATTACAGAGGAGGTTTTTCAATTAGTGGGGCGACAATACAATCCGCATTGGGGGAAACAGTCGGGAGAGGTGAGAAATTCCAGAATACGAACCATTGAAGAGCCTATTGTAATTGCTAATTATTTTTATGAAACTGAAAAACTGAATATTAATGTGGGGGTTACCTGGCAAACGGGAAAGTTTGGGAGAACACGACTTGCTCACTTCAATGCACCCAACCCAAGCCCGGTTTATTTTCGATACTTACCCAGTAATTACATAAACAGCGGCTCCGGTAATTTTGAAAATGCAAACCTTGCGAAAGAACGTTTTCAAAGAGATCCTCAGCTCAATTGGGATATTTTATATCAGGCTAATGAGGCCCCGTCATTAAATGGCAAAAGTGTTTATCTGGTGCAGGAAGATCGTACAGATGATTCAGTATTGACTGCTCAGGTTCTGGGAAATCTCAATATCTCTCAAAACCTGCGTATAGATGCCGGGATTACCTATCGCAGTCTGGAGTCAGACAACTATGCGAGAATTGATGATTTGCTGGGAGCCTCCTATCATGAAGATATAGATCCTTTTACAGATACACGAAATGACCTCAATGGAAAGATCAATAAAACTGTTGGAAATCGTTTCAATTACAACTATATATTATATGCCAAAGAATGGAATATGTTTGTGCAAAGTATTTTTACTGTAAAAAAATGGGAAGCTTTTTTATCGGCCTCCTTATCAGCTACTCATTACCAGAGAGAAGGTCTTTTTTTAAATGAGTTGTTTTCTGAAAATTCGCTAGGTGAAAGTGAGCAACTCACTTTTTCCAATGCCGGATTTAAGGGAGGGGTAACCTACCGTATTAACTCACGCAATGCCCTAAGTCTTAATGCTGCGTATTTACAAAGAGCTCCACTGTTGCAAAATATATTTATAAATCCAAGAGAAAATAACGAGGCAGTGCCAGATCTTACCAGTGAAAGTATCTCGTCTGGTGATATAACATATTTTTTGAGATGGCCACAGCTTAAAGGGAGAATTACGGGCTATTATACAAATTTTAAAAACCAGACCGATGTTAGTTTTTTCTTTGTAAATACCGGTTTAGGGAGTGATTTTGTTCAGGAAGTAACCTCAGGGATACACACATTACACTATGGAACAGAATTGGGCCTGGAATATCAATTCTCCCCCGATGTGACCTTTACCGCAGCGGCATCTTTAGGAAAGGCGTATTATACAGATACGGCCAATGTTGCTATTAATTTCGATACTTCGGGAGATCCGGATGAGCTTATTAATCCTGAGGGAAGGGTTGATTTGGGTAAGGCAGATATTAAAGGCTACAGGCTCCCTTCAGGCCCGCAATCTGCTTTTTCTCTGGGAATAGAATACAGAGCTCCTGAGTTCTGGTGGATAGCCACTACAGCAAACTTTTTAACCGAAAACTATATAAGTATTTCTAACATAGCACGTACACAAAGTTTTCTAATAAATCCCGAAACGGAAGAGCCCTTTCCTGAGGCTACACCAGATGCGGTACAAAGACTTTTAAAGCAGGAGCAACTGGACCCCGTGTATCTTTTAAATGTAGTAGGAGGAAAATCCTGGAGATTAAAAAAAGGGTTTATCAGTTTTTTTGCCAGTATAAGTAACCTTTTTGATCTTACTTATAGAACCGGCGGATTTGAGCAAAATAGAAATGGCAATTTTGGGCAATTTACGGCAGACCTTTCCAGAGGGAATCCCTCTTTTGGCCCCAGATACTGGTTTGGGTTTGGGAGAACGTTTTTTGCTAACCTGGCATATAATTTTTGATTGGACGTGAAAAACAATCTTTTTTATATACAACCTTTTGTTTGGCTGGTACTGCTTGTGTGCCAGTCTTGTGTAGAAGATGAATTCAAACCGCCCTCCCGGCTTTGCGGAGAAGACCTCCCACAGGTAAATGCCACCATTGAGCAGATAAAAGGGTTATATCGGGGAGAAATTGTACGCATCCAGGAAGATTTGGTAATTGACGGATATGTTACATCGACCGATAAAGCCGGAAATTTTTTCGGGACTCTTCACTTTCAGGATAGTCCGGTGGCACCTTCGCAAGGCTTTCAAATAGAAATTGATTTAAGAGATATGCATCTTTTTTTTGATAAGGGCCAAAAAGTAACTCTAAAGCTTAAAGGTTTGTATCTAGGACAAAGCGGAGGAATACACAAGCTGGGAGGGCTGTTCCCAAATGCAGGAGGGAGCCTTTCCATTGGAAGATTACCGGCAACTCTGGTTCACGAACATGTTTTTGCTTCTTGTGAAGATATAGCCGCTATAACGCCTACAATCACTCCTGTTGAAGAACTTGACGATACTATGTTAAACACATTGGTAACCGTGACCGGAGTTGAGGTGTCTCCGGAAGCACTTTGTCTGCCTTTTGCAGAACCTAAGGAAAGCAGTGAAAGACCTTTTCAAAGTTGTGAAGGAGGACAGATAACTCTGGTAAATAGTGGTTTTTCAGATTTTCAGTCGGCACCTATGCCTACGGGTAGTGGCTCTGTTACCGGAGTGTTGGGAAAATCAGGATCAAGGTATCAACTTACCATTAGAGACCTTCAGGATATTAACTTTGAAGCAGTACGCTGTGATGGTTTAGAGTTTACCTGTGAACCTCCTGCCCCTACCACTACCATACAGGCAATTAAAAACACGTATTCAGGTTCACTTACACCATTGGAAAATGATAAAATTATTCAGGCTACAGTGGTTGCCAGTGACTCCACACAAAACGTTTCAAGAGCCATTTATATACAGGATAGTACGGGAGGGATAAGGCTGGAACTGGATGGGACAAGACTTTATACCAAAAACTATAACAGGGGGAGAATACTCACTTTAAAAACCCATGGTTTATCTCTGGCCCGTGAAGATGGAGAATGGAAAATAGGCAGGGCATTTAATGACAGATTGGAACCAATACGGGAAGAAGATCTTTACAGATACATTTACAAAGAAGATTCTATTGCAGTGCCCAGGGCCAAGATCACCCAACTAACTTCTTTAAACGAAAGCGATATTGGTAGTTTGGTGACCCTTCAAAATGTACAATTCTTTGAAGAAAATAAAACCTTTGTGATCTCAAATTCAGATACTTTTTCAACGCTTACCGACTGTGAAGGACGCAGAATACAGTTGCGAACCAATAGGTCAGCCAGTTTTGGAGATAAAGTACAACCCTCCGGTAATGGCGATATCACCGGAATTCTATCCATGCCTGACGGGGAGTATCAGCTTATGATACGTGACCAGCAGGATACCGAACATATGACAGGTGACCGTTGTAACATTTTTGAACAGGCGTCTCTTTGGGAAATACGTACGGTTAGAGATCTACTTTCCGGAGAAAACTTTCAAATAGCAGATAACATAAAAATACGAGGGGTTGTTATCTCAGATAAAGACTCAGGGCACCTTCCTGCCAATCAGCTTGTCATTCAGGATAATACGGCAGGCATATTACTGTCATTTTCTTCGCTTCAAGAAGTGCCTGCAGGTACAATGGTTGAGGTAGCCTTAATAGATACTTTTCTTACACAAGGAAATAGCGTTCTAACCATTAATGGCCTGGGTAATTCTAATATCTTATCACGAGAATCCGGAGACATCCCCGAACCCAAGCCGATGACATTTGCTCAGGTTTTAAAGGGTATGTACGAAAGTGAGTTGGTTGTTTTTAATGATGTTCAATTCAATGCTTCGTCTGGTACTTTCCTTGAAATGGAGTTTATTACCAATTGTAATGGCGAATTACCATTTTGGATGAACCCGGAAGCTACTTTTGCGAATGATGAAATACCACCCGGTAAGGGTAAAATTACAGGCATTATGACTTTTTTGAACAAACCTGGTCTTATGATAAGGGGTCCTGAAGACATCAATTTTACAGGTGTTTACAGAGTATGTTTTGTAAATGAATCTGTCAATGTGATCATTTCAGAACTGGCAGACCCTAATAATGAACCCGGGGCCCGGTTTGTGGAGCTTTATAATGCAGGAGATATTGATGTGGATTTGGAAGGATGGCAATTACTGAGATATACTAATGCCAGTACAGAGGTTAGTTCTGTACTGGATCTTTCAGGATATCGTATAAGTGCCGGTAGTACGCTTGTGTTGTCTCCAAATGCCGAGATTTTTGAAAGTGTTTACGGTTTTCCGCCCGATGTTGTATCGGGAGCCAACGGGCCCGCAGACTCTAACGGAGATGACAACCTGGTGCTGGTTGATGGTAATGGGAACACGGTAGATATTTTTGGCGTAGTGGGTGAAGACGGTTCCGGCACCAATCACGAGTTTGAAGATGGACGGGCGGTTAGGAGTATGGTTATTACCGAAGGCCGTAGTTCCTATGATTTTTCTGAATGGACTTTATACAATGATACGGGAGGTGCGGGAACGATCAATATGCCTCAGAATGCTCCCCAAGACTTTACACCCGGCAGGCGTGAGGAATGATTTGCTTTATGGGGCATTTCCCGGTTTGATATCATTAAAAAAAGCTGAAAAAAAGGAATAAATTCAGTAATTTCGGGCGGAAATCCTTAAAAAAGGATCCGCCCGAAACGTTTTAATTAAAAACTTAAAGGCTATGCAACAATTTTTTAATGCCATACGAGATGGCGATGCCCGGCTGGTTAAGGAAATACTTGACAAACAGCCCGAGCTTGCCAACACCCAGGATGAGAGAGGCTCTACACCGCTTATTCTCGCTACATATTACGACCGCTCAGAGGTAGTAGATGTTCTTTTGGAGCATAAGGCCGATATAAATGGGAAAGATGCTTCCGGTAATACGGCATTAATGGGTATTTGTTTCAAAGGTTTTGAAGGTATGGCAGCAAAGCTTATTGAGAAAGGCGCAGATGTAAATGCTGTAAATTATAACGATGCTACGGCATTGATCTATGCGGTTACTTTTGCTCATAAGAACATTATACATTTACTCTTAGATGCAGGTGCAGACATATCTCTTCGGGATGCCCGCGGAAATACGGCTGCCATGCATGCTAAAATGCAGGGGCTGGATGAAATAGCAAACTTGCTGGATAACCGCTAAACAGAAATTCTTATGGAGTCACTCAGGGTTACACTGGTTCAAACCGAGTTGTTTTGGGAAGATAAAAACGCCAATCTTCAAAATTTTACAAAAATACTGGAAGGATTAACCGATGCCACAGATCTTGTAGTACTTCCCGAGATGTTTAACAGTGGTTTTACCATGCGTCCCGAACGTGTAGCAGAAACCGAAAAGGGCCATACGGTAACCTGGTTAAAAACCATGGCAGGAAAGCTTCAGGCGGCTATTACCGGTAGTTTGGTAATTGAAGAGAACAGTAACTATTACAACAGGCTTTTTTTTGTTTTTCCAGATGGTAGCTTTCAAACTTATGATAAGAAGCATACGTTTACTCTGGCCGGAGAACACAAGGCATACGCATCTGGTAAAGAACGTTTGCTGGTTACGTATAAAGACTGGAAGATATGTCCGTTAATATGCTATGACCTTCGTTTTCCGGTATGGGCGCGAAATACTCAGGAATACGATTTGTTACTATACGTGGCCAACTGGCCCCAGCCCCGAATACTGGCATGGGATGCCCTTTTAAAAGCAAGGGCCATAGAGAATATGGCCTATTGTATAGGCGTTAACCGTATTGGGAAAGATGTTAATCAAAATATATATTCAGGCCATTCTGCTGCCTATGATGTTCTGGGAAATACTCTTTTCTTTTCTGAAAAAGAAGCAGCAGCTACGGTTACGCTAAAGAAAGAACATATTGGCTATTATCGTGATAAACTGAAATTTTTACAGGATAGAGATAATTTTATTCTAAAGTAAAGGTTTGCTGTAGCTCCCAGTTGGCACGCAACTCAACCGCTCCCGGAAAATAGCTGATACGTTCCGGTTGCTGTTTTAACAGATAATTCCCGGTGTCCCACTTTCCGTTTTTGTTAGTATCAAAAATAACTCTGATAAAGTATTCTCCCGGATCTAAATATCTAAATTCATGGCTCTCTTTAGGCGCTTCCACATATTTTTCTACCGTCACTTCTCCTTTGTCGTTAGTTAGTTGTATGAGTATAGGATATGAAGTTACGTTCCGTAATTTCAGGTTAATGGTTCCTAGATCAGCAAAGCTTTTAGTGGTAAGAGGGTAATTAAGAGTATCGTTTACATTACCAAACATATCGGTCAAGGCCCCCGGGAAAAGCTGCATTAAATATCTTTTTTGAGGTTCGGTATCCCAGGAAACCGAAATTGTATTTTTGAGTGTGTCGAGGGAGGTGGTAAAAGCGATTGCGGTAGAATCGCCATCCATAAGTGTTATTTTCTCCTGGTTGGTAGCTGCTAAAGGTATATTGGCAGATAAAGTAAAAGGTTTGGTAAATGACAGTTCTCGTGTTACCGGAGAGATCGTAAGTGAATCGGCATACAGGTCTTTCATCTTTACACTTAAGGTATCTGTAAACTCATTGTTCACTACTCTAAAAACCAGTGAGTCGGCTTCAAAAGGAGTAAACCAGTAATTAATGGTGTCTTTAACAGGATCTTTTAAGGTTCGGTACGTATAGTCTTCCGGCACCTGGGTAAGCATTTGTATATCCATAAACTCTCCCATACCCTCATAACCAAAAATAATTCGGTTTTTGGCCGCATGTATCGGTTTGTAAATAGCGTAATTAGTAACCTCTTTAAAAAGTTTTAAAGTATATACAGAATCTGTAGGGACCGTAATGAACTCTTCTAAAAAGGCAATCTTATCTGTTTTTTGATCAAAAAGATTGTTTTTGCCAATATCTTTTAAGGCTACCAGCATATAAGTGCCTTCCCTAAGATTGGAGAGTTCAAAAGCAGTGAGACTGTCCAGTGTATTGGTAATATATTTTGGGGTTTTAGTGTATATAATTGAATCGGTAAATGTAGAATCTACTTCATATAACATTACAGAGACAAAATTTTCTGATTTCCTGTTCAGTGCATCTGTTATATTTCCTGATACGGATAACGAATCGATCTCATTTCCGGTTGAAAAAACATACTTAAAAAAGGGTAATGGGTTCTCCTCGTTATTATCAACAATACTCTGGCCAAAATTAAACACATAGGTTGTATTGGGGTAAAGAGAATCTTTTATGATGATCTCAATTTTTTTTGAAGCACTTCCCTGAGGCCGTATTTCAGGTATCGTATTGGGAGGGGGAGAAATAATAAGTTGTTTTTGGAGGTCTTTTATCTTCACAAACTCATCAAAACTAAGGCGTATTTTTTTAGTGTTAAAGTTGGTGGAATTTAACTCGGGGGAAGCTTTTAGAAGCACTGGCGGGGTCATGTCTTTTTCCCCTCCGGAAGGAGAGCCTCTACGTGCGCAATTAACAATTGTAGCCAGAATTATGACACAAACTACGGTTTTGAATACTAATTTCTTCATAAAGACCCCAACGTTGATGTGCAAAATAACAATTATTTTTAGTAACGAAGAAATCAATTGGCAATTGCCATAGTTGCAATACTCACTTTAACTCCGGGGAGACTTTTCAATGCTACTGTGCATGCTTCAAGAGTAGCTCCGGTGGTAATTACATCATCTGTGAGTAAAATGTGTTTGTAACTAAGTCCTGCTGATGTATTCAGAGCAAAAGAAGTCTGGTCTGTATGCCATCTGGTAAGCCGGTTTTTTAGGGTTTGGGTTGGTGCATGGGTAACGCGTTTTAAAATATCGTCCCTGTAAACGGCTTTGAGAGAATCAGCAATCTCTTTGGCAAAAGTGGTGACTTGGTTATAGCCGCGTTTACGTAATTTTTTTTGATGCAGGGGTACCGGTATCACATAATCAACCTCTTTAAAAAAAGAAGAAGCTGCTAGTTCACTACCCATCCAGCTACCTAAAAAGGTGCCTATATGCTCCTGCCCTTTGTATTTGAGGTGATGTATAAGGTTTTGAACTACTCCCTGTTTTTGAAACCATAAGAATGCGGTGGCTTTTTCTATAGGCACTCTTCCGTAAAACATTTTTTCCATCAGATTATCAGGAAAGGTATGAAAGTGCGTGAGGGGCAGATCATGCCTGCACTTTACGCAAAGCGTTTTTTCATAATGACCGAGATGTGCATGGCAGCCCGAACAAATATCAGGAAAGAATACACTTTGAATATCATTTAGTATATTTACCAGCATAAATACGAGCTTAAAGGGCTTCGTCCCAACGCTAATTTAAAAAAATGAAGCGCAGGAATAAAGAACAAGGTCAAAAAATTATTTTAGGCATATTATTTTTGGCCATCGCTACCCTGATTTTTGTAACATACCTCAATTACCGCGAAAGCGGAAAAAAAGCATCATTTCTTGCCAATGAAAAACAAATGATCATTAAAGATCTCAAACAAATGCAGGAGAACTTCAGTGAACTTTCGGAAGCTAAAGGGGTCATTGTTGAGGAAATTAAAAACAACCGAAATCGAATTGCCGTTTTATTAGATTCTATTTCCTTGATGGAAGTAGATTATGAGGTGCTGCAGCGTTATAGAGATGAGCTTACCATTTTAAGGAATGAGAACACGAGATATCGAAAGATCATAGACTCTATTCAATACAAGAATTTATTACTGGAAAGAGAAATAGACAGCAGTAAATTACGAATACGAGCTCTTAATTATTATTCAGAAGCGCTTAAAGATAGCAATAACATACTTATTAGTGACAAGGATTCACTGCTTAAAGAGAATTCAAAACTCAGTGATAAGTTGTCTTCAGGGTCTTTATTAACCATTTATAAGCTCAGGGGGAACGCCTTTAAATTTCGATCTAACGGCAAAGTCATTGAAACCAACAGAGCCAATAAAACCGAACGCATTCGCGCTTGTTTTACAGTACTGCCCAACCGTTTACTAAAAGGCATAGGGCAAACTATTTATCTGCAAATTATCGATCCTAAAAATAATGTTCTCGGAGCAAAAAAAACAGTGCGTTTTGGTGATAATGTGCTCACCTACAGTAAAGAGATTAGTATAAATATTCAGGATGTTCCCGTTGATATCTGCGATTACGTAATAAGTGACGAAGGCAAAGCACATGCAGGGTTGTATGTCATAAATATTTTCTTCCGAGAAAAAAAACTTTCTTCTGCTACTTTTGAACTCAAATAATCAGGCAATTCACGCAAAAGATATATTTTTGCGGCATGGCAAATCAAGAAGAACATTTCAGAAAAGTAATTTCACACGCCAAGGAATATGGCTATGTATTTCCATCAAGTGAAATCTACGATGGATTAAGTGCAGTATATGATTACGGACAAAAAGGCGTAGAGTTAAAAAAGAATATACGAGAGTACTGGTGGAAAGCTATGGTACAAATGCACGAAAACATTGTAGGGATAGACGCTGCTATCTTTATGCACCCAACTACCTGGAAAGCTTCAGGTCACGTAGATGCATTTAATGATCCGCTTATTGACAATAAAGATTCCAAAAAAAGGTACCGTGCAGATGTACTTGTTGAAGATTATGTTACCAAACTGGATGAAAAAATACAAAAGGAAACAGAAAAAGCGGCAAAGCGCTTTGGGGAAGCCTTTAATAAAGAGCAATTTATCAGTACCCATCCCAGAGTGATTGGCTATACTGAAAAAAAAGAAGCCATATTGAAAAGGCTCGGCAGGTCACTTGAAAATGAAGATCTGGCCGATGTAAAGGCATTGATAGATGAACTCGAAATAGCAGATCCTGAGACAGGAAGCAGAAACTGGACCGATGTAAAGCAGTTTAACCTTATGTTTGGTACCCGTTTGGGAGCTTCGGCAGAGAGTGCTATGGATCTTTACCTGAGGCCGGAAACCGCTCAGGGAATTTTTGTAAACTTTCTGAATGTACAGAAAACCGGAAGGATGAAAATACCTTTTGGAATAGCCCAAACCGGAAAAGCCTTTAGAAATGAAATAGTAGCACGCCAGTTCATTTTCAGGATGCGCGAATTTGAACAGATGGAGATGCAGTTCTTCATTAAACCGGGTACCCAGAAAGAGTGGTATGACTACTGGAAAGAGACCCGAATGAAATGGCATTTGTCCCTGGGGATGGGTACCGAAAATTACCGTTTCCACGATCATGAAAAACTGGCTCATTATGCTGATGCTGCCTGCGATATAGAATTTCGTTTTCCCTTTGGGTTCAAAGAACTGGAAGGAATACATTCCCGAACTGATTTTGATCTTGCCAGTCATGAAAAGTATTCAGGCAAAAAACTTCAGTATTTTGATCATGAAATAAATGAAAGTTATGTGCCGTATGTATTGGAGACATCTATTGGCCTCGACAGAATGTTCCTTGCCGTTTTTTCAAATTCTCTTCAGGAAGAAACCCTGGAAGACGGCTCACAGCGTACCGTATTAAAATTACCGGCAGTATTGGCACCTTTTAAAGCAGCAGTGTTGCCATTAATTAAAAGAGACGGACTTCCTGAAGTAGCGAGAAAGATCATTGAAGATCTGAAATGGGACTTTCCGGTACAATACGATGAAAAAGATGCTGTTGGAAGAAGGTACAGGCGCCAGGATGCCGCAGGCACCCCTTTTTGCATAACCGTTGACCACCAAACGCTGGAAGATGATACCGTTACCATACGCCACAGAGACACCATGCAGCAGCAGCGGGTAAAAACCAATGAAGTTCGTCATATCATTTCACAGGAAGCCGGAATGAGGCAGTGGCTCATGAAAATGAAATAGGTAACCCCCATAGCATTCCTTTTATCGTTAAAAAAAAGCCAATTTTGATCGTTTTTATCCGTTGGTGGTTTTTCGGCTTTTACCTTTTTAACTTATTAGTTAATTTAGCGTCCTTGTCAGGAAACCATTCACCATGAAAATTATTTCATATAACGTAAATGGCATTCGGGCAGCCATCAATAAAGGCTTTATTGACTGGTTGCAAAATGCTGCCCCCGATGTTATTTGCCTTCAGGAAACCAAAGCGCACAAAGAACAGCTAGACACCTCACTTTTTGAGAATGCAGGCTATCCATATCACTACTGGTACAGCGCAGAAAAAAAAGGATACAGCGGGGTAGCGATCTTATCCAGAAAAGAACCGGATCATGTAGAGTATGGTACCGGAATAGACTATATGGATTTTGAAGGGCGCAACATACGTGCCGACTTCAGCGGGGTATCAATAATGAGCCTGTACCTTCCCTCTGGCACCAATGATGCCAGGTTAGAACAAAAATTCAGGTTCATGGCCGATTTTCAGGAGTATGTGAATGAGCTCAAGAAAGAAGTACCCAACCTTATAATAAGTGGCGATTATAATATCTGTCATCAGGCGATCGACATTCATGACCCGGTAAGGAATGCCAAAGTATCCGGTTTTTTACCGGAAGAGCGGGAATGGATTGACCGTTTTATGAAAAACGGTTTTATTGACAGTTTTCGTTTCTTTAATAAAGAACCACATCAATACTCCTGGTGGAGCTATCGTGCAAATGCACGTAACAATAATAAAGGCTGGCGCCTTGATTATCACATGGTGGCAGAACCTTTAAAAGAAAAACTTAAAAGAGCCGTTATATTATCCGGGGCAAAGCACAGTGACCATTGTCCGGTAGTAGTAGAGTTAAAAAGTTAAATATGTAATGGTATGATCATGATTAAAAGAGTAGTATTTCTGGTTTTAGCGGCAGGCGTTTTAACATCCTGCGTTTCTGCAAAAGTGTATAAAGAGCTTGAAGAAAAATATGCCAATTTGAAAGGTGAACGCAACCGGCTGGCAGACGAAAATCAGGAGCTTGAAGCAATCAGGAACAGGCTGGAGAATGATCTGGTAGCTTTACAAAAGAAGTATGACCAAGCTGTGAGTGAAAGAGAACAGCTCAAACAAGATTATATTGCCACCCAGGCAAATTTAGATAACCTTCAGGCTTCATATGATGCCCTTGAAAAAAACAGCAGTAAAGCTATTGCAGAAAATGTAAAGGCTAACAGGCTGTTATTGTCACAACTTGAAGAAAAAGAGAAAGCACTTGCAGAGGAAAATAAGAGATTACAGGAACTGAAAAAACAACTGGATGCCCGTTCAAAACAAGTAGATGAGCTGGAAGGGCTTATTGCCGCCAAAGAGCAGGCCATGACCGATTTGAAAGATGCCATTTCCCGTGCATTACTTGATTTTGAAGGAAAAGGCCTGACGGTTGAACAAAGGGACGGAAAAGTTTACGTTTCCCTCGAAAACAAACTTTTATTCCAGTCGGGTAGCTGGGCCGTGGGCGCAGAAGGTCGCCGTGCTGTAGTAGAGCTAGGAAAAGTACTGGCTAAGAATCCTGATATTGCTGTTTTGATTGAAGGCCATACCGACAATGTGCCTTACAAAGGCAATAATCAACTAAATGGTAACTGGGATCTTTCAACCAAGAGAGCAACTGCCATTGTACAAATATTGAAGGAAAATCAAGGGATAGATCCCAAAAATTTAACGGCTGCCGGACGTAGTGAGTTTGCTCCTGTAGCTTCCAACAGCAGTTCAGAAGGGCGCTCTAAAAACAGAAGAATAGAGATCATTCTCACTCCCAAACTTGACGAAGTAACCCGATTGTTGAATCAGTTGTAAACTAAATAACCTATTTTTAAGTCTTAGCACTACAAAGCCTATGAAATATACTTTCCTGCCTCATACCAATATTGAAGTGAGTAAAATATGCCTGGGAACCATGACCTGGGGAGAGCAGAACACAGAAGCAGAGGGGCATGAGCAAATGAGTTATGCTCTGGACAAAGGAGTTAATTTTTTTGATACCGCAGAGTTGTATTCTATCCCCGCCAAACCGGAAACTCAGGGCTCTACAGAAACTATTATAGGAAACTGGTTCAAGAAAACCGGAAATCGCGATAAAGTGGTGCTGGCTACTAAGATTGCCGGACCTGCAAAGTCTAACCGCCATATACGCAGTGGAGGTTTTAAAAAAGAAGAGCTTGAAGATGCCATTCATAAAAGCCTGAAGCGATTGCAAACCGATTATATAGATCTGTATCAGCTTCACTGGCCGGAACGTTCTACCAATTTTTTTGGACAACGCGGGTATGTTCATGATGCTTCCGATCCCTGGGAAGATAACATCAGAGAAATACTGGAGTCACTCAATGAATTCATAAAGCAGGGTAAAATAAGGCATGTTGGGCTTTCTAATGAAGTGCCCTGGGGTGCTATGCGCTTTCTGGAAGAAAGCAGGCACCATCAATTACCCAGAATGATCACAGTTCAAAATCCGTATTCGTTGCTCAACCGTCTTTTTGAAACAGGAATGGCAGAGATCAGCATTCGGGAAAACATGGGGCTCCTGGCATACTCTCCCCTTGCTTTTGGAACACTCTCCGGAAAATATCTCAAAAAAGAAAAACCCCCGGGAGCAAGGGTTACTCTGTTTCCGCAGTTTTCCAGGTATATGGGCGAGAATTCAGTAAAAGCCACACAGCACTATTATGACCTTGCAGAATCTTATGATTTACGGCTTGCTCAAATGGCACTGGCTTTTATAAATAAGCAGCCTTTTATAACCAGTACTATTATTGGTGCCACTACTATGGAGCAGCTAAAGGAGAATATTGACAGTATTGACGTAGAGCTGAACGAAGAATTACTGAGTAAGATCAACGCTATTCACAATGAGATACCCAACCCTGCACCGTAGTTTTATCCAAAAAGCTCACGTACTACATCTTCAATACGGCCCGAAAGCCTGATATCGATTTTTGGGTTTTTAAGGGTTATTTTATTATATCGGGAAACAAAAATGGTAGTAAAGCCCAGTTTTTCTGCTTCCAGAATGCGTTGATCTATGCGATTTACAGGCCGTATTTCTCCTGCGAGCCCTATTTCTGCAGCAAAACAAATATTTTTAGGAATGGCTATGTCTTCATTGCTGGAAAGAATGGCGGCTATCACTGCCAGGTCAATAGCGGTATCATCTACAGTGATCCCCCCGGTAATATTCAAAAATACATCTTTGGCAGCCAGTTTAAAACCTACTCTTTTTTCCAGAACGGCAAGGAGCATATTTAGCCTTTTGGCGTGATATCCCGTTGTGCTTCGTTGGGGAGTGCCGTAAACTGCACTGCTTACAAGTGCCTGGATCTCTATCATTAAAGGTCTCATGCCCTCTACGGTAGCGGCAATGGCGGTCCCGCTAAGGTCTTCTTCATTTTTTGAAATAAGTATTTCTGAAGGATTGGAAACTTCACGCAAACCATTACCAAGCATTTCATAAATACCCAGTTCTGCGGTAGAGCCAAATCTATTTTTAAGTGCTCTTAAAATACGATATACATGATTGCGGTCGCCTTCAAACTGCAAGACGGTATCTACCATATGCTCCAGTATTTTAGGTCCCGCAATGGTGCCGTCTTTCGTAATATGGCCTATTAAGAGTACCGGTGTAGATGTTTGTTTGGCAAATTTTATAAGCTCGCCGGCACATTCTCTTATTTGTGAAATACTCCCGGGGGAAGATTCTATATAATCGGTGTGCAGGGTTTGTATAGAATCAATAATGACAATATCAGGCTCCAGACTTTGTATTTGCCTGAAAATATTCTGGGTTTTGGTTTCGGTGAGAATATAACAGTGATCGCTATCGGGATGAATGCGTTCTGCCCTCATTTTAATTTGCTTTTGGCTTTCTTCCCCTGACACATAAAGTGTTTTAAAAGGGAGCTTGAGCGATATTTGAAGCAGTAGAGTACTCTTGCCCACTCCCGGCTCACCACCAAGGAGAATGAGAGAGCCTGGAACAATACCGCCTCCCAGTACGCGATTAAGCTCCTGGTCGCCCGTATCCATTCTAAGTTCCCGGGAACTGCTTATTTCTTTTACTTTTAAAGGTTTTGAAACTTTTTGAACAGAAGAGGTTTCTTCCTTCCATGCTTTTTTCTCTTCTTTTTGGATAACTTCTTCAACAATAGTGTTCCATTGTTTACAGGTATTGCATTGTCCCTGCCATTTGGCATATTGAGCCCCGCAATGCTGGCAAAAGAATGCCGTTTTTATTTTTGCCATAATTGTAAAAACCTTAAATAGTAGTTAAGCCAGCTAAATATAAGCCGGGCTTTCGCAATATCAAAACAAAACTGCCAGAAGTAAAGAGTCTATTTATTTACCAGCCAAAATCGGCTTTAAGTGCATCTATTCTGTCGAGCATCATATCCTTGGTAAGAAAATCTATTTCAGGCATCCCAAAAGCTTTTTCGTAGGTACGCAATGCTTTTTTAGGTTCGCCCATTTGTTCGTAGTATTCTGCTTCGAAAAAGAACCCCAACATAGTTTCCGGGTATTCTTTTTTCGAAAGTTTGGCCAGTAACTCAAGTGAGGGAAGGTCTTCTTTTTTTTGTGTAGCTGCGTAAATGGCCATAATATCGTTAAGGCTTACTTTCCTTTTAAAACCAAACAGGGTTTCTATGGTGTTATACTTGTTTTCAAGATATTCAAAAACCGGTGTTTCCATAGTTAAGATCTGCTTCTTGTACTCTTCAGGAGAAATGGGCTTGAATATTTTAAATATCTGGTCTAGTGCTTTTGGAAGCGCATACGAAGGCAGTGAAACATGACTGGCCCCTTTCAGATCGTCAAAATAATATTTTAGATTATCATTTTCTATTTGTTTTAAACGCTGATGTAGTGTTTTAATACGTGTAATATTTTCTTTAATATCATCATCTGAAGTTGCCAGGTAGTAGAACTTTTTATTCTGAACAGAGGAAAGACGTTCGGGCAGCCGGTCTTCCATCATTGGAGCAAAAGAAGGGCTAAGCGTTATATATGCATCAAATAAAGGATTGTCTTTAAAAAGCCAGTAATTAGAGAAGTTGGCAGTAACGTCATGCCCTATAATTACTTTAAAATTGGCCAGAGTATATTTGGAAGCAAAATAAGGCACCAGTTCCAGGCCAATAAACTCAAAAAAAGCATTACCCTTGTCCTGTGGCATTCCATTCTGGTCACTATAATCACAATCTTCATATCGAATATTGTCGTAGTTTTGATTTATACCCACCACAATCGCTTCAGGCATTTCCTGCCAGTAAGAATAAAATCGGGTATTGGCTACGGTTATATCAAAAAGATATTCTGCATCCAGCACTACAATAAGCGGGTATGTTTTTTCTTCTGAGTAGTTTTCAGGAATATAGATCTGTAACTCTCTTTTCTCATTGAGCTTATAAGATTCAAAAGTCTCTTTTACCGTTTGGGCGCGGATATTTGTAATAAAAAATAACAACAAGACAGAAAAAAAGATTTTCATGATAAGTAGGTTTGTTATAAATAACGACAGATGTGTGAAATTATTTTTTTCGATTAAGAACCGGAAGCAAGATAAATGACAAAGTACCTATAATTACAACGAGAAGCGTTTGCGAGGTCCACATGATCCATCCAAACGCATCTCCGGATACAGAATCTATACCGTATATTTCCAGTATTTTACTAACGGCGAGTGGGTAAACCCCTATTCCGCCATTAGTAGCTGTAATGGCAAATGATCCGGCAATGAAAGCAGTAAGAATACCATTGAAAGAAAGCGAGGTAGTCCCGGCAATACTGTATTTAATGATCCAGAACATGCCAATATACATACCCCAGATAAAAAAGGTATGAAAAATAAAGGGCCATTTGTTTTTCATACGAAAAATACTGAACACCCCTTCTAATAAACCGTTTAGAAAATACTTGATTTTTAAGGCCCATCGGGATTCTGAGGTTCTGATAATTCTGAAAAAAACAAAAAGCCCCAATAATCCCAAAATCAAAAAAATGCCCAGTGAGCGAAAACTAAACCCGCGTTCCATAAAGAAATTCAGAATGGTGTCTGTTTGTAAAACAAAAGCCAATAGTACAACCAGCATGAGCATGATAAGATCAATGATCCTTTCGGCTACTATGGTGCCAAAGACTTTTTGGAAGGGTATCTTTTCATAAGTGGCCAATGTAGTAGCTCGTAAAACTTCACCGGATCGAGGAATTCCCAGATTGGCAAAATAAGCAATGGAAACGGCCATAATACTGTTTATAAATCGGGGTTTGTATCCGAGAGGAGCCAATAAAAAGTTCCAGCGATAGGCCCTTGAAAGATGGCTGAACAAACCAAATATAAGTGAAATAGTCACCCAAAAATAGTTGGCCTCTTTTATGTTGGTATATATTTTTTGCCGGTCTTCGGGAGAAGTATTCTGGTAAGAATACCAAATTAAAAAAACTCCCAGCGAGAGCGGGAGTACAATTTTGGCAATGTTAATTATTTTCTTTTTCAAGATCAGTTTAACGAATTGTCTTTCTCATTTGGAAATATCAATGACGGCTTAAAAGACTTTGCCTCTTCAAAATCCATGATCCCGTAAGAAATGATAATGATAATATCTCCTCGTTGTACTTTTCTGGCAGCCGGGCCATTTAAAGTGATTTCACCAGAATTTCTGGGTCCCTTAATAGCGTAGGTTTCCAGGCGCTCACCATTGTTTATATTAACAATCTGAACCTTTTCTCCTTCAATAATATTAGCAGCATCCATGAGGTCTTCATCAATAGTAATACTGCCTATATAATTAAGGTCGGCGCCAGTTACCGTTACCCGGTGTATTTTTGATTTTACTACTTCTATTTGCATGGTGCAAAGGTAATTATTTTAAAGCTATAACTCTATATTGTCTATTAAACGTACATTACCCGCATACACTGCTATAAAAGCTCTGTACGTTTTACCTTCTTCTTTTTGTTCTGCTGATTTTAAGCTATCTGTTTCCGCTATTTCAAGGTACTCAAGTGTGAAGTCATTTTTTGTTTTAAAAGAGGCAGCTACCTGTTCTTTAATTTGTGAGGCAGTCTGTATTACAAACATTTCTTTAACCAAGAGTAATGTTTTGTAAATAATAGAGGCTTTCTTCCGTACATCATCGGGAAGCCTTTGATTTCTGGAACTCATGGCAAGGCCATTTGCTTCTCTTAAAATAGGGCAACCTATAACAGTTACAGGAAAGTTGTACTTACGAACGAGTTTTTTTACGATTAAAAGTTGCTGATAATCTTTTTCTCCAAAATAGGCATTTTGGGGCGTAACCGTTTCTAATAATTTTTTCACTATGGTGCCAACCCCGTTAAAATGTCCCGGGCGATAACTACCTTCCATAAGAGTCTCAAGTCCGTCAAAATCAAATTGAGAAGATCGGGGGTTTTCATTTTCAGGATACATTTCTTCTACCCTGGGATTAAAAATGATCAAATTTTCCCCCAGGCTTTTAAGTGTGTCAATATCCTTTTGTAAAGTACGCGGATACTGTAACAGGTCTTCCTCATTGTTAAACTGTGTAGGGTTTACAAAAATACTCACTATTACAAGATCATTGTCCTGCAAAGCATGTTTAACCAGCGACAAGTGTCCTTCGTGAAGAGCCCCCATAGTTGGGACCAGCCCTACAGTTCGTTTTTTAACGATGTATGGTTCAAGAAATTCGGTAAGGGGTTGCTTTTGGTGAAAAATTTGCATCCATAAAAAATTAACCGCGTGCAAACTTATATAATTTAAAGTAATTAGGCATAATTTTTGTAATTTTGCACACTTTGAGCAGAGTAGTGAATAAAACATAAAATTTTTATGACGGATAAGAAAGTGTTATTTGTCGCATCTGAAATGGTACCGTATTTGCCTGAAAATGAAGTTTCATTAATGGCATATGAAAGTCCCAGAATGGTAAACGACAGAGGCGGACAGATACGAATTTTCATGCCCAGGTTCGGGAATATTAATGAAAGAAGGCATCAATTACACGAAGTAATACGTTTGTCTGGAATGAATCTGGTGGTAAATGACATGGATATGCCACTAATAATTAAAGTAGCCTCAATTCCTAAAGAAAGAATACAGGTGTACTTTATTGACAACGAAGAGTATTTCAAAAGAAAAGCCACTTTCTCGGATGAAGAAGGTAAATTGTTCCCTGACAATGATGAAAGAGCTATTTTCTTTGCTAAGGGGGTAGTTGAAACCGTCAAAAAACTAAACTGGTCTCCGGATATTATACATGTTCATGGCTGGATGGCGTCGCTTGTGCCTTTGTATCTTAAAAAATATTATGCAGATGAGCCTTTGTTTGCAGAGAGTAAAATAGTAACTTCAGTGTATGGCAAGGATTTTGAAGGTACTCTCGACAAACAGATGATGAACAAGGTAAAATTTGATGGTCTTTCTGATGAGGATATAATACCTTTGGAAAACCCTGATTATTCCAGTTTATTAAAGGTAGCCGTAAATAATTCAGATGCCGTAGTTGTGGCGGCAGAAACCATACCGGAAGATTTAAAAGAATATATCGATGCATTAGACAAGCCCGTGCTTCCGTATATTTCTATTTACGAATTCGAAGAAGCCTACGATCAGTTTTACCATGACAAGGTATTGGTGTAACCCTGTAATTTGTAATGAAAGCAATGATGAAAACATTTACTAGGCTATTGTGGGTAATGTCACTCTTAATAGTACTTTCGTCCTGCGACGAAGAGTTTAATGAAATTGGAACAGATATTATTGGCGGAGGTAATTTTGAAACCAACAAAGAGGTTTTTAAAGTGTATAGCTATAATCGAAGTGTCAATTCAGTTCGAACAGACCGGCTTCCGGTATATCAGCTAGGAACTTTCAATAATAATATTTTTGGTAGAAGTTCAGCATCTATTGTGAGTCAGGTTACACTATCTACAGGAAACCCGTTTTTTGGGCGTTTGCGTCAGGATGTAGAAGATGCCAACGCGGCTGACTCTGACCCGCTTACCATTGAAGAAAATGAAGAGGTGACTCGTGTATTTTTAAATATTCCTTATTTTACAGAAAACAGTGTGCTCAATGATAGAGATGGCGACGGAGTTATAGATCGTCTCGATGCAGATCCCGATGATCCTGAAAGTGACAGTGACAATGATGGTCTTACAGATATTGAAGAGACCAGGCTGGGTATCAACCCATTAGATCCGGATACTGATGGTGACGGAATTGGTGATGCCGATGATAACAATACTGCTGTAAATTCATTTGCTCGCAGATTTGAGTTGGATTCTATTTACGGTAATATTGAAAGTAATTTTAATATTAGGGTAGATCAGCTTACATTTTTCCTGAGAGATCTGGATCCCAATAACAATTTCGAAACTCCGCAGGAATACTTTTCAGACATGGATTTCTCTGCTTTTCAGGGAGCGAATGTTTTTGATGGCAGTTACGAGATAAGTGATTCAGAAGTATTGTTTTTCAATGATGATGATCCCAATACCGATGAAGATGAATCGCAAACCGTACGTGCTCGTTTAGGTCCTCGATTGCGGATAGAACTGGACCCTCAGTTCTTTCAGGAGAACCTTATAGATATGGAAGGGAAAACCCAGCTAGACAATAATAACAACTTCAGGGAATTTCTCAGAGGATTTATAATTTCTACATACGGTCACACAGAAAACCTTTTGATGTTGTTTGATTTTACAGGAGCCAGTATAGATGTACGTTATGATTTTGATACCGTAGATACCAAAGGAACTGCTGATCCCGGTGATGACGAAATCGTAAGAGAAGAAGACGCCAGTTTCGTTTTAAATCTTGCAGGGAATATAATTAATCTGTTTGATAATGAGCCCTTCCCGGTGGACACCTCTCAGGAATCCTCCCGAATTTATCTTAAAGGAGGTGCCGGTAATTATGCAGAGATCAGGCTTTTTGATAATGAGTCAAAGGGTCCTATTCTTGAAGAAGTAAGGGCTAATAACTGGCTTATTAATGAGGCAAACCTTGTTTTTAATGTAGATAGGACCGCCATTGAAAATGCAGGAGGTATTCCAGAGCCTTTCAGGCTCTACTTATACAACCTGAATGATAATAGAGTACTATTGGATTATCAGTTTGATCTGACTCAGGACCAAAATCCGGTAACCTCCAGAACCACCTATGGCGGTATCTTGGAAAGAACAGATGATGGCGATGGATTACGGTATAAAATACGCCTTACTGAACATGTTAATAATGTTTTAAGAAAAGATTCTACTAATGTGGCTTTGGGGCTAGTAGTTACTTCAAATATCAATTTGCCTACACTCTCAACTGCTAAGAATGGGAACGAAGAGTTATTATTACCTCAGGCGTCTTTTATAAACCCTTTTGGAACCGTACTTTTTGGGAGTAAAGTAGAAAGCCCGGAAGATGAAGATAATAAGCTTAAACTTGAAATTTATTACACCGAACCAAAATAAACCGGTTAAACCATGTGTGGAATTGTAGGATATATAGGTTATCGTGATGCATACCCCGTAATAATTAAGGGTTTGCAAAGACTGGAGTACAGGGGCTATGACAGTGCAGGTATTGCACTTTATGATGGGTCTTCCATACAGTTGTCAAAAACCAAGGGAAAAGTTAAGGACCTGGAAACAAAAGCACAGAGCGAAATACAACTTAATGGGAACCTGGGTATTGGACATACGCGCTGGGCTACTCACGGGGAGCCTAACGATGTGAATTCACATCCGCATTATTCCAATTCCGGAGATCTCGTAATCATTCACAACGGGATTATAGAAAACTATGAGCCTTTAAAAAAGGAGCTTACAAAACGAGGATACGTTTTCAAATCTGATACCGATACAGAAGTACTGGTAAACCTTATTGAAGACGTTAAGAAAAGCGAAAAGGTTAAGTTAGGAAAAGCAGTTCAGGTAGCCCTTAATCAGGTAGTGGGAGCATACGCTATAGCCGTATTTGACAAAGCAAAGCCAGATGAAATTATAGTGGCCAGATTAGGAAGCCCTCTTGCCATTGGAGTAGGAGAAAACGAATTTTTTATTGCTTCCGATGCCTCCCCTTTTATAGAGTTTACCAACAATGCCATTTACCTAGAAGATGAAGAAATGGCTATTGTAAGACGTGGCAGACAGGTAAAGGTAAGAAAGATCAAAGATGATTCTCTTGTAGATCCGTATGTTCAGGAGTTAAAACTAAATCTTGAGCAGATTGAAAAGGGAGGTTTTGATCATTTCATGTTAAAAGAGATTTATGAGCAGCCAAGCGCTATAAAAGATACTTTCCGGGGGCGTTTTATTACGAATAAGGGAATTATCAAAATGGCAGGAATGGATGATCATCTTGAGAAATTCCTGAATGCCAACCGCATTATCATTGCGGCCTGCGGAACTTCCTGGCATGCCGGGCTGGTAGCCGAATATATTTTTGAAGATCTGGCACGTATTCCTGTCGAAGTAGAGTATGCATCAGAGTTCAGGTATCGTAACCCCGTTATTGGAGAAAAAGATATACTTATAGCCATTTCCCAGTCCGGTGAAACGGCAGATACACTTGCTGCCATAAAACTGGCTAAAGAAAAAGGAGCCTTTGTGTTTGGTGTTTGTAATGTGGTAGGATCTTCTATTGCCAGAGAAACGCATACCGGCGCATATACCCATGCAGGCCCGGAGATAGGTGTAGCTTCTACCAAAGCATTTACCACACAAATTACCGTGCTGGTACTAATGGCACTTAAACTGGCTCAGTCCAAAGGAACCCTGTCTAAATCTCAAATACACGAATTCCTTTCAGGTCTGGATGCCATTCCGTCTAAAGTTGAAAAAGTTCTGGAGCTGGACGCATATATTAAAAAAATAGCTCCTATTTACAAAGATGTAAGAAACTTCCTTTATCTGGGAAGAGGGTACAACTTCCCCGTTGCCCTTGAAGGTGCCTTAAAACTCAAAGAGATCTCCTATATACATGCTGAAGGGTACCCTGCCGCAGAGATGAAACACGGGCCCATAGCACTCATAGATGAAGAAATGCCTGTGGTGGTAATCGCAACCAAAAAAGGGCATTATGACAAGATTGTGAGTAACGTACAGGAGATAAAGTCGCGAAAAGGAAAAATTATCGCCATAGTTACCGAAGGAGACAAGATCATTAAAGATCTGGCAGACCATGTAATTGAAGTGCCTGAAACACTGGAATCGCTAACTCCTTTACTTACAACAGTTCCCTTACAGTTAATGTCATATCATATTGCAGTTATGAGAGGATGTAATGTGGATCAGCCCAGAAATCTTGCAAAATCCGTTACCGTAGAATAATTACATTTCTTATATTTTTTTGGTATTGCCTTTAAACGATTCGTAAAATTCTGTATATTGTTCCCATCAAATTACTAATCAATTAAGATGATGAGAACTAGATTTTTTGTATTTGTCGTGCTTTTGGGTTTTTTCTCTTATGCACAGACAACCATTACAGGTAAGGTCATAGACACTAATAATCAGCCAGTTCCGGGAGCAAATGTTGTGATTACCGGCCTTACTGTGGGGGCAGTTACAGATTTTGACGGTAATTTCACTTTGAGAACTTCAGAGATACCTCCGTTTACACTAACTGTTTCCAGTATAGGCTATACCAAAGCTACGGTTAGTATTACCACCAATAACCAGAATGTGATTGTTACCCTCTCAGAAGAAGAAACTATGCTTGATGAAATCGTGGTATCTGCTTCGCGAACTCCCGAGCGAATTTTTGAGTCGCCGGTATCCGTAGAGCGTTTTGGTTTACGCGAAATAAAAAATACCTCTTCGGTTGATTTTTATGATGGCCTTGAAAATCTAAAAGGTGTAGATATCAATACCAACAGTTTAACCTTTAAATCCATTAACACCCGGGGTTTTGCCACATTTGCCAACACCCGTTTTGTACAATTGGTTGACGGGATGGACAATTCTGCACCCGCTCTTAATTTTGTGTTAGGTAACCTTTTAGGGATGACCGAGCTGGATGTGAACAGCGTAGAGCTTTTACCGGGAGCCTCTTCTGCACTGTACGGAGCAAATGCCTTTAATGGTATTTTGTTTATGACCAGTAAGAGCCCTTTTGATTTTCAGGGGGTGAGCACCTATGTTAAAACAGGTCTTACTTCTCAGGAGGCAGCCGGTGATAATGAATTCTGGGATCTGGGAGTTCGTTTTGCCCATAAGTTTTCAGAAAAATTCGCGGCTAAGGCCAACTTTTCATATTTACGTGGTACCGACTGGTTTGCCGTAAGCGAAATAGATGTTTTAAATCCAGGAAATACTCGTGAAGATCCTAACTACGACGGACTCAATATTTATGGTGATGAAGTGAATACGAACATTAGAGGGGTGGGTGAGAATCTGGAGGCCGCAGGCCTTATTCCGGCAGGATCTTCCAATTTACTTCCCGCGGAAGACGTTAGCCGAACCGGTTATGCAGAGAGAGACCTCACCAACTATAATTCAGAAAGCGTAAAAGCAGATTTTGCCTTACATTACAGGCCTTTTGCCGATGACTTTGAGATCATATACAATGGAAAGGTTGGTAGAGGAACCACACTTTATCAGGGAGCTAACCGATATAATATTAAAAACTTCTTTTTACAACAGCACAAACTGGAATTTAAAAATGATAACTTCTTCGTAAGAGGTTATATTACCGATGAAAATGCCGGAGATTCTTATGACATGAGATTTACCGGTATTAATATTAACCGGAAGTGGAAATCAGATCAACAATGGTTCGGGCAGTATGCAGGAGCTTTTATACAGGCTACCCTGGGAGGTGCTTCGGCCGAACAGGCGCATGCAGCAGCAAGGGCAGCGGCTGATACGGGAAGACTAATTCCCGGAACACCCGAATTTCAACAGGCATTTAACGAAGTAACCACAGACCCCGACCTTGCCACAGGATCTCAATTTAAAGATGCTTCGCAGTTACGTCACGTAGATGTAAATTATAACTTTAGCCACCTCACCGAGAATTTTGCAGATATCCAGGTAGGAGGTTCTTTCAGAGAGTATAAATTAAACTCTTTCGGGACTATTTTTACCGATTTCGATGGCCCTATTGTTTATTCAGAAGTAGGCGCCTACACCCAGATACAGAAAAAATTTGCCGATGACCGCGCCAAATTCACAGGATCTGTTCGTTACGATAAATCACAATTATTTGATGGTAACTTTTCACCCAGAGTTTCTTTTGGATATACATTGGGTGATCAAAGAAATCATAATCTGAGAGCTTCTTATCAAACCGGTTTCCGTAACCCAACCACACAAGATCTTTTTATTGGACTGGATGTTGGTAGAGCTATTTTAGTAGGTTCGGCCGAGGAAAACCTCGACAGAGATGTTAGAACCTTTAATGTAAATAATGTAGCCGCTAACGGAGGAAGCCCTACGGCTACCATTACCGGTAGAGCTGCCTATGAAAACTCTTTCTCATTCAACTCAGTTCAGCGGGGTACTCCGGAAGTTTCAGATGTAGATATCGTTGATCCGGAAGAAGTACAATCTTTTGAAATAGGATACCGTGGACAGGTAGGAAAAATAATCATAGATTTTAGTACCTACTATAATATTTACAACAACTTCATTGCAAATGAAACCGTTATTGTGCCTTTGTACGGTACCGTAGGAGATAACAGCCTTTCTCTTTTAGCTTTACAGCAGGGAGACTTCAAAGCCTATCAAACCTATACCAACTCTGATGCTAACGTAGAATCATTTGGTGCCACCATTGGAATAAGTGCGAAAATATTTGAGACATTTGACCTTGAGGCCAACTATACCTTTGCAGAACAGTATTTTGATCAGGCTTCTGCACCTGATTTCAGGACCAGTTTCAACACTCCCAAGCACAAAGTAAAAGCCAGTATTGGCAATACAGATTTGTTTAAAAACTTCGGTTTTAAAGTAAGTTACAGATGGAGTGATAGTTTCTTCTGGCAGGCTACTTTTGCTGATGGGGATGTACCCTCTTTCTCTGTGGTAGATGCTCAGGTAAACTATAGAATACCCAGCTTGAAATCAATCATTAAAGCGGGTGCTACTAACATTGGAGGGGATGAATATTTTACTGCTTTTGGTACCGGTAATTTAGGTTCGCAGTATTATATATCGCTTACCATCAATAATTAATAGCTTAGACATAACTAACAGTATAAATTAATACGTTAAAAATGATGAATAAAAGTTACAGATGGTTATTTATTGCCTTTTTAGGCTTGATAGCCTGTGAGTCTGATGATGATAACGAAATCGTGACCGAAGTTGAAATAACTTCAGGGACAGCTGACTTTACAACGTATGTTTCTTTGGGGAACTCGTTAACTGCAGGTTTTACAGATGGAGCACTCTTTATTGCCGGCCAGCAAAATTCAACACCTAATATTCTGGCAACGCAGTTTGCGCTTGCCGGAGGGGGTACTTTTACCCAGCCATTAATGAATGATAACCTGGGGGGTGTACTTTTGGGAACCATGCAAATACTTGAAAACCGTTTATTTTTCAATGGTTCAGGCCCGGCAAGATTACCCGGCAATCCTACCACAGATTTAAGCAGTTCTCTTTCCGGTTCCTTCAATAATATGGGAGTACCCGGAGCAAAAAGCTTTCACCTTGGTGCAGAGGGTTATGGTAATTTAGCAGGTGTAGAAAGTGGCGCAGCAAATCCGTATTTTGCCAGATTTGCATCTTCGTCAACCGCCAGTGTTATTGGTGATGCACTAGCACAAAACCCTACTTTCTTTTCCTTGTGGATAGGTAATAATGATGTACTGTCTTATGCTACTTCCGGAGGAACAGGAACCGACCAGACCGGTAACCCAGACCCAACTTCATACGGGCCTAATGATATTACAGACCCAACGGTATTCGCTCAGGTTTACGCAGGTTATGTTCAATTACTTACCGCTAATGATGCCAAAGGGGTAGTAGCAAACATTCCTTACGTAACCTCAATCCCGTTTTTTACAACCGTTCCTTACAATCCGGTACCTCTGGATGCTGCTACGGCAGGACAGCTCAATCAGCAACTTATAGGACCTGTTATCCAGATTATGACCGCTCTGGGACAAGGAGATCGCTTCAACCTTTTATCATCAACCGAATCCAATCCTTTACTTATTCGCGATGAAAATTTAACCGATTTTTCTGCCCAGCTAAATGCAGCCCTTCAAAATGAAGGTGTCCCTGCGCAACAGGCCGCTTTAATGGCATCGTTATATGGCCAGTCCAGACATGCTACACCTAATGATCTTGTACTGCTGCCTGCATCTGCCGATATAGGGGAAGAACAAGAAGGCGTACCTGCTCCTTTTAATACTATTGGAGTTACCTTTCCATTAGGTGATGAAGATGTTCTGTTGCCCGAAGAAGAAGCCGAAATTCGGGTGGCTGTAGATCAGTATAATGCTACCATTGCATCAGTAGCGCAGCAAAACGGTCTTGCTTTTGTAGATGCCAACGGGTTGTTGCAGCAAATAGCTGATACAGGATTGCCTTTTGATGAGTTCTTCTTGAGGAACCAACTGGTTTTTGGAGGCGCTTTTTCATTAGATGGCGTGCACCCCTCAGCCAGAGGATACGCATTTATAGCCAATCAATTCATGAAAGCTATTAACGATACCTATGGTTCAAATTTGCCAATGGTTAAAGCAGCAGATTTTAATCCGCTTTATCCGGCAGTACTGCCATAAACATATAGAAAATATAATTTAAAAAGGTGGGTCGAATATCATATTCGACCCGCCTTTTTAAGTTCAAAAAAAAGATCAAAAGAACTTTAAAATTAAAGATAAAAACATATCTTTGCACCGCAAAAAAACAACAGTTTTGCCGCATTTTCGCAAATCGTTTTTGTTGCAGTCATTAAGCTAAAAATTAAATACTTAAGTAATGTCTAAAGTTACAGGTAAAGTTGCACAGATTATAGGTCCTGTTGTGGATGTAGCATTCTCTTCAGGTGCAGAACTTCCAAGAATTTATGACTCCATGGAAATAGTGAAACCTGACGGTTCCAAGTTAGTATTGGAAGTACAGTCGCACATTGGTGAAGATACTGTTAGAGCCATTTCAATGGACTCTACCGATGGGTTGAGCAGAGGAGTAGAAGTAACTGCTACCGGAAATGCTATTCAGATGCCTATTGGCGAAGATATATATGGCCGCTTGTTCAATGTGATCGGAGATGCAATTGATGGTCTTGGTGATCTTCCCAAAGATGGTGCTAACGGGCTTCCTATTCACCGGCAAGCTCCTAAGTTTGAAGACCTGTCAACTTCTGCTGAAGTATTGTTTACCGGGATTAAAGTAATTGACCTTATTGAGCCCTACGCAAAAGGAGGTAAGATCGGATTGTTTGGTGGTGCAGGCGTAGGTAAAACAGTATTGATACAGGAACTTATTAATAATATTGCCAAAGGACACGGAGGATTGTCAGTGTTTGCAGGGGTAGGTGAAAGAACCCGTGAAGGAAATGACCTGCTTCGTGAAATGTTAGAATCAGGTATTATTAAATACGGAGATGATTTTATGCACTCTATGGAAGAAGGCGGCTGGGATCTTTCAAAAGTAGATAAAGAATCTATGAAAGAATCCAAAGCAACCTTTGTTTTCGGACAGATGAACGAGCCTCCCGGAGCACGTGCACGTGTAGCACTCTCAGGGCTTACCATAGCTGAGTATTTTCGTGACGGAGCCGGTGACGGACAGGGAAAAGACGTACTTTTCTTCGTTGATAATATTTTCCGTTTCACTCAGGCAGGTTCAGAAGTATCTGCGCTTTTAGGCCGTATGCCTTCTGCCGTAGGTTACCAGCCTACACTGGCAACAGAAATGGGAGCCATGCAGGAGCGAATCACTTCAACTAAAAAAGGTTCCATTACTTCCGTACAGGCAGTTTATGTGCCCGCAGATGACCTTACAGACCCTGCTCCAGCCACTACCTTTGCCCACCTTGATGCAACGACTGTACTTTCGCGTAAAATTTCCGAGCTTGGTATCTATCCTGCAGTAGATCCGTTAGATTCTACCTCAAGGATACTTACTCCCGAAATTCTTGGAAAAGAGCATTACGAATGTGCACAACGTGTAAAAGAGCTGCTACAGCGTTATAAAGAGCTTCAGGATATAATTGCTATTCTAGGTATGGAAGAATTATCAGAAGAAGATAAACTGGCAGTGGGAAGAGCAAGAAGAGTGCAGCGTTTCCTTTCACAGCCTTTTCATGTGGCAGAACAGTTTACAGGTATCCCTGGAGTACTCGTAGATATTAAAGATACCATTAAAGGCTTTAATATGATTATGGATGGGGAACTGGATAGGCTTCCTGAGGCAGCCTTTAACTTAAAAGGTACTATCGAAGAGGCTATAGAAGCCGGTGAGAAAATGCTTGCAGAAGCATAACAGGTTGGTTTTAATTTATTGAAAATTATATGTTTTTAGAAATAGTAACCCCAGAAGCAACCCTTTTTAGCGGAGAAGTAGATTCGGTAGCAGTACCTGGTGTAAATGGTGAATTCCAAATGCTTAACGGTCACGCTCCTATAGTATCTATTTTAGGAAAAGGCACTGTAAAGATTTATGGAGATATACAACTACATAAAGAAGTTGCTTCCAGGTTTACCCAAGACACCAATCAAACTCTGTTACCTATTAACAGTGGTACCATAGAAATGAGAGATAATAAAGTGATCGTTTTAGCAGACTGATCGCTTTTTCTTAAAGATAAAAAAACGCCAGGCAATGCCTGGCGTTTTTTAGTTTGATATATTTTTAGCTTTTAGGAGAAAGCCATGCTTTTCTTCTCCTTAGATTACTATCAGACAGAGCTTTATCTTCTTTTTCAAAAAGTTGAATTTGATATGTAGGATCTTTTTCCAACAATAGCGTAGCTCTCCTGAGTTTTCCAAAACGCTCAAAATCTATAGTAATCGTATTGCCGGGAACAAACCCCTCTGTGATCTCTCTCAGGCTGTTTGTGTCTAAAACCGGTTTTTCATTTATGGCAAGAATAGCATCTCCTTTTTCAAGTCCGGCACGGTATGCAGGCGTATTGGCTTTTACGTTTCTTGAAACAATTACTTTCCCGTTACTAAGCCTCGTTACCATACCCGTATAGGCATTTTGAGATTTTTTCTTTAGCATTACTCCCATCGATGTAAAGAGCTTTGAAAAATCAGGCATATTACTTTTATAGATGTAATTGTCAAAAAAGTAATCACCAAAATCACTGGTCGTATAGGTATTCAGGGTCTTTTGGAGATCACTAAGTGTATAAGGTATTTCAGTTTTTCCATAGGCCTGCCAAACTTTTTGCATATACCCGTCAAGTGAATACTTTTCATTGAGGTTGCGTAATTCCAGATCCAAGGCAAGCCCTAACATACTTCCATAAGAATAGTAAGAAATAAAAGTATTTTCACGATTTACATCATCAACAGATCTGGCCGCATCTACGAAAGGCGCCTGATAGCTCTTTTGTATCGGGTTAAAATATTTACGGGCAGGAGAGTTCCAGACATAGTTAAACGTGCCGCTAAGCCCTTCAATGTATTGCTCAGGGGTTATAAGTCCGGCCCGGCAAAGTATTAACGAGGTATAATAACTCGTAAAGCCTTCGGCAAACCATAAAGCACCAGACATATCTGCTGCTTGATAATCAAAGGGCTCTAAAGATTTCGGGCGAATACGTTCTACATTCCATGCATGAAAAAACTCATGAGATACGGTACCTATATTTTGCTCCATACCCCCTTTGGCAAGGCTTCGCGTATTGGTGAGTACAGTAGAGTTCCTGTGCTCCATGCCGTCACCCGCCACATGCGGTAAGTAACATGCAAGAAAAGTGTAAGTGCCATAATCAAACTCTGGAAGTTCACCAAATACTGCTTTTTGTTCTTTAACAATAGCTTTTACTTTTTCAAAATACGTATCAAACTCCGTTTCAGTGCCTTCGTGGTGTAATACAAAACGTATCTCATATTCTTTTCCTCCGGAATTTACTTTAAAAGACCTTACAGAATGGTCACTTAATTCCGTAGGACTATCCATAAAATAATCCAGATTTGGCGCATAAAACGATCCATCTTTCATAAGTTTAAGCTGTGTGGCCACTTTCCAGTTAAGATCCTCTCTTGCCTTAAAGTTTACCTTCACCGGTCGATATCGCAGTTCAGGAACAAAGATAAAGGTGGCCGGAATATTTAAGTGAGCATGTGTTTCATCAATTTGGGCATAAGTGCCGTCCGCATGATTTGCATAAATGGTATATGACACATGAATAGTGCCGTTGTGCCCGGTTACTACCCATTGATAAGGATCTGGCCTGGTAACTTCTAAAAGATTACCATTCCCATCTGTAACTGTAAGGTTATAAACGTTTTTGGCAAATTCATGAAGGGCATACCTGCCGGGAGAAGTCCGGCTCATTCGTAAAGATACGTCCCGGCTTTCCAGATTATGGAAACTGGCACGTACCTCTCCTTCGTGGTGAACAGCATTTTCAAACGAAATAGTGTACCTGCTATCCTGGCTTTGGATTATCTGCGTAATTAGAAAAAAGAATACTAAGGTAAATAACGATCTCATACAACTTTAATTTGCTCTCTAATATACCATTTAAAAACAGAAATCTTGTGGTACATTTGTTCTATGAGGCGGTTTCCTGAAAAGTTACAGCAAAAGCTGGATTTGAGAAAAAATGAAGGCTCCCTTCGGTATTTAAGTGAACCTGAAGCTTTCATTGATTTTTCATCAAATGATTACTTGGGCTTTGCCCGTTCATCTGTTATTTTTAATAATTCACACCGCTATTTAAAAGAAAAAAATATCGTTGAAAATGGAGCTGGCGGCTCCAGGCTATTAACAGGAAATCATAAACTCTATAAAATTGCCGAATGTACCCTTAGCAGCTTTTTTGAGGTAGAAGAAGCCCTTATTTTCAACTCAGGTTATGATGCCAATATAGGTTTTTTTGCCTCGGTGCCACAAAGAGGTGATATCATATTGTACGATGAGTACGTACATGCTTCTATACGAGACGGTATAGCTATGAGCCATGCCAGAGGATATAAGTATCTTCATAATAGCATAACCAACCTTCGTGAAAAAATAGAAGCAGTAAGCCTCCCGCAAGGGGCAAACATATATGTAGTTACCGAATCTGTATTCTCAATGGACGGTGATAGTCCCGATCTAAAAGAACTTTGTCATTTTTGCAGTGATAATAATTTATTTCTGGTAGTAGATGAGGCACATGCCATTGGAGTAATTGGGAAACAAGGTAAAGGGTTAGTGTATGATTTAAAGTTACAAGATTATGTATTTGCGGTACTGGTAACATTTGGTAAAGCATTAGGGTGCCATGGGGCAGCCGTATTGGGTTCAGGATCTTTAAAACATTATTTGGTAAACTTTGCCAGGAGTCTTATATACACTACGGCATTACCTCCACATGCACTGGCTTCCTTTTTATGTGCCGTAAATTATTTTAATACCACTCCGGCGCCTTTTGAAAAATTAAGACAAAATATTCTTTTTTTTAAACATCAAATAGAACATTATGGTTTAGAACACCTTTTCATCCCGGGCAATTCCGCTATTTATTCAGCGGTTGTACCTGGCAATTCACAGGTTAAAGAGCTTTCTTCATTAATGAGAGGCCGGGGGTATGAAGTGAAACCTATTCTGGCACCTACGGTTCCCGAAGGAAAAGAACGATTGCGATTTTGTATTCATAGTTATAATACAGAAAATGAAATGAAGGAGGTTTTAAAACTGTTGGCTACTTTTGCACAAAAAAAATAAAAGCGTGAAAAAGATATTTGTAACCGGAATCTCTACCGACGTGGGTAAAACCATTGCTTCTGCTATTATTACCGAGGCACTCCAAGCAGATTATTGGAAACCGGTACAGGCGGGAGATCTTGACAATTCTGACTCTATAAAAGTTAAAAAGCTTATATCTAACCCCAAAACCGTAATACACCCTAACAGTTACGCCTTGCATACACCCATGAGTCCGCATGCTGCTGCCGAAATTGATGGAGTTACCATTGCATTGCCTGCAATTAAAGAACCGGTAACCAAAAACCATTTAGTGATAGAAGGCGCCGGAGGGCTTTTAGTACCTCTTAATAGTGAGCATACCATTATGGATATTATACAACCGGATTACAGAGTGATTGTGGTTTCCAGACATTACCTGGGTAGTATTAACCATACCTTGCTTACTCTTAAATATCTTCAGGATGCCGGTATCGAACCTGTAGTTCTTTTTAGTGGAGATGAACATCCCACCACAGAAAGTATTATTGCAAAAATGGGCAAAGTACCTTTTTTGGGCCGAATTACAAACGAACCATATTTTGATAGGAATGTAGTTAAAGAATATGCAGATACACTGAGAGATAAGCTGCAGGCTTTATAAAGAAGTAATTCGAATGAGTTTAAAAGAAAGAGATAAAAAAAACATCTGGCACCCTTTAACACAACATAAGCTTCACCCGGAGGCGATTCCTTTGGTAAAGGCCCAGGGAGCTCTTTTGTACGATGAAGACGGAAATGAATATATAGACGGCATCGCTTCATGGTACACGTCCATGTACGGGCATTGTAACGAGCATATTGTAAAGAAAGTGCAACAGCAAATGACAGTGCTCGATCAAGTAGTATTCAGCGGGTTTACTCATGAGCCTGCGGTACAACTGTCAGAGCGATTGTTAGATATATTACCGGAAAATCAATCTAAACTCTTTTTTTCTGATAATGGCTCTACCGCTACCGAAGTAGGGATCAAAATGGCATTGCAGTACCATTTTAATAAAAGTACCGGAAAAAATGTACTTATAGCTCTGGAGAATGGTTTTCATGGTGATACTTTCGGAGCCATGTCAGCTTCGGGTTTATCTGTCTATAACGGCCCTTTTGAAGAGTTCTTTATAACCGTAGAACGCATACCCGTTCCCGATGATACCAACCGGGACGAGGTGCTGCAAAAGTTTAAGAACCTGATCGGGAAGGGTAATGTAGCAGGGTTTATTTTTGAACCCCTGGTGCAGGGGGCTGCCGCCATGAAAATATATGATGCAGAAGTATTGGAGCTTCTCATGCAGTTATGCAAAGAATACGATATTGTGAGTATTGCCGATGAGGTAATGACCGGTTTTGGAAAAACAGGAACTTTGTTCGCGAGTGATCAGATAGCGGTAAAGCCTGATATTATTTGTCTTTCCAAAGCACTTACTGCCGGACTTCTGCCTATGGCAGTAACTAGTTGCTCACAACATATTTACGATGCTTTTTACCACGATGATGTTTCACGGGGTTTTTTTCACGGGCACACTTATACAGCTAATCCTCCGGCTTGTGCCGCGGCATTGGCCGGGATAGAGTTACTTTTGTCTGAAACCATTACCCGGCAGCGTCATTTTATTGCAGAAATGCATACGCAGTTTGATCATAAAATACGAAACCATGCAAAAGTTTTAACTACCAGGCAATTAGGAGTTATTTATGCCCTCGAGTTAAATGTAGAAATGGAGCGTTATGGCAGTTTGCGCGACCGGCTTTTTCATTTTTTTATGAAAAACGGTGTTTTCCTGAGACCGCTGGGGAATACCATTTACATATTACCCCCGTATGTAATTAACGAAGAGCAATTAAATAAAGTCTATACTGTAATACGTAAGGCTCTGGATGAAGTAGTGTAAAGCAGGATACTTCTCATATTCACTAAAAACAAGATTTTGTTTGACAGGGTTATGGGAATACGGTAGTTTTGCGGTTTTATTTAGTATCAAATTTTTCCAGATGCGGTTAAAAATTGCAGTTACCGGATTAGGTTCTGTTTCACCTTTAGGAACCAGTTTTGAGGAAGTTTATACTTCTTATAAAGGGTCGCAGCATGCCATTGTAAGCAAAGAAATGCAGGGAGAAAATGCTCTCATGGCTCCTTTATCAAAAGCAGATAGTGTCAAAATAAAAGGTTTAAGAGAGGCCGATACCAAATATCGGTTTCTTGATAATACAGTGTTATACGCTATGTATGCCTCCAGGGTTGCTCTTGAAAATGCAGGTTGGGAAAAAGAAACAGAGTTTGGTATAAACATAGGTTCCTCCAGAGGAGCTACTTCTTTATTTGAGAAATATTATAGTGAGTTTTTAAATAAAGGGAAATCATCAACCTTAAGTTCACCTACCACAACATTGGGTAATATATCATCCTGGGTAGCCAATGACCTGGGTGCCCGTGGCCCGGAAATATCCCATTCTATTACGTGTTCTACAGCACTTCACGCTGTATTGAACGGGGTTGCCTGGCTACAGTCTGGAATGGCCAACAGATTTCTTGTAGGAGGAAGTGAGGCTTCCCTCACCCCTTTTACGATATCGCAAATGAAGGCCCTTAAGATTTATGCTAACGAAATGGATGAATACCCGTGTAGAGCTTTGGACCTGAAAAAAAATACCAATACTATGGTATTGGGAGAAGGGGCGGCAGCCATTTGCCTGGAGTCAGGAGAAAAAAGCAATGCATTGGCTTATATTGAAGGAGTGGGCTATGCTACAGAACCACTTCAGCATAATATTTCAATTTCAGCAGAAGCCGTTTGCTTTCAGAAATCTATGAAAATGGCCCTGGGGAGTATTAATGAAAATAAGATCGACGTTATTATTATGCATGCACCGGGTACCATAAAAGGAGATCTTTCTGAGTTTAAAGCCATAGAGAAAATATTTAAAGATCGGCTACCGGCACTTACTACCAATAAATGGAAAATTGGTCATACATTTGGAGCTTCGGGAGTGTTAAGTATTGAAATGGCCATACAAATGATGAAAAACCAGGAGTTTTTTGAGGTGCCTTATCTCACTAGCCAAAAGGCTCCCGATAGTATTAAAAAGGTTTTGGTTAATGCGGTAGGTTTTGGAGGGAATGCAGTGAGCGTTTTGTTGACGCTCCCTTAACCGGGAACCGTATAATGAGAAAGCTCCCGTAAATGCTTCATTGTTAAAAGAAGCTTTTTTGAATAGCCCTGTAGGGCAAACCCAATTCGTTTTGTTATTTTTGAAACCACAATCACAGACAATATGAGTGAAATAAGAAACAACTGGACCAAAGAGGAAATACTGGATATTTACAACATGCCTTTTATGGAGCTTCTGTATAAAGCTGCCTCGGTGCATAGAGTATATCACGATCCCAATACGGTACAGGTATCCACCCTGCTTTCAATTAAAACAGGAGGGTGTCCTGAAGATTGTGGCTATTGTCCACAGGCAGCGCGATATCACACAGATATTGACGGAAATGATCTTATGTCTGTACAACAGGTAAAGGCACAAGCCTTAAGAGCTAAAGCATCCGGTTCTTCAAGAGTTTGTATGGGTGCTGCCTGGCGTAATGTAAAAGATGGAGAAGACTTTGATCAGGTGCTGGAAATGGTACGTACCATTAATAAGCTGGATATGGAAGTATGTTGTACACTTGGTATGATAACTGAGAATCAGGCAAAACGTCTGGCAGAAGCCGGTTTGTATGCCTATAATCACAATCTGGACACTTCTGAGGAATATTATAAAGAAGTGATATCTACCAGAGGTTATGAAGACCGTCTTAAGACTATAAACAATGTTAGAAAAACCAACGTTACTGTATGTAGCGGAGGAATTATAGGTATGGGTGAAAAACCTGATGACCGGGCTGGAATGCTGGTAGCATTATCTACATTGAGTCCGCAACCAGAATCTGTGCCCATTAACGCTTTAGTAGCAGTAGAAGGTACACCTATGGAAGACCAGCAACCGGTAGAAATTTGGGAAATGGTGCGAATGGTGGCTACTACGCGAATAGTCATGCCACAAACCCAGGTAAGGCTTTCAGCAGGCAGAACCCAAATGACCAGAGAAGGCCAGGCTATGTGTTTCTTTGCCGGGGCCAATTCAATTTTTGCGGGAGATAAACTGTTAACTACACCTAACCCTGATGTTAACGAAGACATGCAAATGTTTAAAGCTCTGGGGCTTACCCCTCAAAAACCTTTTGATAAAAAGGAACAACCGGTTACTGTTGAGGCAGAAGACTCTCAAATAATGCCTTTGGGAGAAAAACCTAAGTGGAGCAGACCCGGGCACACTATCGAGAAAAACAAATTGGCGAAAGAAAAAGGGAAAATGGCAAAGTCATAAATAAGTTTCTGCCTGTAATAATTAGATAACAATTTTAAAACCTTTTATTAAATTTGTCGGGCTTTAAGGGTTACGGTTTATGGAGTTAAAACAAATACAGCGCGTAAAAACAATTTCCAAAAAGGATTTTCTAGAAAACTATGTCAAGCCACAACGTCCTTTGGTTATTGAAAACTTAACAAAGAACTGGGACGCGCATTCTAAATGGAGCCTGGATTATATTGCGGAAGTGGCCGGTGAAAAAACCGTTCCTCTGTATGATGACAGGCCGGTTGATTATAAGGATGGTTTTAACGAACCACATGCTAAAATGAAGATGAGTGCGTATATACAACTCCTTAAAAAAGAGCCTACGAATTATCGCATATTTCTTTATAACCTTATGAAGGAAGTACCGTCATTACAAAATGATTTTGAATGGCCGGATATTGGTTTGAAACTGGTAAAACAGCTCCCTATGCTTTTTTTTGGAGGAGAAAGCAGTAAAGTATTTATGCATTTTGATATTGATTACTCCAATATTCTGCACTTTCATTTTCATGGAAAGAAACAATGTATAATACTAGATCAAAGCCAGTCAAAATATATGTATAAGGTACCGCATTCCCTTATATCGAGGGAAGATATAGATTTTGATGATCCTGATTATGATAAATGGCCCGCTTTACGAAATGCCAAAGGCTATATTGCCCATCTTGAGCATGGTGAAACACTATATATGCCCGAAGGGTACTGGCATTATATGAAGTATATTACCCCGGGTTTTTCTATGAGTTTGCGTTCGTTTCCCAGAAAACCCTCAAACCTTGCCAAAGCGGCGTATAATGTGTTGGTTATGCGTCATTTTGATAATGTAATGCGTAAGTGGAAGGGGCAGCGTTGGATTGATTTTAAAAATGAACAGGCCATAACTAAAACGCATAAGAGTTTAGGTATCAGGGTATAAGCTCATATGCTTTCTCATATACCATAGCCGGTTCCCAGCCTCTATATAAAAGATAATCAATAAGTTTTTTCTTTTTCTTTAGCTGGTTAGTATCAGTAAGTGCATCAAATTTTTTTTGAGCCAGATTGTTAAATGTTTGATAGTATTCAGTTTCCGGAATTTCTTTAAGGGCTTCCTGTATGTTATATTTAGATATACCACGCAGTTTTAGCTCATTTACGATCCTTTTTTTACCCCATTTTTTAATAGAGAACTTACCCCTGGCAAAACTGCGGGCAAATCGTTGTTCGTTGAGGAAGTTATGTTCAATGAGGTGCCCCATTATATGATCGATAGATATAGGGATCATATTCATATGCCGAAGACGTTCAATTACTTCTTTATGGCATCTTTCCTGGTAAGCGCAAAAGGCCTCCATTTTACTTATCGCTTCAGAGAGTGTGTATGATACCTTCTTTTCCATAGGTTCAAAAATAAAAAAAGCGCTCGCAAAGTGCGAACGCTTTTTTTATTTTATTACAGCACCACTTTTATCTTTAAAGCGGTATTCTAAATATGTGTAAGCATCTCTAGGTAAAACTTTTACCCATTTTTTGTATTCTAAGAACCACTTAGAACGTACGGATGGAAATCCTTTTGTTAGATAGGCTGCTATAAACGGATGTGTGTTAAGCACCAAACCGTTTTTGTAATTTTTACTATTAATTATTTTTTCGAGATCAGCAGAGATTTTGTCAATTATCAAAATCGGAGCATCGATCTCACCAGCTTCACTAGGGTCAGCCTCCCTGGTTTTAATGTTTCTCTCAGGTCGTACTCGTTGCCTAGTAATCTGTATTAGGCCAAACTTACTGGGTGGTAGTATTTTGTGTTTGGCTCTGTCTTCTCTCATCTCATTTCGTAAATGATCGAAAAGCTTCCTCCTGTTTTCGCTGTTAGACATGTCTATAAAATCAATAACTATGATTCCTCCCATGTCTCTTAGCCGGAGTTGCCTTGCGATTTCTGTGGCTGCTATGAGATTTACCTCAAGAGCTGTACCCTCCTGAGTTTTTGCTTTGTTGGAGCGGTTTCCGCTATTTACATCTATAACGTGAAGAGCTTCGGTGTGTTCAATAATTAGATAGGCACCTTTGCTCATGGAAACCGTTTTTCCGAATGAAGTTTTTATTTGGCGTTCTATACCAAATTTTTCAAAGATCGGCACTGAAGCTTCGTAAAGCTTAACAATTGATTCTTTATGTGGTGCGATCTCGTGCAAATAGTCTTTAATTTGATAATAAAGCGTCTCTTCATCAACATAAATACCGGTAAAGGTATCGTTAAATACATCTCTTAAAATAGAGGCTGCTCTGTTGAGTTCTCCAAGAACTTTTGAAGGGTATTCAGCTTTATGGATTTTTTTACACATTGCGGTCCAGCGACTCAGCAAGTTTTGTAAATCTTTATCCAGCTCTGCGACTTTTTTGCCTTCTGCTACGGTACGAACAATGACTCCAAACCCCTTAGGCCTAATACTTTGTACCAGCCTTTTAAGGCGGTCTTTTTCTTCTTTTGATTCTACTTTCTGTGAAATAGAAATACGGTCAGAAAAAGGTACTAATACCAAATAGCGTCCTGCTATTGAAAGCTCTGAGCTTATTCTAGGGCCTTTGGTGGAAATAGGTTCTTTGACGATTTGTACCAGTATAGACTGATTAGATTTTAAGACGTTGGTGATTACGCCATCTTTGTCTATATCTTGCTCAAATGGAAAGTTTTTTAAGGAAAAATCCTTTAATTTACCTGTGCTTACACTTTTTACGAATTTTAACAAAGTAGTGAGCTTAGGCCCCAGGTCATGATAATGCAAAAATGCATCTTTTTCATAGCCTACATTTACAAATGCGGCATTAAGACCAGGAACCGGTTTTCTTATTTTGGCAAGCATAATGTCGCCAACTGAGAAAACATTATCGTCTTCCTCTTTGTGTAATTCTATTAGTTTTCCATCCTTAAGTAAGGCAAAATCAACGTCAGAGGAACCAGATCTTGCAATTAGTTCTTTATTCACTCTGAATTAATTTGTATCAATATCGGCTTAAACCGATACAGATGGATTAAACAATAATTTTTCACAGGTTTTTAACCCGGTGAAATGCTGTTTTATACAACAGAATTTCAATTTCAATGAACGTTGGATTTTTTAAAAGAAAAAGTAGTTGCATAAAACTACTTTTTCTTATGTCGGTTAGCTCTTCTTCGCTTTTTACGCTTGTGCGTAGCTACCTTATGTCTCTTTCTCTTTTTACCACTTGGCATGCTTAATTCTTTATTTTATTATTACTTTACTTCTACGCTACTTTTTACACCTTCAACAAAAACTTTAGCAGGTTTAAAAGCAGGAATATTGTGTGCCGGTATTTTTATCGTAGTATTTTTAGAGATATTTCTACCGGTTTTCTCAGCTCTTGTTTTTATTATGAAGCTTCCAAATCCGCGTAAATATACATTATCTCCACTCTCCAATGAATTTTTTACTTCATCCATGAAAGATTCCACAGTTGCCTGTACATCTCCTTTTTCCATTCCAAGTTTCTCGGAAATTTTAGCTACGATATCTGCTTTCGTCATTTTTTAATTGTTTTATTATACTGTATGAATTTTAGGGGTTGCAAATATATAAATTAATTGGGCAAAAGTTATACCCTAATTAATTAAAATTTAACTATATAAACTTTTACTTTTGAATTTTTGAACGAAATATGGATTTTACTGAAATTATTATATACTGGTATAATGAACATAAACGGGACTTACCCTGGCGTAAAACAAACAATCCTTATCACATATGGCTTTCTGAAATCCTGTTGCAGCAAACACGGGTAGTACAAGGGCTGCCTTACTATGAGAAGTTTGTGAATGTGTACCCTACAGTGTTTGATCTGGCGGCTGCTTCAGAAGATGAAGTGTTGAAGTTGTGGCAGGGCCTTGGATATTACAGCAGAGCAAGAAACCTTCATTTTACCGCTCGTGAAATAGTAGAAAAATACCATGGAAAGTTCCCTGATTCGTACCGCGGCCTTTTAAAATTAAAAGGAGTTGGCGATTATACGGCAAGCGCCATTGCTTCCATTTGCTTTAATGAACCTGTACCGGTAGTAGATGGGAATGTTTACAGAGTGCTGGCAAGATATTTTGGTATTAATACCCCTATTAATTCCACAGAAGGAGTGAAGATCTTTAAAGAAATAGCCAAACAATACATAAGTACATCACAACCAGGCACATACAATCAGGCCATTATGGAATTTGGTGCGAGACAATGTAAACCCCAAAGCCCCCATTGCATGTTTTGCCCTTTACAAAGCAATTGTGTTGCTTTTAATTCAGGACAAGTAAAAAACCTTCCTGTAAAACTTAAAAAAGGAAAGGTGAAAAAACGCTATTTTAACTATTTGGTAGCTACCAATAAGAAGAGCACTCTATTACAACAACGGCTTACGAAAGATATATGGCAACACCTGTATGAGTTTCCTTTACTGGAGAGTGAGCATGAGCTTTCCGAAGAAGAAATTGCAAACTGCGACCTTTATAAAAATATTGTTGGAGATAGAAAATCAAAACTAGAGCTTTACAATAAAAAAAGTATAGTACACAAACTTTCACATCAACATATTCATACTAAATTCTGGATTGTACATTTGGACTCAGAAATTGAAAACGGTACTGAGGTAAATACTATAAAAGAGTATGCCTTTCCCGTTTTGATTGCTAATTTTGTGGAAGATTACGGTTTTTAGAAGTTTGCAATTTTTAGTACATTTGATATAAACACAAAGTAAAGAATTATGAGTGGCACATTAAACAAAGTAATGCTAATAGGGCATTTAGGAGATGATGTAAAGATGCATTATTTTGAAGGTGGCAACAGTATTGGGCGTTTCCCGCTGGCAACCAATGAAACCTATGTAAACAAACAGACAGGTGAGAGAGTTACAAACACAGAATGGCATAACATTGTGGTAAGAAATAAAGCGGCAGAAGTCTGTGAAAAATATCTTAGTAAGGGAGATCGTATTTATGTAGAGGGAAGGTTAAAAACCCGCCAGTGGCAGGGAGAAGACGGGAATACTCGTTATTCAACCGAAATACAGGTAACTGATTTTACCTTTCTTACCACCAAAAAAGAAGCAATGGATACCGGAAAGCCGGTTCCTTCATCACAGACCCCGTCCCAGACAGAACCTGTTTCCCGAAAAGATACCTTTGTTCAGGAAAATGCAGAAGATGATGATCTTCCGTTTTAATTGAAGTATAACCAAAAACTGAATATTTGGACCCTGAACCCTCGAGTTGGCTCATCCTTTTTGTTACTACAGACAGTAATTTCATTATCAAAGTAATATTACTGCTTGTGCTTTTGGTTTGTTCTGCTTTGGTATCGGGAGCAGAGGTGGCTTTGTTCTCACTTTCTCAAACAGAGATCAATGAAGAAACAGCATCCAACAGCCCCAGAAGTAACCTATTGGTAAAACTACTTCAAAGGCCAAAAAAATTATTGGCCACTATTTTGGTTGCTAATAACTTTATTAATATTTCAATAGTCCTGATATTCGCATCCATCAGTGACCAGTTGTTTGGGAATATTACCTATCGATATTTTGGATGGATAGAGTTGCGTTTCCTGCTTGAAGTGGGTCTGGTTACCTTTGTAATACTACTTTTTGGGGAAATACTCCCCAAAATATACGCGAGCAGGAACAATGTGCGTTTTGCTCATTTTATGACATTGCCACTTACTTTTCTGGATCGTCTTTTTACACCTATTACCATGCCAATGAGGGCCGTAACATTATATCTTCACGAAAAGCTGGGTAAGCAGAAATCAAATCTTTCGGTAGATCAGCTTTCGCAGGCACTGGAGCTTACTTCAGAAGAAGATACTACCAAGGAAGAGCAAAAGATACTTAAAGGAATTGTTTCGTTTGGAAATACAGATACCCGCCAGGTAATGCGGCCCCGGATAGATATTTTTGCTTTGAGTGAAGAAACCACATTCGTAGAAGTGATTGATGAAATTGTAAAAAATGGCTACTCACGGGTACCGGTATTCAAAGAGAATATAGACGATGTTACCGGCGTACTTTATGTGAAAGACCTTTTACCTTACCTGAATAAATCGAGTTTTGACTGGGTGAAGCTTAAAAGAGAACCGTATTTTGTCCCTGAAAATAAAAAGCTTGACGATCTTTTAAAAGAGTTTCAAGACATGAAAAATCATCTTGCTATTGTAGTTGATGAATATGGAGGCACCTCCGGTCTTGTAACTCTGGAAGATATTATAGAGGAGATAGTTGGTGATATTAGTGATGAATTTGATGATGATGACCTGATTTACTCCAAACTGGATGAGTTTAATTATGTTTTTGAGGGTAAAACTGCTTTAAGAGATTTCTATCGCGTGATAAAACTGAAAGATGAGGCGCCCTTTGAAGAAGGAAAAGGTGAATCTGAAACCATTGCAGGTTTTGTTCTTGAAATTGCAGGAAGCTTTCCCAAGAACGGAGATAAAATAACATTTAACGATTATACGTTTAAGGTAGAGGCACTTGACCAAAAACGTATTAAGCAGATAAAAGTCACCTTACCTTCATGAAAACTTTTTACACAGTACTTTTTATATTGATCTTTACGCTTACAGGCTGCGAACAACCTGTTCCCAAGCCTAGAGCCATGTTGCGTCTTGATTATCCTGAGGCTTCTTATAAACCCCTGGAAAATGACTGCCCTTTTGTTTTTAATAAAAATGTAAAAGCTGTTTTAAAGGCATCGCAGGCATGCCAGCTTGTTCTGGAGTATCCTGCTATGAAAGCTTCTATACATTTAACCTATAGAAAGGTAGCCAATAATCTTGATAGTTTATTAAGAGATGCACAAAAGCTTACTTACGAACATGTTATCAAAGCAGATAACATTAGTGAGCAGCCATTTGAAAACGCAGAGGCCAGGGTATATGGAATGCTTTATGAGATAGGAGGTAATGCAGCTTCCCAGTCTCAATTTTATGTCACAGACAATTCAACACACTTTCTTACAGGGGCCCTGTATTTTTATGCAAAACCAAACTACGACTCTATTCTACCCGCAGCCCATTATCTCAAAAAAGACATACGCACCATTATGGAAACACTTAAGTGGGAAACCAATATGAAATAAACGCAGGGCTTTTGCCCTGCTTTGGTTCTATTCTTCTAATCCTAATAGCTTTTTTGCTTCGGCAATACTGCTGTTTACTTTGTCCCGCATCTCTTTTACCTTCACTTCTTCTTCATCCAGCCATTTCTGTTTTTCTTCGGTGAGTGCTTTTCCTTTGAGAATTTCGTCTGAATCAAAACGATCTCCAAAACCTTTCATCCAATCCATCATTGCGGTATGTGCATCCATAAGGTTTGTTTTGGCCTCTTGATATTTTATGGCCATTTCAGTAGTGTCTGTTTTTTTCTCCAGTTCACTTATCAATTTATTAATGGTGTTCATTTCGGGCATCACTTCATCGTGAACAGCCATTATCTGTTCCATTTGAGAAGGGCTCTCTTCCTTTTTTTCCTGTTTACAGGATACTACTATGGTGGCTATGGCTATAATAGCCAGCAGCATTGTTTTTTTCATTGTACTTGAGTTGAATTTATGTATATTTTTTGCAAAGATACTGTACTCTGCCTAATGAAAGTCTATTATTTAACAAGAGATACTTTTTAGCTAGGTTAAAAAAACACCGGGTTTCTATTTGCTGGAAATCACTTAAAAACCTCACATTTGCAATTCAATTGAAAAAAGTAGTTGGCTATGGGGAGTCAAAGTGCCAAATGGGGGTATCTTATTGCCCTTTCTATAATCTGGGGAAGCTCGTTTATATTAATAAAAAAAGCACTCATAGGGTTAACTCCTTATCAAATGGGAGCACTTCGCATAGCTTTCACAGCATTTTTTCTGTTGGTAGTCGGATCCGGAACTTTAAAAAACATTAAAGGAAAAGGATGGGGTTGGATCGCCATATCGGGTTTTCTGGGATCATTTTTTCCCGCTTTTTTGTTTGCTTTTGCACAAACAGAGATCGACAGTGCCGTAGCTTCAATGCTAAATTCACTAACTCCTTTGAATACAGTAATTATCGGGATTATTTTTTTTGGTGTTATGATTACCAAAAGGCAAATGATAGGAGTATTTATAGGGCTTTTGGGAACGCTTATGCTTATCGTGAAAGGTGGTGATTTCAATCCCGGTCAAAACTACTGGTACAGTATATTGGTAATTGGATCTTCTGTTTGTTATGCTTTTAATATTAACATCATTAAAAAACATCTTACCAAATATAGTCCTCTCACCATTGCTACCGGTAATTTAGTTACTATTGTTTTACCGGCTCTGGTTATTCTATATGCCACCGGATTCTTTTCAGATGTATGGAAGGCACCCTCCATGCAGAAATCCCTGGTATATGTAGCTGTACTGGCTCTTTTTGGTACAGCTATGGCCAAAGTGGTTTTCAATAAACTCATAAGCATATCAAGCCCCGTATTTGCCGCTTCTGTTACCTATACCATGCCGTTAATGGCTATTTTTTGGGGTATCTGGGACGGTGAAATACTCAGTGCCTTTCAATTATTGGGAGGAGCGGTAATACTGCTGGGAGTGTATTTGGTTCATAGAAAAGTATAAAAAAAAGCACCCGGAAGCCGGATGCTTTTTAAGGTTAACCGCTGTCCCGTCCTGAAATAAGTTGACACAAAATTGACTTATTTATGACATATTCAGAAGAATCAA
>NZ_JBBEWR010000011.1:0-171065 GCF_037646345.1 Ascidiimonas aurantiaca | reverse complement strand
CACTACAGCCCCGTTAATCTTTAAAACTTTTTTGATCATAATAATTTGTTTTTGTATTAGCTTGTAAGACACAAATAGTTTTTTTCTTACTTTTTATGAAGTGCTATTTAACTTTTTAAATTGTTAAGGATCATTGCATAACTAAGCGAAATGCCAAAGTTTCATAGAATATATTTTAAAAAGTCTGTATTAAGCTTTTGGCTAACAGGAAGAATAAATACTCTTAATGGCAGTTGATTACTAAAAGTAGAAATTTAATTTATAGAAGATGAATGCTTTTTTATTTTATATTATTCTATGATAAGGGTTTGTGAAAAGGTTTGGCAGACCGCAAAATAGCCCAGGGCAAAATTATTGGGCTGGTCCACATTGTCAAAAAAGTCCATATTGTCAATATCAGTTACATTAATAAGATTACCGCGCACTGTGGCCGAAGGTGTGTCAAAAGGACCAAAACCTTCACTGGTTTGCTCGAGTAACTGATTCATGTAGTTGTAAAAAGGCTCATCTATTCCCAAAATACTTATAGTCACTTCCTGCCCCGGAGTGAGATTTTCATCATAAAAATAGGAAAGACTAAAATCCTGTCCCTGATAAAAGGTGTCTTCTGTTGTAAGGAATTCAGCAAAATCAAAATCAAATAAATAAAAATTATCAGCATTAGGGATATCAGTAAAGCTCACAACAACTTCGGTATCTTCATCGTCAAAAAGAATACGATCACCCTGTTCAACCGAGTTAAAAGGGTTAGTTTCTACATAACGAGTACGTGCCAGGTATTGCTGACCTTCATGCTCTATCTGAAGAAGGAGTTCTCCTGAGGTTAGGAATTCGGTAGCTACGAGTCTTTCATAGATCCCGGAACCGGGTTCGGTTTCCAGTAGCACTTCATTGCTGGCCTGATCCAGATTTACTACCGTGATCTGAGTAAGTTGTGCCGGCGTGGGTTCTTCAAAAAAAGAACTGGATTCTAATGCTTTCACACGTATTATCGTGGTAGATGAACTATCGTCAATGCGTATAAGCGCATCAATTATGAGCCTGGGGCCTTCAAAAGGAACATCTACATCAATTACATCTTCACAGGAAGTAAAGTAAAAACAAAAAAGCAGATAAAGAATGTATGAGGTGACAGGTCTTTTCATTTTTTTAAAATCTAAAATTATACGTTACTGCAGGAACAATACCAAAGATAGAGGTACGAACAGCCTCATTGGCTCCTGTATCTTGATTTCTTCTAAAATTAATAGAGGCAGCATTTCTCCTGCTATACAAGTTGTAAATGCTGAATATCCACTCGCCCTGTAATTTGCGGCCGGAGTTCTTTCTGGGAGTGAGCTTTGCTGAAACATCAACGCGATGATAATCGGGCAGGCGTTCTCTGTTACGAAATCCGAAATAGGGAATGGTGAGCCCCTGAAACTCAAATTGACCAATGGGATAATTTGTAGGCTGCCCGGTTTGATAAACAAAGTTCATATTAAAGGTCCATTTTTCGTTTAGTTCATAACTGTTGTAAATAGACAGGTCATGGGTTTTGTCAAAAGGTGTATTGTACCATCTTCCCAGGTTTATGCCACTTTCCCTGGGAGTTCTTCCGGTATCTACTACCGGTGGCCTGCCCGGGGTACGTTGTTCAGATTTTGAAAGAGTATAAGCGATCCAGCCGGTATATTTGCCTTCATTTTTTCTAAACAATAGCTCCAGGCCATAGGCCCTGGCCTCACCGTTAAGAATGACCCGTTCAATAGCTTCATTAGCAATAAGGTTAGCTCCATCAATATAGTCTATACGGTTATCTGCGTCCTTATAGAAAACTTCAGCTTCTAATGAATAGTCCCCGTTCTTAAAGTTATGAAAATAACCCAGGGCATATTGATCCAGTAACTGTGGTTTTACAAAAGGCCCGCTGGGGGTCCATACATCCAGAGGTGTGGGAGAACTGGTATTGGACAGCAGGTGCAGATATTGTGCCATTCGGGTATAGCTGGCTTTTATGGAGTTGTTTTTATTCAGAACATAGGATAGAGCAAAACGAGGCTCCAGATTGGTAAAAGAGGCCAGTTGCTCGCTTCTTGAGACCGATAAAGTGTCAATGGGTTTTGCTTCCTGATAGATCAGTAAAAAGGGATCAAAAACCACCGGATTGTCATTTTCATACACAAAAACATCCTCCTGCCCGAACCTTATGAAATTACTCAGTCGTAAACCGTACTGTAGAGTAAGCTTTTCAGTTACTTTATGCTCGATATCTATATAACCTGCAAATTCATTGGCATATTTTTTGGCAAGCTGCTCTTCCAGGATACCGGAGTCTTCATCATTGGGTTCAATTTTTCCGGGATTAAAAATATAATACAGATTATTGATCCCGTAATTAATTTGAAGTTTATCGTTCAGATAATGTTTAAGATCGTATTTTAAATTAAAATTGAGGATGCCTGAGTTCCATTCGAAACCGGCAAAATCAAGCTCTAATCCGTAATAATAGTCCGAATAGATCAAAGAAAGGTTAGAGAATAACTTGTTTGAAAAAAGATGGTTCCACCGAAAGTTTAGTACCGAGTTGCCATAGGTATTTATAAAATTATCGCTTAGGCTAAACACATCTCTTCCAAAATACCCTGAAAGGAAAATGTTATTCCGTTCATTGATCTGGTAATTGAGTTTGGTATTAAGATCATAGAAATACGCTTTGTTATCAATGTCAAGCAATGGTAGGAACAGGTGCGCATATGAGGCCCTTCCTCCAAAGAGAAATGCACCTTTATCTTTTACCAGAGGGCCTTCGGCCAGTAAACGGCTGGCAACGGCCCCGATCCCACCACTCATATGAAACTCTTTGCTGTTCCCTTCTTTTTGAAAGATCTCCAGTACTGAAGATACACGACCTCCATAACGGGCAGGGATCCCTCCTTTAAAGAGCTTTATATCTTTTATGGCATCCGGATTAAAAACAGAGAAAAAACCAAAAAGGTGTGACGAGTTAAATATGGTGGCTTCATCCAGAAGAATAAGATTTTGATCTACGGCACCTCCTCTTACATTGAAGCCGGAAGCACCTTCTCCGGCATTGGTGACTCCCGGGAGAAGAAGTAAAGAGCGAATAACATCGGCCTCACCCAGAACAGTAGGAATATTTTTAATGGTGGTAGATGTTAGTGTATTTACACTCATTTGCGGTTTTTGGATGTTAAGTCGCTCAGAGTCTTCTGTTAATACGACTTCTTCCAGTTGCTGGGCTTCTTCCTGCATTCGGAAATCGAGTTTTTGATCGGCATTCAGGCTTACGGTTTGAGAGATGTTCCTGAATCCCATAGCGCTGATTTCCAGTTTATAAGTGCCCTCAGGGAGGGTGATAGAATAAAAACCGTATTCATTGGTGGTAGTACCGGTGCCTAATTCGGGAATAATTACATTTACACCAATTAGGGTTTCATTACTTCGGGCCTCACGAATGGTGCCGCTTAAGGTAAATTTGTTCTGAGCAAAAACAAACTCACTGCTCAGCAGGATTACCAAAATGGCAATTCGTCTGGTTAAATGCATACTATATTGGTTAGAGAAGGAAAAAAAGCAGGTTTATAGTTGTAAAACAGCTTTTTAGCCTTTTAGGTTTGTGCGAATGTATTAAAAAAACCGTAGCGGGCATTAGTCCATATGTATTTTTAATATTTCCTCAAGCTGCTGGCAAATCTCCTTTTTCTTTTGATGGCAGGGAAGACGACCCCATTAAAAAAGTATCTACTTCACAAGCAGCTTCGCGTCCTTCGGAAATAGCCCATACAATAAGCGATTGGCCTCTTCGTGCATCACCGGCTGTAAAAACATGAGGTACGCTGGTCTGATATCCTGTTGTCGTTATCCGGGTTTTTGTATCTGTTTGTAACTGTAGTTCAGTAATAAGATCTGGTTCAGGCCCTTTGAAGCCCAATGCCAGCAAAACCAGATCGCAGGGCCATTCTTTTTCGGTGCCGGGCATTTCTTTAAGAACGGGAGGTTTTCCAGATACTTTTTCCCAGATTACCTGAACGGTTTTAAGGGCTTTCAGATTACCCGAAGGGTCTTTTATAAATTCTTTGGTGGCAATGCTCCAGTTGCGATGACAACCTTCTTCATGAGAAGTGCTGGTTTTAAGGGTAAAGGGCCAATAAGGCCAGGGGTTTTCAGTAGATCTTACAGTACCGGGCATAGGCATGATCTCAAAATTGGTAACCGATCGGGCTCCCTGGCGGTTACTTGTACCTATACAATCAGACCCGGTATCACCACCGCCAATAACAATTACATGTTTCTCCTTTGCAGAAAGAGCGGCTGGTAATTCTTTTGTTCCCTCAATAACTTCGTTACTGGTTCTAAGAAAGGTCATGGCCTGAACAATTCCCCGGGCATCTGCTCCCGGCACCGGCAGTTCTCTGGGTACAGTAGCACCTGTACAAAGTACAATGGCATCAAAAGCTTTGAGGTGTTGGCTTTTGTAATTTACCCCTACATGTGTATTGGTTTTGAAGTGAATGCCTTCCTGCTCAAGAATAGTGAGTCTGCGGTCTATAATGCTTTTGTCAAGCTTAAAATCGGGAATACCGTAACGAAGAAGCCCGCCTATTTTTTTATCTCTTTCAAATACCGTAACCGTGTGGCCGGCCCGGTTTAATTGTTGTGCTGCTGCTAAGCCTGCGGGACCGGAACCTATAATAGCTATCTGTTTGCCGGTTCTTTGTATCGGGGGCTGCGGCTGTATCCATTTTTCTTTAAAACCGCGTTCCACAATGTATTTTTCAATTAATTCTATGGAAACGGGGGGTTTTATGACCCCCAATACGCAGGCAGATTCACAGGGTGCCGGGCATAGCCGGCCTGTAAATTCCGGAAAATTGTTAGTGGCATGCAGTATTTGAAGTGCTTTTTGCCACTGGTTTTTATAAACGGCATCGTTAAAATCGGGAATAAGGTTGCCAAGAGGGCATCCGCTGTGACAAAAAGGGATACCGCAATCCATACACCGCCCTGCCTGTTCACCCAGTTCATGATCGCTTAGTTTTTTGGTAAACTCTCTATAATGTGTTACGCGTTCTGAAACTGGTTGATTTGCTTCTGTTTTTTTATTAAACTCCAAAAAACCCCTATGTTTTCCCATGATCACGATACTTTATTGAGTTCTGCATTGTTTTGTGTTCCTGCCATCATTTTCAGAGCTTTTTTATACTCTGCCGGGAATATTTTGATGAAGTTCAATTTCTCACGATCCCAGTGTTTTAATATTTTTGCGGCCAGGGTACTACTTGTGTATTCATAGTGTTTTTGCACCAGTGCTTTTATTTTCTCATGATCAGGATCTTCCGGGGTTTCTACATGTATCATTTCCAGGTTAAAATTTCGCATATCGGGAATAGGGGTCTTGTTATAAATGTAGGCAATGCCTCCGCTCATTCCGGCTCCGAAATTACGTCCTGTTTTACCGAGGATCACTACGGTTCCTCCGGTCATATACTCACAACCGTGATCACCTACACCTTCTACTACGGCATGGGCTCCCGAATTTCTTACAGAAAACCGTTCTCCTGCTATCCCATTTATATAAGCTTCTCCTGAGGTGGCGCCATAAAGTGCTACATTACCGGTAATTACGTTCTCATGAGAGGTATAGGTAGTTTTATCAGGAACTTTTACGATAAGAGTTGCCCCGGATAACCCCTTGCCCAGATAATCATTGGTAGTGCCTATCACTTTCATCGTCAGCCCTTTGGTGGCAAAGGCCCCGAAACTTTGGCCTGCAGCACCGGTAAAATTTAATTTTAGCGTATGTAATGGGAGTCCGTTCCCTCCGTGAATTTTAGATATTTCATTGCTTATGATCGCTCCTGTAGCACGATCGGTATTGCGAATAGGAAAGCTAAGTTCCATAGGTTGTTTGCGGTAAATAGCCGGATGTACTTCTTGCAGTATCCTGAAATCGAGTACATTTTCCAGATTATGTTCCTGAGGTTTGGTAAAATATAATTTGGTTGAGGGAGGGGTAGCGGGTTTATACAATATTTTGGAAAGGTCAATGCCCTGAGCCTTATAATGATCGACTGCGTTGTTTACATTGAGTTTCTGGGTTTGTCCCACCATTTCTTCTAGGGTTCTGAAGCCCAGAGAAGCCATGATCTCTCGTAGTTCCCTTGCAACGAAATACATAAAATTAATAACATGTTCGGGAGTGCCTTTAAAATTTTTTCGTAGTTCGGGATCTTGTGTGGCGATACCCACAGGGCAGGTGTTCAGGTGGCAGGCACGCATCATAACACATCCTGAAGCAACTAAAGGAGCGGTGGAAAACCCAAATTCTTCTGCGCCCAGTAAACAGGCAATGGCTACATCTCTCCCTGTTTTGAGTTGGCCGTCACATTCCAGTATTACGCGATTTCTCAAATCATTTAGCACCAGGGTTTGCTGTGCTTCGGCTAAACCCAGTTCCCAGGGGAGTCCGGCATGTTGCAGAGAAGTGAGAGGAGAGGCACCGGTACCGCCGTCGTAGCCGGAAATCAAAATAACGTCTGCTTTGGCTTTGGCAACACCTGCAGCTATGGTACCTACGCCTATTTCCGATACGAGTTTTACATTGATACGGGCGTCTCGGTTGGCATTTTTAAGATCAAAAATGAGTTGAGCAAGATCTTCAATAGAGTAAATATCATGATGTGGCGGCGGCGATATCAGGCCTACATAGGGTGTAGAGTTACGGGTTTTAGCGATGGCGGGATTTACTTTGGCACCGGGGAGTTGTCCGCCTTCTCCGGGTTTGGCACCCTGCGCCATTTTTATCTGTATTTCACGGGCATTGGTAAGATAGTTAATAGAAACACCAAACCTGCCGGAAGCTACTTGTTTTATAGCGCTGTTGCGCCAGTTCCCGTTAGGGTACTTGTAAAATCGTTCGGGGTCTTCTCCGCCTTCTCCGGAATTACTTTTACCTCCCAGCCGGTTCATGGCAATGGCCAGGTTCTCATGGGCCTCTTTACTGATGGACCCAAAGGACATGGCTCCGGTTTTAAATCGTTTCACTATTTCGGTCCACGGCTCTACTTCTTTTAACGGTATGGGATCAAGATCTTTAAAAGTAAACATACCACGCAAGGTCATAAGCTGCCTGCTTTGTTCGTTTATAAGGCGTGCATATGTTTCATAATTCTCATACTGGTTTTGCCGAACGGCCTGTTGTAATCGGGCTACGGTTTCCGGGTTGAACATATGGTGTTCGCCGTTGCGTCGCCAGCGGTACTGCCCTCCGGTTTCCAGGTCGGGCAGAGCGGGAATAAGAACTTTCGGAAAAGCTTTTTCAAAACGCTTTTGTATTTCTTTTTCTATTTCATATAGACCAATACCTTCAATACGTGAAGGGGTATTGGAAAAATAGGTGTTTATGAATTTTTTGTTGAGCCCGAGTGCTTCAAAAATTTGGGATCCCCGGTAGGAATGTAATGTGGAGATACCTATTTTATTCATGATTTTTATGAGCCCTGCGGCAATAGCTTTATTGAATTGCTGAATGGCATCGTCTCCTTTATGGTTGGTAATGTTCTTTTTTTGAACGAGATCCCGTATGATCTCATTTACGAGATAGGGGTTGATAGCACTGGCCCCGTATCCGAAAAGCATAGCAAAATGATGGGGTTCTCTGGGTTCTGCAGATTCTATGATTATGCCAACCGAAGAACGCTGCCTGTATTTTTTTAGGGAATGATGCACAAAGGAACACGCCAGCAGTGCGGGAATGGGTGCCTTTGTATGCGAAACGTTGCGATCTGAAAGAATAATAATATTGCATCCGTTCTTTATGTGATGCGATATCTCGGTTACCATGTCGTCCAGCCGTTTTTCGAGTCCGTTAAGCCCTTTTTCTATGTCGTAGAGCATAGGGATGGAAATGGCTTTAAAATCAGGATGTTCAATAAATTTTATTTTATCGAGATCTTCATTGGAAATAACAGGGTTTTGAATACGTAGTTTTTTACATTGCTCGGGTACGATATTAAAAATATTACGGTCTTCTCCTATAGACAGACTTATATCGGTAATGATCGCTTCACGAATACCATCCAGTGGAGGATTGGTTACCTGTGCAAAAAGCTGTTTAAAATAATTGTAGAGTAACTGAGGCCTGTGAGATAACACTGCCAGAGGCGTATCAGTTCCCATGGAGCCAATGGCTTCTTTGGCATGGGTAGCCATTGGGGTGATAATGGTCTCAATATCTTCTGTGGTGTATCCAAAAAGTTTAAGTCGGGTAAGAGAAGAGGTTTTTTCTACCCGGGTTTTGTTTCCGGTATAGGGAACACGTGCCAGAGGAAGGAGATTTTCCTGAAGCCATTTTCTATAGGGCCTTTGCGAACAAATATGTTTTTTTATTTCTTCATCTTTCACGATTTTCCCCTGGTCCATATCTACCAAAAACATTTTTCCCGGTTCGAGTCGCCCATGTAATACTACATTCTCGGGTTCAATATCAATTACTCCCGTTTCAGATGACATGATTACGTAACCGTCTTTGGTTACGGTATATCTTGAGGGCCTCAGTCCGTTACGGTCCAAAAGAGCGCCAATGTATTTACCATCTGTAAAAGGAATGGAGGCCGGCCCGTCCCATGGTTCCATAATGCAGGCGTTATATTCGTAAAATGCCTTTTTATCATCTGGCATGGAAGGGTGTTTTTCCCATGCTTCGGGTACCATCATCATCATGGCTTCGGGAAGGGATCTTCCGGTTTGTAACAGGAATTCCAGAACCATATCCATAGAAGCAGAATCTGATTTCCCTTCGGGAACCAGAGGAAGAAGCTCTTCTGTGATTTTATCGAACTTTTCGCTTTTGAGCAGCTCTTCGCGGGCCTTCATACGGCTGAGATTACCGCGTATGGTGTTGATCTCTCCATTGTGACACATATATCTGAAAGGTTGTGCCAGTTCCCATTTTGGAAAGGTATTGGTGGAAAATCGCTGATGAACGAGTGCTAACCTGGTGATTACATGGACATCGGTAAGGTCTTTGTAATACACACTTATGTCCTGAGGCATCAACAGGCCTTTGTATATAAGAGTGTTTATAGAGAGGCTGGAAAAGTAAAAATAGTCGGCTTGTGAAAGTCCCGATTTGCGAATATGGTGCTCTGTACGTTTACGGGCAGCATACAGGCGGGCGCTAAATGCTTCCTGAGAAAGTCCCGATTCTTTTTTGCCGATAAAAACCTGTTTGACAGACGGCTCGGTTTTGGCGGCAGTGGCCCCCAGGCAGTCAGAGTTCACGGGTACCTCTCTCCAGCCAAGTACTGAAAGCCCCTGTTGCCATATGTTTTTATTGAAATGCTCAATGCAAAGGTTACGCTGATTTTCTGCTTTGGGAAGAAACACCATGCCAACTGCATACTCTCCCGGTTCGGGCAGTTTGAATGCACATACTTTTTTAAAAAATAAATGAGGTACTTCAATAAGGATACCTGCTCCGTCCCCGGTTTTTCCATCGGCACTTACAGCTCCCCGGTGTTCCAGATGTATAAGAATATCCAGTGCTTTGTGAATGATATCATTACTCTGCAGGCCATGTAGATTGCATATAAAACCTGCACCGCAATTATCATGTTCAAAATAAGGATCATATAAACCTTGTTGCTGCATTTGTTATTATGGTATTTTCACAAAAATAAAGTATTAATTAAAGTATTTTTCATAAAAAAGTTAATTAATTAAGATTAATTAAATAATATTAATTTTTTAACAAATTATTTTCAATTATTAAAATACAAAGGTGAATTATTGATAATATCATAAAACACAGAGGGAGGAGTTGTTATTTTTTGAAATACAAGGGGTAGTTGTAGAAAAACTATATAAAAATGATGCTCAGGGGCTTAAATATACAGGGTGAGATCTATTAAAAGCGAATTTTACAAGTGGTAAAGGTGAGAAATAGAAGGGGGGGGGCGAAGAAAGGGAGAGCTATTGCTCTCCCTTATTTTATAATTAGCTTTTTAGAACACTTCGTGAGATCACTATTTTTTGAATTTCAGAAGTACCTTCGTAAATCTGAGTGATCTTAGCGTCTCTCATAAGTCTTTCTACGTGATATTCTTTTACATAGCCATTACCACCGTGTATCTGTACAGCTTCTATGGTGGTATCCATAGCTACCTGAGAGGCATATAGTTTTGCCATAGCCCCCGAAAGGTCGTAATTATGCCCATGGTCTTTGTCCCATGCAGCTTTTAGTACCAGGTGGCGGGCTGCTTCTATTTGAGTGTGCATATCGGCCAGTTTAAAAGCGATGGCCTGGTGGTTGCAAATTTCGGTTCCAAATGCCTTCCGCACTTTAGAATACTCTTTAGCAATCTCGTAAGCGCCTGCAGCTATTCCCAGGGCCTGTGCGGCAATGCCTATTCTACCGCCTGCAAGGGTTTTCATAGCAAATTTAAAACCAAAACCATCTTCCCCTATACGGTTTTCTTTTGGAACCTTCACATCTGTGAAGAGCAGGGAGTGCGTATCAGAACCGCGTATGCCCAGTTTTTGTTCTTTAGGCCCTATTTCAAAACCAGGCATCCCTTTTTCAACAATAAGGGCATTAATACCTTTATGGCCCTTTTCAATATCTGTTTGTGCAATAACCAGATATACATCGGCAGTACTTCCATTGGTGATCCAGTTTTTGGTACCGTTTAGAAGATAGTGATCTCCTTTGTCAAAAGCTGTCGTTTTTTGCGAAGTGGCATCACTTCCTGCTTCCGGTTCAGAGAGGCAGAAAGCCCCTATGATCTCTCCCGTGGCTAGACGGGTAAGATATTTTTGTTTTTGTTCTTCTGTTCCAAAGGTTTCCAGCCCCCAACATACCAAAGAGTTGTTGACGCTCATTACCACAGAGGCAGAAGCATCTATTTTGGATAGTTCTTCCATTGCCAGTACATACGATATAGTATCGAGGCCACTCCCTCCATATTCTGGAGATACCATCATTCCCATAAAACCAAGTTCCCCCATTTTTTTTATCTGTTGTGTGGGAAACTCCTGTTTTTCATCGCGCTCAATAACTCCGGGGAGCAGTTCATTCTGGGCAAAATCCCTCGCCGCCTGGCGTATCATCTGGTGCTCTTCACTAAGATTAAAATCCATAAAGTTTATTGTATTTGCAGTTTTTATAAAAAAGACGCCCAAAGATAGGTCTTAAATGCGAAATTTTCAATCATTTCCAGATGTTTTTATGAATGTGAAAAGTTTGTTTTAGGACAGTGTGAAAATGTTTAAGAAATGATAAAATTGCAGAAATTCACTCAATGATAAATCGAAAAAAAAAGAAAACCGGGGAAGTATTTTTATATTTGCCCAGTTGAAAAAATTTTTCATGAAAGAACTCCTTAAGAAGTACGAAGACAAATCTCCCGAAATCATATTTAACTGGAAAGATCCCGAAACCGATGCAGAGGGGTGGACGGTCATTAATTCTTTACGTGGCGGCGCTGCCGGTGGTGGTACGCGTATGCGAAAAGGCCTCGATGCAAATGAAGTAGTATCGCTGGCAAAAACCATGGAAGTGAAGTTTACCGTTTCCGGTCCGGCAATAGGCGGTGCCAAATCAGGAATTAATTTTGATCCCAAAGATCCGCGAAAGCGCGGGGTGCTCGAACGCTGGTACAAAGCCGTATCGCCATTGCTTAAAAGTTATTACGGTACCGGTGGCGACCTTAATGTAGATGAGATTCACGAAGTGATCCCTATTACTGAAGATTGTGGGGTATGGCATCCTCAGGAAGGTGTATTTAACGGTCATTTTAAACCTTCGGAGGCCGATAAGATCAATCGTATAGGGCAGTTGCGACAAGGAGTAATTAAAATGGTGGAAAGTGAAAAGTACTCTCCCGATGTGTCTAAAAAATACACTGTAGCCGATATGATCACCGGATATGGTGTGGCCGAAGCAGTAAAACACTATTATAATATCTATGGTGGTGAAGTAGCTGGTAAAAGAGCCGTAGTTCAGGGGTTTGGAAATGTAGGTGCTGCCGCAGCATTTTATCTGGCTCAAATGGGAGCACGTGTAGTAGCTATTATTGATATTGGAGGAGGCATTATTAACGAAAACGGTTTCTCGTTTGATGAGATCAGAGAACTGTTTTTGCGTAAAAAAGGGAATACCCTGGATGCAGATACCCTTATTCCTTTTGAAGAAATGAATAAAAGGGTTTGGGAACTGCCCACTGAAATATTTGCGCCCTGTGCTGCTTCACGTCTAATCACAAAAGATCAAATTACGCAAATGATCGATTCAGGACTGGAAGTAATCTCATGTGGTGCGAACGTGCCTTTTGCAGACAAAGAGATCTTTTTTGGCCCTATCATGGAGTTTACAGACCAAAAAGTGAGCCTGATCCCTGATTTTATTTCCAATTGCGGTATGGCCAGAGTATTTGCTTATTTTATGGAGGGAAGAGTATCTATGGAAGATGAGGCCATTTTTTCAGATACTTCAGAAATTATTAAAAAAGCAATACAAGCCGTTTTTGATCGCAATAGTTCTAAAACACATGTAAGCAGCACCGCTTTTGAAATTGCATTAAAACAATTAATTTAGTCAAAAATCAAGCACCTCTATGGAAACAGTAATTCTCGTAATTTTTATCGTCGGTTATCTGGCTATTACGCTGGAACATAATTTGAAAATAGACAAACTAATTCCGGCGTTGGGAATGATGGCTCTGTTATGGGCCTGTATCGCCCTTGCCCATATGGATGTGTTTGAGGTTAATGCTGAATTACGGGAGCTGGAGGCTTCCCATATTGACGAAATATTACTGCATCATCTGGGCAAAACCTCAGAAATACTCATGTTCCTGTTAGGCGCAATGACCATAGTCGAGATCATTGATTACTTTAATGGTTTTGCCACTATTAAAGATTTTATAAAGACCCGGAGCAAACGGAAACTACTCTGGATATTTTGTATTTTAGGCTTTATCCTTTCCGCTATTATTGATAACCTTACCGCTACTATCGTATTGATCACTATACTTCAAAAAGTGATTAGAGATCGTGAGTTACGTCTTTGGTTTGCCGGTATGATCATTATCGCCGCCAATGCAGGAGGGGCCTGGTCACCTATCGGGGATGTAACCACTACAATGCTTTGGATAGGTGAAAAGGTAACCACTCTGCAACTTATTGAGCATGTACTGGTGCCTTCAGTTATTTGTATGGTAGTGCCTACCCTTATTGCCGGAAGGTTGAAAGTTTTTAAAGGGAAAATTGAAGGAGAGTTTGGTGATGAAACTTCCTCAAGATCCAGATATGGTTCCATCATGTTATATCTGGGGCTTGGCTCCATCATTTTCGTTCCTATTTTCAAAACCGTTACTCATTTACCTCCCTATGTAGGAATGTTGCTGTCTTTGGCCGTAGTGGCTACTTTTGCCGAGATCTACAGCCGCACCAAGTTTAGTATGACACATGTTAATGAAGAAAATGAGGGCGATAGTGCCCACAGCCCTGTGCACCATTCATTGTCCCGTATAGAGCTTCCTAGTATTCTTTTCTTTCTGGGTATTTTAATGGCCGTAGCGGCACTTGAATCGCTGGGGATGTTGTTCCATTTTGCCGAAGGCCTGAACACCGCTATTCCGAGAACCGATATCGTAGTGATGTTACTGGGTATAGGCTCGGCCGTGATTGACAATGTGCCTCTGGTAGCAGCGAGTATGGGAATGTTCCCGCAAACTGTTGACGATCCGCTTTGGCACTTTATCGCATATTCTGCCGGAACCGGTGGTAGTATGCTTATTATAGGTTCTGCAGCGGGAGTAGTAGCCATGGGAATGGAAAAAATAGACTTTTTCTGGTATCTGAAGAAAATTGCCGGCCTTGCCCTGGCTGGTTTTGTAGCGGGAGCTATTTCTTTTATTCTTATACGGGATTTTATTTTAAACGTATAATTTTATCACTAAAAGGGCGTTATTAACAAAACCTTTTAATGTTACCTATGCTAGTATTTCAGGATGTTACGCAGGAGGTGCTTGACGAAGCTGCCCTCGCTGAAGAAAAAACACTTTCGGTAGCCGACCTTATCGTTAATGGCGGTACAGGAAGCATCATCATCATCTCAGTTCTTTTTGTGCTGTTATTTGTCGCACTTTATATTTATTTTGAGCGCCTTTTTGCCGTAAAAGCCGCCAGTAAGATCGATAAGAACTTTATGAACCAGATACGGGATCACGTAACCGGAGGCAAATTAGAATCTGCTAAAATACTATGTGCCCAAACCGATTCTCCCGTGGCTCGGCTCATAGAAAAAGGCATCTCCCGTATAGGAAAACCACTGGAAGACATTAACAAGGCCATTGAAAATGCAGGAACGCTGGAAGTGTACAAGCTGGAAAGAAATACAGGAATACTCGCTACCGTAGCCGGGGCAGCCCCTATGATCGGTTTTCTAGGGACCGTAATCGGTATGATCCTGGCCTTTCATGAAATGGCCAGTAGTGGCGGACAGGCAGAAATGGGATCGCTCGCTTCGGGTATCTATACTGCGATGACCACAACTGTGGCCGGACTTATTGTGGGAATTATTGCGTATATTGGATACAACCACCTGGTCGTAAGGACTGAGAAAGTGGTACATAAAATGGAGGCCAATGCCGTAGAGTTCCTTGATCTCTTAAACGAGCCCGTATAACATGAAACTCAGAGGAAGAAATAAAATATCGCCCGAATTCAGTATGTCATCCATGACAGATATTGTTTTCCTGCTACTCGTTTTCTTCATGCTTACAGCCAATGCACCCAATGCACTTGATCTTCTATTGCCCAAGGCCCGAGGAAAATCCACCAACGTGCAGAACATATCTGTAAGTATCAACAAAAATCTGGAGTATTATATAGATAACCAGAAAGTAAATCCCGAATTCCTGGAAATAGAATTGAACAGAAAACTTAAAAATCAGGAAAAGCCTACCATCATTCTCAGAGCAGAAGAAAGCGTGCCTATAGAAAAGGCCGTAGATGTGATGGATATAGCCAACCGTAACAGTTACAAAGTAATTCTGGCCGTGAGGCCCAAATAATGTCACTTTTTGATACCGTACATAAACGAAAATCATTTACGCTTACCAGTATTTTACTGGTGATCCTTATTTTGATGTTGTTTTTTGTAGGGTTAACGTATCTGGATCCACCACCAGAAAATGGTATTTCAGTGAATTTCGGGAATACGGATACCGGTAGCGGCCGTTTACAAACCAAAGAAAAAGTACGCGCCCAACCTAAGCCTGTGCAACCCAAACCTGAAGTACCCAAACAGGAAACCAAAGTTCCTGAGGAAAAGGCAGAAGAAGTACTTACCAATGAGGAGGAGGATGCTCCCGTGATCACTCCCAAAAAAGAGACACCCAAAGAAGAGCCTAAACCCAAACCGGTAGAAGAGGTAAAAAAACCGGTGGAGAAACCAAAACCCAGCAAATCTACCTCAGATGCCATTGCCAACCTCATCAAAGGGCCCAAAGCCGATGGGAAGGCTACAGAAGGAGAAGGGCCGGACAATACCTCCGGAAACAAAGGACAACCCGAAGGAGATCCTTATGCTTCCAGTTATTACGGCGGGCCGGGAACCGGTACAGGAGGCGTTGGTTACGGACTCAGGGGTCGTGGAAGACCCACCTATGCCATTACACCCCAAAAATGTAATGAGGCCGGAAGAGTAGTAGTAGAGATTACCGTAGGGCGCGATGGCAGGGTGATAAAAGCCAATCCCGGGGTTCGGGGTACTACCAATAACCACCCCTGTCTTTTAGAGGCTGCCAAAACCAATGCCATGTCCTTTCGCTGGTCTGCCGACAGTAAGGCACCTGCTTCTCAGATAGGTTTTATAGAACTCAACTTTAAACTCGGCGAATAGTACAATGCACAACAGGTATGAGAAAACCCTGGCATGGATGTACAAACAACTACCCATGTTCCAGAAACAGGGAAATATAGCCCTGAACAACAAGCTGGATAATTCCCTCCATTTTTGTGAATATCTGGGAAATCCCGAAAAAACCTTTAAAATGATACATGTGGCCGGTACCAATGGTAAAGGCTCTGTGTCCCATATTATGGCTTCCGTTTTGCAGGAAGCAGGATACCGTACCGGATTGTTTAGTTCCCCGCACCTTAAAGACTTCAGAGAACGTATTAAAATAAACGGAAAAGAAGTACCCGAAAACTATGTAGTCAATTTTGTAGAAAAAAACAAAAGCTTTCTTGAAAGCCATCATTTTTCCTTTTTTGAGATGACCACCGTTATGGCATTTGCCTATTTTGCCCATACCAGGGTAGATATAGCCGTTATCGAAACCGGTCTGGGAGGACGTCTCGACTCTACCAACGTGATCACACCCGAGCTTTCCGTCATCACTAATATTGGTTTTGACCATATGGATATCCTGGGAGCTACCCTGCCTAAAATAGCCTTTGAAAAAGCCGGGATCATAAAACCCGGGGTTCCCGTAGTGTTGGGCGAGTATCACCCTGAAACGTGGCCGGTTTTTAAAGAAAAGGCCGCCGGGGAAAAAGCCCCTCTTTTACAGGCTGCCAGTGTGCCCGACCAACCGTATGAAACCGATTTAAAAGGCGCCTATCAAAAGACTAATATACATACTGCCGTAACAGCCCTGAAAGCGCTACCCGGTTTTACGATCTCTGAAGCTTCCATAGAACGCGGACTCTTGCGGGTGGCAGCCAATACCGGATTAAAGGGCAGATGGCAGCAACTGGGTACAAATCCTTTAATAATCTGTGATGTGGCACATAATGCCAACGGATTTGAGGTAATTGTAGAGCAGATAAAGGCACAGAAATATAAGAAGTTGTATATGGTATTGGGCATGGTAAAAGAAAAAGACCTGAATACCATTTTGCCGCTGTTTCCCAAAGAGGCAATATATTACTTTTGTAAACCTGATATAGCCAGGGGGTTGGATGCCACACTTTTAAAGGAAAAAGCATCCGAATACGATCTTTTGGGAGAGGTATTCGGATCAGTAACAGCAGCTTATAACCAAGCCTTGAAAAACGCTCAAAAAGATGATTTTATCTATGTGGGCGGAAGCACATTTACCGTGGCAGAAATAATCTGATTTTTTAAGTTTTTATTTTGGCAGATAGAAAAACTGTTCTATATTTGCATCCGCAATCACGCAAAAAGGGCGATTAGCTCAGCTGGTTCAGAGCACCTGCCTTACAAGCAGGGGGTCACTGGTTCGAATCCAGTATCGCCCACGACTTAAAACCCCTGTATTAACAGGGGTTTCTTTATTTTGACACTTTTTTCATACGTCAACTATTTTCCATTTTGAAACGAAAAAGCCTATTTTTGTTTCAAAAAGTTGGGGAAAAATGGGGTTTTTTTATGCGTATTAATTTCAGACCGGACAAACGGAAAAAAGTTTAACCCAAAAAAGAAGGGCCCCGATTTGAGTTAAGGTATCTAACAGAGGTTTGTACAAAATTTTTAATCCATTTGAGTAGTTAGGTAACACTTCCCGATCTAAGTTGTTATATGTCTAAACTGTTAAGTTAAATACGAAAAAAACAAATTTAAAACCAACCCTAATACGATTCCATAAACTAATTGTTAGCAAAAACCGGCTTATAAGGATATACGAGGGTTTTCTATTTGGTTTGTACTTGCTAGATTAGGTGCTTGAAACGCGTAACCTTATTACATAAAACCATCGTGGTTATATGAAAAAAACGAAGTTCTTAATCTTGATCCTGCTGCTTGTAGTCTCTTGTTTTCAAATGAACAATGATGAGTTTACAGTAGGGAACCTATGGAAAATCACATCAATAAACGGAACCGAATCTTATATTTTTGGAACAATACATTTATATCCAAAAGGAGAGTTGGAACTTTCTGAAAAAGTACTTCTAAAACTTAAAAAGTGCAACATACTGGCTCTGGAAAGAGATGTGACCAATAAGTCTGAACAGAAAAAGTTTATGGATTTTGAAATGCCCAAATTTTTTACAGAAAGCTATCAGGTAGTTATTACAGAATATGGAAATGAGTTGGTAGGAATGGAAAACCAACTCATTGAGGTCGCCAGGGATCAGGGAATTAAAATAACCGGACTTGAATCGACCGAAGAAATACTGCATATAATGATTGACCTAAACCAAATAGAAATACCTCAAACCCATTTTGAAAAAGACAAAATGCTTCAGGTTTATCGACAAAGCCTTGAAATGTATAAAAGGGAACAAATAAAGATTTTTAAAGATAGTCTTTATGAACAGATACCTAAAAGAATAACCGAATTAACGGTTGACCAAAGAAATGTGAACTGGTTTGGGAATATAGTTAACCTCATAGAGAAAGAGCCAACTTTTATAGCTGTGGGAATGGGGCATCTTGGCGGTAGAAGCGGACTTCTCAACCTGCTTGCCCAAAAGGGATATAAACTTAACAGAGTGAAAATATAAATATACCAAATTGATTAAAAAATCCGACTTGCCGGTTCTTATAATACGCTCTTATGTATTTCTACTCTCCCATGGTATAGCCATGCTATAAAATAGCCCGTGCTTTGGCTGGCTCCTAGCTGGCAAAGGCCTGCCTGACCTTTGGTTTTCGCCCGGCCCTATAGCAGTGGTTTCTGAATTAGATATACAATCCGGTATCCACCAAAACTTAACCCTCACGCCTGTAAAGGTTTTTTGTTTTAACATAGTTCCCTTTTTTATTTTTAGAATTAAATAAGTATTTTTCCTACTTAAATAACTTTAAAAATGAAAAGTACCCAAGATCTTACTTCTAAAATACTTTATTTTACTTTTTATGCCTTGATACTCGTTCTTATGTTAGGGGCAATGGCCTATAGCTTTGGAGAAGTCGTGGGAAGTTTTTAAAACTGTGAACAAAAAGGCAAAACATGGGATTTTATGATCCTAAATAACTGTTTAAATAAAAAGTAAGCGTAATTAATTATGTTTACTGATAAGTTAGCCAACAACGCGAGAAAAAATGATTTTATTTAATGAATGGTTAATTACTTTTAGAAGTTGAGGGATTTAAAAACCTATTTAGAACGAATTAAAGGATAGGCTCACATTCATATCAAAATGGCTGCACTTTGGGTTAGAAACCATAATTATAATTATCATTTTAAGTAATTCTTTAAAAGTTTGAAGAAAATATATTTATAAATTAATACACTATTTACACATCTACCATATAAGCATAATACAAATGAAAAAAGTAACGATCTTAATAGCTCTAATAGGGAGTAGTATAGGGACTAATTCCCAGCATAACTATGATAACCAAAATATAATTTATTCGGTTAATGGCAAAGTAGGTATTGGTACAAGTGCCCCTGCTGACAAATTTCAAATTTATGATGATGTGGAAGGTCATGTATATCTTGGAGTATATAATAACAATACATCTAACTATTCCATTTCAGGTATAAAAATAGGGATGGGTGTGTAAGTGTCCCTAAAAACAGCTACGGTTAAAAATAGAATATTAACCGTAAATTCAAGGACATGAAAAGAAGTCGATTCACAGAGACCCAAGTGGTCAAGATCCTCAAACAACACGAAGCGGGCATTCCGATAAAGGAACTCTGCAAGGAACATGGCATCAGTGCGGCCACCTTCTATAACTGGAAGGGCAAATACGGGGGCATGGACGCCTCGCAGCTCAAAAAGCTAAAAGAGATGGAAAGTGAGCTGAGCCGTTACAAGCAGATGTACGCCGAGCTTGCCCACCAAAACTATGCGCTTAAGGATCTGATAGAAAAAAAGCTCTAGGGCCGGCCGATAAACGCTCCTCGGCCGATTATTTGGTAAGCGAACACCGTCTGAGCCTAAGAGTGGCCTGTTTTTTACTTTGCCTTAGCAGTTCGGTGTATTATTACAAGCCAAAGGGCAAGGACGACAGCGCAATTATCGAAGCTTTGGATCGGTTGGCCCAAGAGCATCCCACATACGGGTTCAGGAAAATGTTCAGGATGCTCCGGCATCAAGGGCACTTATGGAACCACAAACGGGTCTATCGTGTGTACAAACAGATGAGGCTCAATGTAAGGCGCAAACGTAAACGAAGGATACCCCAACGGGTAAAGGAGCCCTTGACCTTGCCAATCGATAGGAACATCGTCTGGAGCATGGATTTCATGCAGGATTCATTGAGCTATGGAAAGACCTTCAGAGTGCTGAACGTAATGGATGACTTCAACCGGGAAGCTCTTTGGAACGTGATCGATGTATCGATCGGGTCTCGAAGACTCATACGTGAACTTGATCGGCTGGTCGCTTTTCGGGGCAGACCGGAAGCAATACGGGTAGATAACGGACCGGAATTCACTTCTGCCAATTTCCAGATATGGTGCAAAGAGAATCATATAAAGATTAAATACATTCAGCCAGGAAAGCCAGTGCAAAACAGCTTGATCGAGCGTTTCAACAGAAGCTATCGTCAAGAGGTACTCAATGCCTACCTGTTCGATTCGCTGAGCCAAGTAAGGATTCTCTCTGACCAATGGAGAGAGCACTACAATGAAAAAAGACCGCATGAAGCATTACAAAACCTAACGCCCAAAGATTTTTTAACTAACTATGGAAAAGCTAGCTTTTCCATATCTAAAAATGAACTAAATTGTACAAACCCAACCGTATCTAATTAAGGGGTACTTACAGGTGATGGATATGACTTTGGCACAACTCTATACCACAAAAGAAGTGACAATACTTTTTATTTTCAAAATGTAGGAGATCCTAACTCGAAATTTGCATTTTTGACCAGGAAGGCCGATGGTACTTTTATAACCTCTTTGAGGATAAATGAGAATGGAAATGTTGGGATTGGAACATCAAATCCGGATATGAAATTAACAGTGAAAGGAAATATTCATGCGGAAGAAGTGAAAATAGATCTTAATATTCCAGCACCTGATTATGTTTTTAAAGAAAACTATTACCTGCGAAGTATAAAAGAATTGGAAAACTTTATAAAAGAAAATGGCCATTTACCGGAAATCCCATCTGCTAAAGAGTTTGAAGAAAATGGGATAATGCAAGCTGAAATGGATATGAATCTCCTTAAAAAAATTGAGGAGCTGACACTGTACACTATCCAACAACAGAAAGAGATCGAGAATCTTAAAAAAGAAAATGACACGTTAAAAACTCTAAATTCAAGATTTCTTGAATTACAAAAAAAGATAGAAGAGTTGGAAAAAAGATACTATTGATACTTAAACAAGAATCATACCTTAGTTGCTTGTTTCTGCTTACCGCCCGTGAAAAGCCCATGGTCATTTTAAGAACTTTGTAGTTAATGGTTGCAGGAGTCTATATAACTCTCAATTAATTTATATTTGTACCAATATGAGTATCCGAATGATCATAAAATATTCATTTATCATAGTTTTTTTGCTATTAAGTGCTAATTGCAAAGGGCAGCAGTCAGCCCAAAATGAATTAAAAAAATTGAAAAAGGCTATTTCTTCTCAGGAATATCCCAATATTGACGGAGTTCTTGTTTCTCAAAATGATCAAATAATTTTCGAAGAATATTTTCATGGTTTTGACCGGGACAGCCTTCATGACACACGGTCTTCCTTTAAATCAATTACCAGTCTGCTGGCTGGTATAGCTATTGACAGGGGGTTGTTTGCCGTAGATGATGAAATAGAAAAATTTATCACTGAATGGAAAAATGACCCTAGAGGAAAGATAACGGTCAAAAATCTTTTGGAAATGAAGTCAGGACTGGCCTGTGAGGGTTTCTTTGGTATTGGGCCCGATTGTGAATCTGAAATGTGGGAAACAGACAATTGGCTGAAATACATTTTAAATATCCCCCTTCGGCACAATCCCTGTTTGAACTGGGCATACACCTCTGTAGAACCTGAACTTATGGGTATCATAATCTCAAGAACAAGCGGTTTGACCCTTATGGAGTTTGCCAGAAGGTATCTTTTTGAGCCACTTGAAATAACAAACTACAAATGGTACATAAAACCAAATGGTGATGGCTATGCTGCAGGTTCGTTTTTCATGAGACCTATAGATATGTTAAAAATCGCCAGGTTGGTTTTAAATAAAGGGCATTGGCAGGGTAAGCAGATAGTTAGTGAAAGCTGGATAGACCAATCGACCCATTGCCAAACAGATGTGGAAATGTCATTTAGCCGCTTTGCCAGAACAGAGAATGCGAAATACTCTACAGCTACCTATGGTTACTTTTGGTATCGCGAAAGACTTAGCTATGAAAACATTAAAACAGAATTGCTTTTTGCCTCCGGAAACGGCGGACAATATATCATGGTGCTAAAGGATTACGGTGCAGCAATTGTCTTTACCGGTAGCAATTTTGGAAACTGGAGAGGGAAACTGCCATTTGATGTTTTATTGAAACATATAATCCCGATTTTAAGAACCGAAAAATAGCAGGTAACACTCTTTGATGAAAAGTCTTCATGGCAACTTTTTTATAGCCTTAAAACTTAAAGCTATAATTTTAGTTTGTTAAAAAATTTAAAACTGTGATACCGGTACAACAGAGATCCAGAAGTCACGCTGTTGGAACACTAAACTGCATACACATGGAAATTACCAGTATAGACCACTTTTTGAGTTATTATGATAAAGTAAAGAATAGAACGCAAAGACTGTTTGATTATATTCCGGAAGATAAAATTGAATGGACGTATCGCAAAGGCAAATTTTCCATGGGAGATATTATAAGGCATCTGGCCAACCTTGAACGGTATATGTTTGCTGAGAACGTTCAGTTTAAAAGAAGCAGATATGTGGGCTGTGGAACTGAATATGCCAACGGACTGGAAAATGTAGCAGGATATTACCATCAGTTATATCAGGAGTCCAGAGCCATATTCGCACGGATACCTGATCCGGACCTGGTAAAAAAGTGCAAAACCCCCGCAGGGATTGAAATATCCGTTTGGAAATGGCTACGGGCCATGTTAGAGCATAAAATTCATCACAGGGGACAATTGTATATTTATTTAGGTATTATAGACACTCAAACCCCACCCATATTTGGATTGACCTCAGAAGAGGTCTCCCGAAACAGTATGAAGGATTAAAAAACCGGTGTACCTTAGCTGCCACAAAATATACTGAAAAAAATGAAGTTACCACTTTACCAGATAGACGCATTTACCGATACCGTTTTTGGGGGAAACCCCGCTTGTGTAATTCCTTTGGAAAAATGGTTGCCGGACGATCTGCTACTAAAAATAGCGAAGGAAAATGCAGTAGCTGAGACCGCCTTTTTTGTAAATAATGGAGATAAAATACATTTGCGATGGTTTACTCCGGACATTGAAATAGATTTATGCGGACACGCCACTCTTGCCACTGCACATTGTTTAAAATCTATTCTCGGTCATCCCGGTGATACTGTAGTTTTTGAATCCTTAAGTGGTGATCTCACCGTTTCTGTTAAAAAAGGTTTTTACTACCTGAACTTCCCTTCACGCAGGCCTGTTGTTTCAGAATTACCCGAAGTAATACAAAAATCGTTAAGCACACCTCCGGCAGAAGTCCTAAAAGCCAGGGATTATGTACTAGTCTATGATTCCGAACAGGAAGTACAAAATATTACCATTAACCGGCATGTATTTGACCAGATAAACCTGGCTCCGGGTGGTGTTATTGTCACAGCTAAAGGGAACGATTGTGATTTTGTATCCCGGTTTTTTACCCCACAGGCCTCCATTTTAGAAGATCCGGTTACCGGTTCGGCACATTGCTCTCTTATTCCGTATTGGGCGAAAAGATTAAAAAAGAAACAGCTTAGGGCCCGCCAAATTTCAGAACGTGGCGGCGAACTGTATTGTGAAGATCAAAACGACAGAGTGCGCATTGGCGGACAGGCCAAAACCTATGCTGCCGGTTTTTTATGGACCGATTAAAGTAAAGTTACTTTGAGCTATTAGTGATCACCAAAAAAATAGAATACCTCTCTCAGTAAGCCCTTTTAAAGTTCCAGCAGTTCTTCCAGTTTTTTGTTAAGCGCTTCGCCTCGTAAATTTCTATCGATAATGACCCCCTGTTCATTTATCAGGAAATTATCTGGTATGCCGTTAACGCCATATATCAGGCCTGCTTCATTGTCGCTACCCAGTAAGTCACTTACATGATGCCAGGTAAGTGCGTCTTTTTCAATAGCTTTTAACCAATTCTCCGGTTCTTCATCCAGAGAAACCGCAAATATCTCAAACCCTTTGGGGTGGAATCTGTTATAAGTTTCTACGAGGTTAGGATTCTCCTTTCTACAGGGAGCACACCAGGAGGCCCAGAACTCCAGGAGAATTACTTTTCCTTTAACATCCGATAATTTTTTAGGATTCCCCTCCACATCAGCCATAGCAAAATCTACAAACTTTTCTCCTATATCGGGTTCTGCCATTAACTCAATATAATTTTCAATCTTTTTTCCATACACTGAGTTTTTGTTCTCAGTTGAAAACTGAGCAAACAGTTCCAGGGTTTTTTCTTTACCCCAGGTTGTGGCATATACAGAAAGTATATTGGCACTTACGATACTGTTGGGGTGGGTTCTCACAAATTTGATCTCCTTTTTTGCCACTTCCTCTTCGGGGAGTGTATCTGTTTCTCCCTTTAAACTTTGGCTCAATTCCTCAGATAAAGAACCGGTAACCTGAGCCTCTCTGAAGTTTGTAGCACCGGCATCAAAAGTCATAGGCCGGTTTTCCAGCCATAGAAATCGATAATGCGAATAATCTTTCGTTTTTAAGATGACCCGTAAAGGAGATTCGGGCAGGACGGTATTAAAAGTAAAGATATTGTTATGAATACCTGCAGAATCCATATTTTCTTTGGTCAGTGAATTGTATAAATATAACATAGTGCCGTCTTCGATCCCTTTTGTAGTGCCACTTAGTGAAAATTGGGGTTCAGGTTTCTGAGTACAGGAAATACTAAGTGTTGACAGTAATATAAACAGTATTTTTTTCATGTGTTTTGTTATTCTATGAATGGACTATCAGTATTTTGATATTTTAGAGAAAAATACAACCGATCTGGGAAATTTATTGTTAAAGAGTAAAAAAAAATAAGAAATACTTTATTATCTCCCAACGGTTTTTCTACTTCTGGAAATGTGCTTGAAATAAAATGATAAGAACATAGATCTTTGGTTATTTTTTCCGAAAGGTATTTAAAAAACCCTTTGCCAGAGCGGTAAGGCACTTTGGCAAAGGGTTGCACTATCTGAACTTTTAATACTGCCCGTGATGGTATTAAGCATTAAGCTTCACAACTGGTACATGCTTTTTGTTGCCTGAATTTTTGTGCAGCATTCATACTGTGCTGATAATACAATGATTTTAATCCCATTTTCCAGGCAGTAACGTGAATCTTATTAATATCTTTTGTAGGCATATCAGGATGTACAATAATGTTAACTGATTGTCCCTGATCAATATAAGTCTGTCTGGCGGCTGCCTGATAAACAATATCCAGTTGGTTGATCTCTGAATAGGTTTTGAACACCGCTTTTTCTTCTTCACTAAGGAAATCCAAATGCTGTACAGAACCATCTTGATCACGAATACTTTTCCAGACTTCCGGAGTGTCCTGAGACTTTTCTTTTAGCAGTTGTTGTAAAAAAGGATTTTTAATAGTGGTTTTGAGCTTGGCAATGTCTTTTACATATACATTGGACCAGATAGGTTCAATGCCCTGAGATACCTGCCCTAAAATAAATGCTGATGACGTAGTAGGTGCAATCGCATTCAGGGTTGCGTTTCGCCTGCCATACCCTTTTAGTACTTCCGGCTCTCCAAAACGTTCTGCCAGTTCAGCCGATGCCTTATACGATCGTTCTTTTATGGTTTTAAAGATCTCGTTATTGAGATTAAAGGCCTCCTGGCTGTCAAACGGTGTCATTTTAGATTGTAAAAGGGAATGCCAGCCCAGCACACCCAGGCCTAATGCACGGTTTTCTTTGGCAAAATTGTACGCACGCTCCATAAATAAAAAAGTCTGCCGGTCATCACGAAGCGGCGAATCGCGATACACTTCCAGTTTTTCAATAAATTCAGTGATCACGGCATCCAGAAAATATACCATAGTCTCTACGGCATCCGTATTTTTCCATTTATCATAATGCAGGAGGTTAATACTAGACAATACACATACAAAGGACCAGTCATTATTTGAAGGGAGCATGATCTCCGTACACAGGTTACTGGCATAAATACGGTGATCTTTGTCTTTGTAAGCATCTACAGTGCCGTTGTTGGCGTTATCAGAAAAGAAAATATACGGGTATCCCATTTCTCCTCTGCTTTGCAGTACTTTTGCCCAAACTGTTCGTTTTTCCACATCACCTTCGATCATTTGCTCCATCCACTCATTACTTACAGTTACTCCATGTGTAAGCTGCTGTATGGGGTTCCCTTCGGTACCGATCTCTAAGAACTCCATAATATCCGGGTGATCTATTGGGAGATATGGAGAGAAGCGGCCTCTTCTCACAGAGCCCTGACTTACCACATCTACCATTGATTCGAACAGTTGCATGATATGCACAGCACCAGATGCCTCTCCGTTATTTTTTACAGGAGCTCCCCGGTGGCGTATTTTCCCGAAATAGCCTGAAGTACCTCCACCCAGTTTAGACATCATACCTACTTCCGACTGGGTGTAGAGAATATTCCCCATATCATCATCTATATGTGATCCGAAACAACTAATAGGCAGTCCGCGTTGTTTCCCAAAATTAGACCATACGGGAGAGGCAAGAGAGTAAAAACCCTCAGACATATAGTTATAAAATTTTTGGGCATATCCCGGTATCTGTAAAAGCTGTTCAGCTCTTTGTGCGATTTCAAGAATACGCTCTTCCGGCTCTGTACCTTCTGTGAGGTATCCGGAAGCCAGGAATTTACGGCTGTATTCATTGAGCCACGGAAATGCTTTTTCACTTGTAGTATTGGTGTTTTCCAGGGCTTCTTTTCGGGCTGTGATAAGATTCTGGGCAGCAGTTGTTTTTTCTGTGTTTGCGGGAGTTGAAATTATCGTTTTTTTCATAGATCTAAAAAAGGTCGTCACTGGTTATACTTTGTGTTCTTTTACTGTAATTAATGGAGCGTTTTACGAAGAAATCACCGTGTTTGGTACCAATGATCTCATCGTCAAACCATTCGGTTTGTGCCAGCAATTCCTGGTCTATTTCAAATATTTTGGCAATGCCAATACTCTCAAGGGAATTGTTGAAGCGGTTTTTAATAAATTCATTGACTACCGCTTTAGGAAGAAAATCAAGTTCACCGGCTTCAAATATCCAATCTACTATTTTACTTTCCGACTCATATGCTTCTTTGCAGATTTGCTGGATCATTACTTGGTAGGCACTGTCAAACCAATCGGGATGCTCTTTTTTAATAATATTGATAACATCAATACCAAAATCGCCATGTATTTGTTCTTCCTTAGAAGTGGCCTCTACTACATTGGAAATTCCTTTTAACATGTTCTTATATTTGTTGAACGCCATGATGATAAGGAATTGGGAAAAAAGGGATACATGCTCGATGAAGAGCGAGAATAATAATATGGACTCTGCATATTCCCGGTTGTCATCGCTTTTTGCATTTTTAAGTGCAGTTTCGAGATATTGCACCCGTCTCATAATAACCGGTTTTTTCTTTAAGGTCTCAAATTCTTTATTTAAACCTAAAATTTCCAGTAAATGGGAGTAGGCATCATGATGCCTTACTTCACTTTCGGCAAAGGTAGCACCCACTGACCCAATTTCCGGTTTGGGCATTCTGTGATAAATATCACCCCAAAACGTTTTAACAGCTACTTCTATTTGTGAAATGGCCAGCATGGTATTCTTTATGGCGTTTTGCTCTACCGGGGTGAGCCTCGATCTGAAATCCTGAATATCACTGGTGAAGTTAAACTCTGTGTGTATCCAGTATGAATGCCTTATCGCCGGAACGTATTCGTACAGTTGCGGATATTCATAGGGTTTGAGATTGATGCGTTTTTCAAAAATATTGGTTTGCCGGCTCTGGGCTTGTTTGTTTCGGTAAATAATGTAGGCTTTTGCCACATCGTGAAACTCACTCTCCATAAGCTTATTTTCTACCATGTCCTGTACTTCTTCTACAGTGGGTATATAATTTGCATCTTGTTTCTTACGTGCCAGCAATGCGTTGTGAACGTTATTTGCAATATTTTCAGCATCGTGTATGTGCCCGTGTTCTACCGCAGTCATAGCTTTCATGATTGCATTGGTAATTTTGGCGAGTTCAAAGGGTTTTGTGCTAAAATCCCTTTTAGTGATATATGAGATAACCATAAAAATTTTGATTAGAGTTGTTGTCAAAAACCAGGAATAAAATTCACTCTTTTTTTGATTGATTTAACATTGGGGTTACTTCTATTCTTCACATTTTTATTAACAACACCGTTTTGTGCAGCATTGGCAAGGTGTTAAAAATGATGAGAAAGCCGTGTATGTTTGGAGAGTAAGTTGACTCATTTGTTAGACAAAACAGTAGTGGTTGTTCATAAAGGCTATAGAAATTAATTAATAACCTTGAGTGTTTTGAGGATCTTGTGTTCAAATTGTTCACTTAGTAAAACATTGGCTCCGGTAGTCATTATAATAAGATTATCATTGAGAAAAATATCTTTGCTCTTGTGCAGGGTACCATGAAATTACGATGGGTTTGAATAAAAAAGGGAGTAGCTCGATGGCTTTTTTGAGAGATGGTTGCGGTAAAAATATGGTTATTAGTATGGTGTGATAGGTAAGGCTCTAAAAAGGATGTATTTCGCATTGAATAGAGTGTTTCAACAAGGTGATAAAAGCGTCAGAAGTTATTTTATGTGTTTCTTTGACCGAGTTTCCATAATTGATATCTACGAACTCTTGGTTATGATAATTTCTTGAGCTCTTATACCGCGGGATTAAATGAAAATGTAGGTGCTCCACCTGATTTCCACATTGCAGATAATTGAATAAATCGGGATTAAACAAGCTGCTTAAAGCTTTTTCAAATGTTACTTGAATATGTTGAAACTCTAATAGGGCTTGTTTGGAAATACTGGAAAAACGCACTGTATGCGTATTGTGAAAAACAATTAGCGTACCCAATGTGTGTTGTTCACGGCTTACCATTATAGTCCAATACTTTGTTTTGGCTATAACTCCGGAATAGGGAACTGTCTGTTCTTTTATTTTACATAAAATACAGTCCATTACCTTATAGGAGTTTCCAGTTCCTGAATGAGCAGTTTTGTTTTTCCTTCTGTAATATCTTTTTTAAACAGTGTTAACTGGTGCGCTATGTCATTTGCAATTTGCCGGGCTGTTTTATGTGATAAACAGATATTCATGTTGTAAATAATAAAAGCATGCCCATCGTTTTTACCAAACCATTCTCCGTAGTTTTTAATAATACTAAAAAGAGGTAAGTCTTCGCCTTCATCAATTTTTTTCCATACGTATTTAATGAATGATTCTGAGATGGTTTTATTGTCATAGTTATCTCCAAACCATCGCTTTAATTTGAAGTGGTTTATGGTAAAAATAATTTCCCAACCTTTGGAAGCGAGGTTTATAACTTTAAAGTGATGTGTATGATCTATGGCTTCACTAAGTATTTTACTGGCTTTAAAGAGAGCTATAAGGTATTTTTGGTATCCTTTTATACCCATTATCTGCATAGAGGTCCAGGCACTGGCGATACCTGATGATGATCGCGTATTTTCCAGAGTATAATTAAAAGCTCTGATTTCTCCGTAATTTTTTGAAGAAAGCTTTTCGTCAGATACGATCCTTTCTTTTTTTGCCACAAAAAAACTACTGGAATAAGGGCATAAACCGGTTTTGTGAAAATCAATACCCACTGAATCAAACTTTTTAATTTTACTCAGTTTTGTCAGCGTGTGTACCAGTTTGTCAGTAATCAGGGAATCGTTTGTTAATGATCGTATTGTTTCCCGGGTTTCATTGATAAAGGTAAACCATAACCAGCCAATTACACTATCCAGATGTAGATAGGGTGTATAGCTTAACTGGTTTTCCATAACTACTTTTTGCATGGCATTATAAACTACTTCGGTATTTTCATGTATGAAATCCAGAGTGGTTCCGCCACAGGAAATAATAGCGGCTACACGCTTTCCTTTTTGTATTTGGTCTGTAAAAACGGCTTCCAGTGATTTTGCTGACATGCCGTTACTGGAGCCAATGGGAACCCTGATACAATTTTTAGATCCCAAACCTACAAGGCTACACGTATGTTCTATAGAATAATGGGCGCCTCCGGAAACCAGGATCACAATATCATTGGGAATTCCATTTTCATAACTGTCCTGAACCAATTGCTGAATAGCAAATTTAATGGCATAAAACATAGTGATTTTACCCCCATTGCAACTTATTCCATAAGCTTTTTTCCAGCCAATAAGGCTTCCAATACTTCGGGCAACTTTTTGTTCAAACAAAATAGATTTTCCCCCATAACTATCCATAATAGCGTTGTTGTTGTGAATTTGCATTAAAAGGGAAGCTGTTGTGGTCTCGGTAATAGGTGTGGGGATCATGTTAAACAATGCATTTTCGGATTCAGGTTTAAAACTACCTTCAATAATCTCGCTCAATGCCTCATATACCTGATTGGCGCATTTACCATTTTCCGGTATTTTTTCACCTTTTAATTCTTTCTTATAATTAAAGGGAGTAATAGGTATTTTACTGGTGTTTTTATGTTTTTTATTAAAAAAATGCTGAGCAAGCTTTAGATGCGAAATTAACTGGTCTAAGCTGTTTTTATTCTGATCAATATAAGGAAAAGGGTTTTTAGTGTTCATCCAATAAACTGATTAAATGTTGTATTACACCATTTCGTTCTCGTTTGTACCCCAAAAACATCTCACCATCATTTTTGCCTTCATGATGAGTGTCTTTTAATAAATGCTCTACTCCACTTTCTCCTTTCTCACCACCCATGCTTAAAAGGTCATCACTTAGTTTTTTAAGGCTGGCCAGCCAGGTAGCTCTCAGAGTCTCTACGGCATCTTTATTGTTGGAAGAAACTTCATTAGGACTGGAAAGTATGTTAAAAATTAATCGCAGCCGTAAGTATTCGCTTGCGAGAAAGTCTTTTCCAAAACGTTCACTTTCGGTTTTGGTTTGAGAGGAACTTTTCATATCGATTATTTTCTCCAGGAAAAAACCTAAGGTGTGAATGGTAGGTTTTTGATCCATACCCTGAGGATAAAATACTTTTGCACTCGCCGCTTTCATCATTTCATTAGCAGCTATTAAGTGTTTGGACTCTGCCGGTACTTCATCATCCACGGTGGCTCCTACTATATCATGAAGGTGTTTTAGAAAAAAACTAATTAAAGGGACCAGGTCACTTCGGTAAAGCGTGTAGGTCGTATTGTCGCAGGAAAACATAGCGTCAATATCAGATCCGGGCTTTTCGGGGGTTGCTTTTCGCTGGCTACCCGTAGCATAAGATCCATAAAGTATAGAAATAAATGTACCTCCCAATGTATTTCCTGCCATTTTTGCAAATTCTTTAATAGCTTCTCTAACTACTGCTCCTTCATTTCCAGATTGTGCAAGGCTCTCTCTTGCATCTTTTATGATTTTTTCAGTTAGTGACCTCAACGATTCAACTGCTTCTTCATTCCTTTTTTGATGAGGTTGAGGTCCTTCAAAATCAAATGATTGCGGGTTCATATCTCGTAATCTGTGGGAATTGCTAATTTTTGCCGGAGTAGTACTCACTACTTCATCATCTTTTACGGGTACAAAGGTTTCATCTCGCAGGAACAGGTTTTTATGAGAAACATTCTGTGAGCCAATGGCCAATACGTGAAACCAACGATAATTGTGTTCAGATTTTCGATCTACATGCTCATACAATTCCTGGTTAGGCCCCCGCCTTGACCTGTATTTATTTTCATTATCAATGGTAACGGGCATCCCGTGCGACAGTTCAATAGATTCTTTGCCTTCCATAATAGAGCCGTTTACCATTTTCACTAAATGCGTGAGCCCGGTGATAGCCACGGGAATGGGCTTTAATTGAATGGGAGCTATTGTTTTTAACTGTTTGGTATTTTCTTTAAGACCCGTTCGTGATAATTGGTGTTGTACCACCGCATTGTAATGAAATGCTTTATTCCCCATAAAATCGGCTTCTGCTTCCAGATGGGCATCATCATTTATATATGTTTTGTCTTTAAACTGTTTTGTCGCCTGCACTCTTCCTTGTTTTTGTTGTACTACGTGCCATGCTTCATGAGGTAGATGCTTTTCCTGCCCTGATGCAATATGAATATCGGTACCCTGTGCATAGGCATGTGCATTTAGTTGTGCAGGTTTATTTGAATTATAGTGAACTTTTACATCATCCATAGCATACCCGGAGAGGCTCTCAATACCCATTTTTAGGCGGTCTGGTAAGCCGGTACGATTGTCTTTTCTTTGCACGGTTTCTTTTGCTCTGGAATGAGATCCATTTATTAAAACCTGCAATTGTGCTACACGCCCGGTTTGTATGCTGCCATCTGCCATTTCTTTTAGTCTTCTTTGTAGGGTACTTTCCGGCCGATTATCTATAAATTGAAGAAGGGATGCATTACCTATCTGCTTTTGAGAAACTGTTAGAGCTATGGAATTGCTCTTATTCTCCGGCATTTTGGCAATGCGACTATCCATATTTTTTTTGTTTAGAAGTGCTGTTTTGAGAAGTATTTGGTTTAAAAATTTTCATTTTTCCAAACACATAACATCCAAACTTACTTAAAAAGAGTCGTATTTTCAACATGAAAACGATGTATTTGGACGTTAATCATAAAAAAACAAGTGAAAATACCTGCTTTTGTTAAAAGTATAAAGAGGTTGGTAGCATAGGTAATTTTACAGTTTTTTGAATGGAATATTAGACAACAATAAGTAAAAAAGTATTTCCTGAAAAAAGATGTTCGTTAATTTTAAGTAATGTTGGAATAAGTACCTGAACACAAAAATGAGATTAGAAGTAGTGTTTTTCCACCTTACGTTTTTACCTGGTATAGGTAGTTCATGTTGAAAATAATTTGCTAATTAATTGTAGGATTAATTTTAGTTTTTAACAGGATAATAATTTGTTTTTTATATTTTTAGGAGAGAAAGAAGAGATGCATATAATACCAACCTAATTCATGAGAACAGTAGTTTTTAAGATGCTGGAGCGAATGCTTAGTGTCCTGAGATGGTTTTATCTTAAGAGTAATCCTATAAGTGCGGAGATTAAGGAAAAAGCCAAAGAACTTTTGTACGATCCAGACAAACGTATTAAAGAGTTGAACATTATTCGTTTTAAAAACATTATTACTACCATTTATTACAATACAGGGGCTCTTTTTGGTATATTTATTACAGTGCTGTCGTTATTTTTTGCTTTTTTTCTGGCATTTGTTCCCATATTCAAAACATGGCCGTGGGAACAGCGATTACTTATTGTGGTTATTATTTTGATATTGGCATTTTTGGTTTCGTTTTTGTGTATTACTGCTGTGTTTCGTAAAATGGTGGAGCATCTTTCTCCTGAAGAGTATGCAGATATTACCATAAGTGACTTGGGTGAGAGTGAAATACTTACTATAGTATCTCTTAAAATGTATGAATTGTGTGAGCTTTTTACCAGCACAGTTGTTATTGACGCAAAGTTAAAAAAGCTTCAAAAAGATATCAATGTAACCTCGAAAGAGGTATTTGCAGGTACTTCGGAAAACGATGAAACCGAGTTGAGGTATGAGAAAGAGCTAGATGAGAATCTATACATAAATCACGAGTTAAAACCGGTGATAGAAAAGTTGTATGAATCGGTCAAAACATTTATAGGAAGGTATTATCCGTTGTATTACAATACACTGGCGCTCCAGAATCTCGCTACTTCACGCCTTAAGATCCAGGAAAGGGAATTTAGTCATCATATACTCAAGTTTTCTCCGGCTATTTTTAACAGCAGGGTACATACATTACAGCTTTCCGTAGATACCTTGTTGTATGTGATTACCAATCCAAATGATTATGATGAAAGATCATTTAAAACACTTTTTAATAAACATCTGGGAGAGATCAATGCTATACGGGACGATATTGAAGAAAATGTAAAAAGGAGCCTTCTTCAGCTTATTCTTTTTAATGATATCCATAAGTATCTGGTAGGAGTTTCTTCATTAGTATCTACGTCTCGTTCCTTAAAAATATTTTTGCGGGGTTTGTCAAGAACTATTTCTAAACTGGATCGCAGGTATGGCAAAGCGGAAACGGAGAAAGTGAAAGTTCAGGTAAAAAATGAATTTGAATCCATATTGCATCGCAGTAAGGCACATTACGGAATGGATCTGTTAATTTCTCTTGAGAATTTTTATAAAGTAAAAGAACCCGTCTTTACAGGTAGAGGAGCCGGTCATAAAACCGCTATTCCTGAGTTATTGTTCCGGTTAAAATATCCAAAGCGTATATCAGAGATAGCACAGGTAAAAATTCAAAATCCGCCGGATCAAAACGTCCCTGATTATTTCTACAAGCTGGTCAATCCGCATAAAAATGACCTCAAAAGCCTTCGAAGGGATATGCTGGATTTCTCAGAGAATGACATGGACCAAATGGTGGTAAAGTTCAAACGTGAATTACTAAAACGACTTGAGGATCTGGAAGATCCAAACAGTAAAATACATCTTTGTCTTTTTGGATACAGCAGAGTGGTAAGAGATGTACTTAAAAAGTGTATTCCGCGTCTTGAAAAAGAGTTATTACAAAAGATTGAGATTTTTATTTTTAAGGACAGACGCCATAAAATGATCGATACCCGAATCTTCAGATATGAATTGAATGACGAGAAACCTCATTACAACATTCGAAATACCTTTACAGGGTCTGACGATCTTTTGTTTTCATTTGTTTCTGCTAAAGATCAGTTTATTTTTATAGCGGGAGCAGAGGCATATTGTGATGAGCGCAAAACACTTTTTCATACCAATCCCTATCAAGAACGCATAGAAAGCTTCATACAGAGGCTGCTAAGGCATACTGCCAAACCTGATCCTGAGGTTTGGGTCATTGCCAACGATTATAAAGTGTTTAAAGGTTCATTTCCACCTAACGGGAGTTTTTTGTTCCGGCACGAGTTTACATCAGATCACTACGATTTTGTAGATCTCTATAATTTTAAAGACCTGGAAATAGAGGTAAATCGTTCCGGTAAAAAGGTGAGTAAAGGTGTAAAGGTCAGACTTATTTCAAATGATATATAGATTTTTTTAAAAGGAGACGATGAGTACTGTAAACTTTTAAAGAAAGATACGTAATATGGAGTATTTTAATACGTGTTTTACTTAAGGTTTTTTTATTTTTGTGGTGTACCGGGGTCATTAACTCAGTTGGTTTAGAGTGTTACCTTGACAGGGTAGAAGTCACTGGTTCGAATCCAGTATGACCCACATCAAGCACCATCCCTAAGCTGCCACGCAGCTTAGGGATGGTATTTGCAGGAGCGGGTTTTTTCTGGATCATCGCAGATAATCCTTTGTTTTGGTGATAGCTTGCGCTTTCTAGTAAGAAAAATTAAAAACACAAAGCTGCCACGCAGCTTAGGGATGGTATTTGCAGGAGCGGGTTTTTTCTGGATCATCGCAGATAATCCTTTGTTTTGATGATACCTTGCGCTTTCTGGTAAGAAAAATTAAAAACAAAGCTGCGTGGCAGCTTAGTGATGGTATTTGCAATAAAAGGAGTGTTTGGGAACTGTAATTTGATATGACCACCTCTGTTAAAAAAATACCACTTTGACTAAGTTTCCTGATAATTTTAGCAAAACTTACCAAAGGTCCAGTATCCTTTCCAGTGCCATACCGCGTGAACCTTTAATTAAAACGGTTTTGTTTTCGGGAAGGTGCGCCCGAAGCCAGGTTTCCAGATCTTCGTAAGACCTGAATTTTTTACTTTGGGTAAGGGTGTTATGAAAATGTTCACCTACTAAAAGCACTTCGGTATTGTTAAGGCGCGCAGCCAGGTCTGCTATGTATTGATGTTCGGCTGCAGCATCTTCCCCCAGTTCAAACATGTCTCCCAGAATAACCAATTTTTGAGGATCGGTATTTTTTTCAAAATTTTCCAGTACTACTTTCATACTGCTGGGATTGGCATTATAGGCATCTAAAATAATTCTATTTCTGCCTTTTTGAAGGATCTGTGAACGGTTATTTTTAGGCACATATGCCTCAATGGCCTGTTTTATAAGTGTTATAGGTACCTGAAAATGTTTACCTATCGCTATAGCATATGCTATGTTATTAAAGTTGTATGAGCCGATAAGGTTACTTTTTATTTCGGTATTATTCACCTCAAGAGTAACGAAAGGCTCTGTACTTTTCATAAGTATTGTAAGGTCTGCTTCAGAGGTAGGGCCAAAACTGCTTTTACGGGAATACGTCTTTAATTTTTCTACCTGAATGGGGTCCTCCCGGTAGTAAAAAATATGTTTTTTATGGGTTTTTAGGTGGTCGTATAGTTCACTTTTCCCTTTAATTACGCCCTGAACCCCGCCAAAACCTTCCAAATGCGCTTTTCCGTAGTTCGTAATAAGGCCATAATCTGGTTCAGCGATCTCACAAAGAAAAGCGATCTCTTTTTGATGATTGGCCCCCATTTCAATAATACCTATTTGCGTATCCGGCTGTAAACGAAGCAGGGTAAGCGGCACTCCAATATGGTTGTTGAGGTTTCCCGTTGTAGCAACGGTTCTGTAACTGGTGGAAATAACGGCGTGTATCAACTCTTTGGTGGTTGTTTTTCCATTACTTCCGGTAAGACTTATTAATGGTGTTTTGAGTTGCCTTCGGTGATGCGTGGCCAACTTTTGTAAGGTTTCTAACACATTGCTTACCAGCAGGGTTTTTCCTGGGATCTCATACGATGGGTTATCGATAACGGCCATTGCGGCTCCCTGGTCCAGTGCATTTTTAGCAAAAAGGTTTCCGTCAAAATGGTCGCCTTTTAACGCAAAGAAAATACATTCGGGAGTAATGCTTCTGGAGTCTGTAGATGCCCCCGTACTTTCTAAAAACCGAGTGTAAAGCTTTTCAATTTCCATGATCCAAAAGTATAAAAAAAGCGCTGAAAATTCAGCGCCTTTATCCATCTTATGTATAGGGTTATTATTTTAACCTCTAGGTGTTTTTTTCTTTTTGGATTTCGATCCCACTCGGGACATAGCACAACGGAAACCTATATAATCGGTAGCCATATATTGTGGCAGATATCGGCGTTGCGACGGATCCAACCAGTAAGCACGGTCTCTCCAGGAACCACCTTTATATACTCTTACTTCATCATCTATAAGGGTGGTACGCTCATCGCGGTCATACTCTTTAATGATGTTTCCAAGTGAATCTTTGGAGACACTGTGTTTCGGAGAATTGTACATACGCACGTTACCGCCTTCTTCGTCAATATCCTCAGCGAAACGATTGTAGAATCGGGTAGAGCCCAGGTCTCCGTCACGGTATCCGCGATTGTCACTATCTGAAAAGTTAGGACGTAAATATGCGTCTTCTTTGGTAATGGGAACTGTAGCGAGTTCTCCGGGAAGGTCCCGAGCTACAATGCGACCGTTACTTAAGGTGTCATACACAATATTGTCAATGGAAACGATCTCTACTTTACCATCTTCCCCTATAGAGGTTTTGGTATATACATTCCCTCTGTAATAGTTAAAGTCATTGGCTTCGTCATCTACTATGGGGCGGTAAACATCAGCAACCCACTCGGCTACATTTCCCGCCATATCATAGAGCCCAAAATCGTTGGGAGGATAGCTTTTTACCTGTGCGGTAATATCGGCGCCATCGTCAGACCAGCCTGCAATCCCTCCATAATCACCTTTTCCCTGTTTGAAGTTGGCGAGTTGATCTCCACGGCTTACTCTTTTCCCGGATCGGGTATAATCACCTTCCCACGGATATTTTTTTCTACCTCTGTAGTTATTATACTCTCGCTGTCCTACCAAAGCCATAGCTGCATATTCCCATTCGGTTTCTGTGGGAAGTCGGTAGTCTGGTAAAATGATCCCACTGGTTTGCTTAGCGTAAACGTTTACTGAATCTTTTTTAGCTTTTCCCTGTAGTGAGTCTATTTGACCACTGTATATGGATGAAGGGCTTTCCAAATATGCACGGGTGCTGAAAGTGCCTCCAACATCACCATCAAGCACAGCGTATTTGGTTCCTTTTTCGATAAAACCCTCACGCTCAAGTACCGCTTCGTTAACACGGTCTGTACGCCACTCGCTAAACTGTACGGCCTGTACCCAGTTTACTCCAACTACGGGATACTCTGCATAGGCAGGATGGCGTAGGTAATTGTTGGTCATTACTTCATTATACCCAAGACGGTTTCTCCATACCAGGGTATCGGGAAGTGCTCCGTTATAGATATTGGCATAGCGGGGATCATCAGGCGGATACACTTTTTTAAGGTAATCCAGGTATTCCAGGTACATTACATTAGTGACCTCGGTTTCATCCATGTAGAAAGACTGCACGTGCTGTTGGGTAGGGGTATTGTTCCAGTCGTGCATAATATCGTCCTGAACTTTTCCCATAGTAAAAGTACCTCCCTCAACAAACACAAGGCCCGGAGCCGTTTCCTGGTCCCTGAAACTCGTGTTGTACTGAAAGCCGCCGTCTTTTGAATTAATTTGCCAACCGGTAGCTCTGGACGTATTTTTGGATGTATTTTTTTTACATCCGGAAGACGTGGCTACCACCATAGCGGCAAGCAGTAGGGTTTTAAAAGAAACAATTTTCATAAGATAAGATTTGAGTTATCCAAAATATCGGTGCAATATAGCAATTAACATCAAATTTTCAACTCTGTTAATCCTGATTATAGGAATCACATTTTTATTCGTTAACAACATGCTTAAAACGCTATAAACACTTTTTTATTATACCTTATTATGTTATTTTCGAATACAATTTTAAGTTCTTTGCCTCCTGTTTAATTCCCGAAGGGTATTGTCTGGAAATATATGGAGATAAACCCGTTTTCAAGTATATAATAAACAACTACATCAGCAATATGTTAATATAATTATAAAAAGCTTTATCATTTTGTATAAGAATACAGACAAATTCGCGTTATCAAATTGAAACTTCAAGAATCAAAAAACTTGTAGTCCGCTAATATTAAGTTATATTTGTTAAAATTTTTCTTACATGAAAAAAGTATATTTGCCCTTAGTTCTCCTCCTTATGTTTTTTCGTCTCTCGGCCCAGGATGAACAATCCCGGGTGATCGTTCCCGGGGTGCCTTTTCTTCTTATAGCTTCTGATGCGAGGTCTTCTGGTATGGGTGATATTGGAGTAGCGTCTTCTCCTGATGCGTATTCTCAACAATGGAACCCTGCGAAATATGCTTTTTCCGAACAACAATTTGGCGTAGGGTTTAGTTATACACCCTATCTGGCAGAACTTGTAAATGATATATCACTGTTACAGGCTAATTTTTATAACCGTATCAATGAACGAAGTGCCTTTGCTTTTAGCCTTCGTTATTTCGGCCTTGGAGAAATAGAATTACGACAATCGGCCAGTGACCCTGGAGAGATTGTAAAACCCAATGAACTTTCAATAGACGGGTCGTATTCCCTAAAATTAAGCGATCGTTTTTCCATGGCAATTGCAGGTAGATATATTCGCTCTAACCTGAGACTGCAACAGGTAGATGCCAATGCACGTGCGGGAAACTCATTTGCTGTAGATGTAGCAGGATATTACCAATCTGAAGAAATACCATATAATACTTTTGACGGGCGGTGGCGTTTTGGTTTTAATGTTTCCAATATAGGGCCCAAAATTGAATATGATGAAGGCGGACAGCAAAATTTCCTTCCTACTAATTTAAAGTTTGGAGGAGGCTTTGACTTTATATTTGATGAATATAACAAACTGGCCATTAATACGGAATTCAATAAATTACTGGTACCAACTCCACAGGATTTCAATAACGATGGGGTTATTGATGCCACCGATAATGAAGAATATCAAAATATAGGTTTTCTAAGTGGTATTTTTGAATCATTTGGAGATGCCCCCGATGGGTTTGGTGAAGAACTTCAGGAAATTACCTGGGCCCTGGGAGCAGAGTACTGGTACCAGGATGCCTTTGCCTTACGAACCGGGTACTTTAACGAAAGTGATGAAAAAGGAGCTCGTAAATTTTTTACAATGGGTGCCGGCTTTAAATTTAAAGCAGCTACCATTGATGTTTCTTATCTGTTCTCAACATCTCAGGTGCGAAATCCGTTAGAGAATACCCTTCGTTTTTCACTAACCCTTAACTTTGGTCAGGAATACTTTGAGTTTTAACAGATTTCCTGTTTGAAAATGAAACCCTTACATATAACTACTTCATTTGCCGTATATGAAGATATGCTGTCACTGCCTCCGGAGATACAATCACTCATGGATGAAGCTGTATTGGCAAGAAAAAGGGCGTATGCACCATATTCAAAGTTTAATGTAGGGGCTGCCATACTTCTTGAGAACGGAGAAGTAGTTACCGGTAATAATCAGGAAAATGCCAGTTATCCCTCCGGTCTTTGCGCAGAAAGAGTTGCTGTTTATTATGCGGGTGCGCGGTTTCCGCGAGTATCTATAAAGGCAATAGCCGTGACGGCTGCTTCTGAAACATATGAGGTTAAAAATCCGGCACCTCCCTGTGGGGCTTGCAGACAATCACTTTTAGAGTATGAGGTAAAACAGAAGGCAGATATACCGGTATATTTTATGGGAGCCGCCGGTACAGTAATATACTCAGCTTCCGTTCGAAATCTGTTACCTTTATCTTTTGATAATTCATTTCTGTAAATTCCGGCTTTTTATACTTTTCCATATTCAACAAAAAAGAAAGATAATTGGTTTTTCATTTTTTGTCTTTGTATTTAATATGTTACTTTTGTATTTCGTTTTTTAAAGCGCATCAAATATTAACATCCGCACATGAAGAAAGTTACCAAAGAGGTGTACCTGAAATGGTACGAGGATATGCTTTTCTGGAGAAAATTTGAAGATAAACTGGCAGCAGTATATATTCAACAAAAAGTAAGAGGGTTTCTCCATCTTTACAATGGCCAGGAGGCTGTTTTAGCCGGGTCACTTCACGCAATGGACCTGACCAAGGACCGAATGATCACAGCCTATCGAAATCATGTTCAACCCATAGGTATGGGAGTTGACCCTAAAAAGGTCATGGCAGAACTGTATGGCAAAGGAACAGGTACTTCTCAGGGATTGGGAGGTTCTATGCATATTTTCTCTAAAGAACATCGCTTTTATGGTGGCCACGGTATTGTTGGCGGACAAATTCCGCTTGGAGCAGGTATTGCTTTTGCTGATAAATATTTCGACAGAGATTCGGTAACCCTTACTTATATGGGAGATGGTGCCGTACGCCAGGGATCACTTCACGAAACGCTGAACCTTGCCATGTTATGGAAGCTTCCGGTAGTCTTTATTGTTGAAAACAATGGGTATGCTATGGGAACCTCGGTAGAGCGTTCTGCCAATCATACAGAAATATGGAAACTGGGATTGGGTTATGAAATGCCTTGTGGGCCCGTAGATGGTATGAACCCCGTAAAGGTAGCCGAAGCAGTGAGTGAAGCTATTGAAAGAGCCCGTAGTGGTAATGGCCCTACTTTTCTGGAGATAAAAACCTATCGTTACCGCGGACACTCCATGTCTGATGCGCAACACTACAGAACGAAAGAAGAAGTAGAAGAATATAAAAAAATAGATCCCATCACCCAGGTGCTGGACGTGATTAAGGAGAAAAAATATGCTACTGATGAGGAAGTAGCAGAAATTGATGCCCGCGTAAAAGCATTAGTAGCCGAATGTCAGAAATTTGCAGAAGATTCTCCATATCCGGAAAAGAATGTGATGTATGATGTAGTGTATGAACAAAAAGACTATCCTTTTTTACCTCATAAATTATAAGTAAATGGCAGAGATCATAAACATGCCCAGGCTTAGCGACACCATGGAAGAAGGTGTGGTTGCTAAATGGCTGAAAAAAGTAGGAGATAAAGTAGAAGAAGGAGATATCCTGGCCGAAATAGAAACCGACAAGGCTACGATGGAATTTGAATCTTTCTACTCCGGTACACTTCTGCATATCGGTATTCAGGAAGGAGACGGAGCTCCTGTAGATGCTTTGCTGGCTATTGTTGGGGAAGAAGGAGAAGATATTTCTGCCTTACTTGACAGTGGTGGTGCCCAGGAACAAAATGAAGCCTCTTCTAAAGAAGAAGAAACTGCTTCTGAAAATGAAGTAGATGAAGAAGAGTCAGTTACATCTATCCCCGATGATGTACACGTAGTGACCATGCCCAGATTGAGCGACACGATGGAAGAAGGTACCGTAGCCAGTTGGTTGAAAAAAGTAGGAGATAATGTAGAAGAAGGAGATATCCTGGCAGAAATAGAGACTGATAAGGCAACTATGGAGTTTGAATCTTTCTACACAGGACAATTACTTCACATAGGTATTCAGGAAGGCGAGTCTGCTCCCGTAGATTCAGTATTAGCTGTTATAGGCCCCGAAGGTACCAATGTAGATGAGGTGCTTTCTGCATCTACCGGTAGTAAAACCACTTCCAAATCTGAAAACAAAGAAGATACAACCTCTGTTACCACAGAGAGTTCAACGTCTGTAACTGCTCCTCAAACGCCTTCGGAAACTACCGGAGGCAGAGTGTTTGCTTCTCCTTTAGCTAAGAAAATGGCAGCAGAAAAAGGGATAGACCTTACTACTGTAAAAGGCACGGGAGAGAATGGAAGGATCATTAAACGAGATATTGAGAGTTATGATCCCGCAGCGGCAACCGCTCCTCAACCAGAGGTAACCACAGAAACCGGGACCGTTGCCGCTCAGGCAAATGCCTTTGTTCCTGCAGGTGAAGAACAGTTTGAAGACGTTAAGAACTCTCAGATGCGTAAAGTGATTGCCAAACGCTTGGGAGAATCTAAATTTACGGCACCCCATTATTATCTTACTATTGAAGTAGATATGGATAATGCCATGGCCTCGCGCTCGCAGATCAATCTTTTACCAGATACCAAGATATCTTATAATGATATGGTAGTGAAAGCCTGTGCAATGGCACTCAGAAAACATCCGCAGGTTAATACTTCATGGCAGGGAGATACTACCCGTTACAACCGCCATATACATTTGGGGGTAGCTGTAGCCGTAGATGAAGGTTTGGTAGTACCGGTACTGCGTTTCACAGACCAGATGTCATTGAGCCGTATAGGTGCCAGTATTAAAGATCTGGCAGAAAAGGCCAGAAACAAGAAAATTACCCCTCAGGAAATGGAAGGGAGTACATTTACTGTGTCAAATCTTGGTATGTTTGGTATTCAGGAGTTTACTTCCATAATCAATCAGCCAAATTCGGCCATACTTTCGGTAGGAGCCATTGTTCAAAAGCCGGTAGTTAAGAATGGTGCGATTGTTGTAGGTAATACAATGAAGGTAACGCTTGCCTGTGATCACAGAACCGTTGATGGTGCAACAGGGGCACAGTTTTTGCAGACCCTGAGGGCATATCTGGAGAATCCTGTTACCATGCTTGCTTAAAATACGCATGTTTATATAAAATCAGGCATCCTGTTATACCTTAAGGTTCAGGATGCTTTTATGTTTAATTAATTTTATGGAAATGAAAAACTATCTGTTAACCTTTGTTTTTGCCCTACTTCTTATTGCCTGTAAATCATCTACCGGCGTGCTACGGCCTGAATCTGTATTAAAAGATGCGAAAGGAGAGTCAAACGGGGTAGCAGCTACCATAAAAACCGTTCCTACCACTTCGGTAACTACCATTATGAATTATCTTGCTTCCGATGATCTTGAAGGAAGAGACACAGGTACGAAAGGAATTGAATTGGCAGCCACATATATTGAAGATATCTTTAAAGAAAATGGGGTTATGCCTTATTTTGAAACCTACAAAGACACCCTCTCTAACTTTAAAAAAGTAGCCTATAATGTAGTGGGTGTTGTTGAAGGAAACGATCCCAAACTCAAAGATGAGTTCATTGTGATCGGGGCTCATTATGACCATATAGGGTTTGCTAAGAATGTAAATGGAGATTCTATTGCTAACGGTGCAAATGACAATGCTTCGGGAACCACGGCAGTGGTAGAAATTGCTAAATATTTCGGTAAACAGAAAAGTAATAAAAGAAGCCTTTTGTTTGTCCTGTTCTCAGCAGAGGAGAAGGGCCTTCTCGGGTCTTATCATTTGGCAAAAAAATTAAAAGCGCAAAATTTCTCTCTATATACCATGGTCAATTTTGAAATGGTAGGGGTGCCATTGACCGGTAAGGATTACCTGGCTTATGTTACGGGTTATGAAAAAAGCAACATGGCCGAAAAATTTAATGAATACACCGGTAAAAAAACATTAGGATATCTGCCTACAGCCAAAGAATATAACCTTTTTCAAAGGTCTGATAACTACCCTTTTTATCAGGAATTCAAAGTACCTTCCCAAACTATTTGCACGTTTGACTTTACTAATTTCGATTACTATCACCACGTAGATGATGAAGTGGGGCAGATGAATATGGCACATATTGCCTATCTTACCAATGAGATCATTCCTGCCTTGGAAAAAATGGCAGGTACACGTAAGCAGGAAATACAAATGAATGAGTAATCTGAAAAAGGATTTTTTTAAACGGAATGCCATATGAAAAATGTTATTATAACAGGTGCCAGCAGAGGCATTGGCTTTGAAACGGCCAAATGTTTTGCAGATGCAGGTCACCAGGTATTGGCTTTATCACGAAATACACACCCTATCACGTCCTTGAAGCATCCAAATATTACCTGCTTTTCTTTTGATCTTGGAAAAGAAGCTCATTACGAACAGCTTCGGTCATTTTTAGAGAATAACTGGAAGCATGTGGATGTATTGATAAATAATGCAGGTAAACTAATTCACAAGGCTTTTTCTGAAACTGTGACAGAAGATTTTGAAGAGGTGTATAGTGTAAATGTTTTTGGCCCGGCTCAGATTATGCGTATGGCCCTTCCATTTATGCCTGCAGACGGGCATGTGGTAAATATTAGCAGTATGGGAGGTGTTCAGGGAAGCGCAAAATTTCCGGGACTTTCTGCTTATAGTTCATCAAAAGGGGCCTTGATTACCTTAAGTGAGTTGCTGGCCGAAGAATATAAGGAAACCGGCCCTGCGTTTAATGTACTGGCCCTGGGAGCCGTACAAACCGAGATGCTGGAAGAAGCATTCCCCGGGTACAAAGCACCCGTAAGTGCCACAGAAATGGCATCGTACATTTATGATTTTGCACTAAAAGGTAATAAATTCTACAACGGGAAATTACTACAGGTAAGTAGCAGCACCCCATAGTGATGAGCAGATATCTTAATGAGACCTTTCCAAATTAGTAATATGTGATCTTCACTCAGACATATTACCAAAAAGAAACCCTTCATCAACTGTGCTGAAAAATCTTAACATTGAGGGTTCTCATCTAGCATGAAAAACATATTTTTGTTTCATGCAGCAAATTCTTGAAAAATATTTGCCAGAGCGGGCTGTTGCAAGTTGTTTTGAACTTATAAAAGCCAATGAGGTACATCTCAGTATTGTTAATGAACGTATTACTCGTCATGGCGATTATAGAAAAATGCCAAACGGTTCTCATAAAATAACTGTTAATGCCTCATTAAATAAATACAAGTTCCTTATCACGCTTGTTCATGAGATCGCACATCTCGTTGCCTATAAAAAATATGGAATAAGTATTAAACCGCACGGTTTAGAATGGAAGCAAACTTTTCAACGGTTAATGTTACCTTTTATACATCCTGATATTTTCCCTTCAAAATTGTTACCGTTACTGGCAAGGCACTTTCGTAATCCTAAAGCGAGTAGTGATACAGATGCCGAATTATCCCTTGCACTCAAACAATACGACCCGATAAATGATAAAAACTATATTTTTGAATTACCATTGGGTAGCGTTTTTCGGATATACAATGGCAGGATATTTAAAAAAGGTAATAAACGAATAAAACGCTATGAATGCATTGAGGTGAAAACCGGTAAGACCTATTTGTTTAATCCCAACGCTGAAGTGGAGGTGATCCATTCCTGAAAAATGTTGGTTTTTAGTTGGTAGAAGAGTATAAAACATATAAAAAATATTTTTAGCCTATGAATAAGAATTATTATGCCGTTTTAATGGCAGGAGGAGTAGGTTCCCGCTTCTGGCCTGTGAGCACATCTTCTTTCCCCAAGCAGTTTCACGATATGCTGGGCGCGGGACAAACACTTATCCAAAAAACATTTCACAGGTTGGCAAAGTTTATTCCTAAAGATCAGATATTAATACTTACCAATGAACGTTACAGTGATTTAGTACTTCAACAGTTGCCAGAAGTAACCTCTAAACAGGTATTGCTTGAGCCGGCCATGCGTAATACGGCACCGTGCATTTTATATGCAGCTCTTAAAATTCAAAAAGAGAACCCCGATGCCGTTATGATCGTAGCCCCCAGTGACCATTGGATAGAGAACGAAGAAGCTTTTATGGCCAACGTTAAAACCTGTTTTGATGCCTGTAGCCAAGAAAATTTTTTGCTTACACTTGGTATCGAACCGTCCTTCCCGAATACCGGTTATGGATATATTGAATACCAAAAGTCGGCAGATACATCCATAAAAAAAGTGGACCAGTTTAGAGAAAAACCCGATTACCAAACCGCCCAAAAATTTTTAGATCAGGGTAACTTTCTTTGGAATGCGGGCATCTTTATGTGGAGTGCCCACACAATTGTGGAAGCTTTTAAAGCGTATCAGCCTGATTTATTTGCTGTTTTTGAAAAAGGTATTGAAAGCTATAATACGCCGGAAGAAACAATATTTATTAAAGAAAATTATGCCCGGGCAGAAAATATCTCCATTGATTATGCTATCTTAGAATATTCTTCATCTATCTATGTTCTTCCGGCAACTTTTGACTGGAACGATCTTGGTACATGGGGATCGTTGTATGAGAAGTTGCCTAAAGATGATAATGACAATGCAGTAGTACACGCAAAAGTATTGTCTGAAGATGCTTCGGGAAATATGATACGTACTTCTAAAGATAAAATTGTGGTTATTGACGGAATAGAGAATTATATCATTGTTGATAAAGAAGAAGTATTGCTCATATATCCCAAGGAAAAAGAACAGGATATTAAGGAAGTCCTTAAAAAGGTAAAAGATAGGTTTGGAGAGCATTTGGCGTAAAACAGCAATATGGATGAAACCCCTTTAAAAGAAACAACACCTCAATCCCCCAATCAGAATAGCGGGGAAGAAGTTAAAAAAGACTTTAGTGGCTTGTTAGGGAGTCTTAAGCGCTTTTTGTCAGAGTTGCTGGATATTAGGCATAACACTGATCAGAAGGCAACTATTGCTTCTATTATTGATGATATTCCTTTTAAAGGACATACTTCCTGGATTCTTATTTGTTCCATTTTTATAGCATCTGTGGGGTTAAATGCCAATTCTACCGCAGTGGTGATCGGAGCCATGCTTATTTCACCATTAATGGGCCCTATATTGGGTATGGGTATGTCTCTGGCCATTAATGATATTGATACTTTGCGAAGATCGCTCAAAAATTTTGGGGTCATGGTAGTACTGAGTGTGCTAACAGCATTCCTCTTTTTTCGCTTTTTCCCCCTTCGTGATGAATCATCTGAGTTACTGGCGCGAACAGCACCGGATATAAGAGATGTACTCATCGCTTTTTTTGGCGGGCTTGCCCTGGTAATTGCCCGAGCTAAAAAAGGTACTATTGCCAGTGTGATTTACGGAGTAGCTATTGCAACTGCTCTAATGCCTCCGCTATGTACTGTTGGTTTTGGTCTTGCTATTGGTAATTTCGGGTATGCTTCCGGGGCACTCTATCTGTTCATAATCAATACCATCTTTATTGGGTTGGCTACTTTTATCGTTCTTAAATTACTGCGTTTTCCAATGGTGCGTTATGCTAATTCCAAACGCAGAAAACGAATTGCAAGAATAGCTTCTATAGTAGCGCTAATTGTTATGATACCGGCAGGTTACACGTTTTATAATGTTTTTCAGGAGTCACTTTTCAGAAATCAGGCCAATCAATTCATTGAAGAAAACATAGTTGCCTATCAGTTTTCTGGTTCCGGAAGATTTCTGGAAGATCTTACCGATCTTGAATACCACAAAGATACAGGCTCTTTTATTGAACTGGTTTTTATGGGAGATGAGGTAATACCCAATAGTGTTCTGCAAACCTGGGAAATACAGAAAAACAAATACTCCAAATTAACTGATGTAGAACTGCGTATTGTTCAGGGAAGCAAAGATGATTCTGAACAGAAGTTTAACTACGTTAGTGAATTATATGAAACTAAAAAGGCCGAAATAACGAATATGGAAGCTCAGATCCGGATTCTGGAGGATGAGATCATTCGTTTGGGTAAATTGCCATTTAATAAAATACCGTTCCAGAATATTATTGATGAAGCTCGCATTAATTATGAAAATCTCAAAGAAATCGGTTTCTCATCAGTTATCAAAACTAATTTCAAAACTACCGATACACTAGCTGTTTTTCTGGTAAAATGGTCAGACAGTATACCATTAGAAAACAAAAATCGGGAGCAGGAACGCCTTATGCGCTGGCTCCAGTATAAACTGAATACTGATAACGTGAAACTGGAAGAGATAGGAAATTGAACTCCCGGAAAGCGTTTTTCTCAAAAATCAAAATAGGAATAAACTTTCCTTTTCGGTATTTGTTTGTATTATTGTACTATGCACAACAGTAACAAACAAACACCACAATTGTGTACTTCTTCGTATAGTAAAAACATCACTTTTTTGTGTTTTATGGATCATCTTACAAGATTCTGCTTTACATCTTCAATTGGTATCTCCTTAACATATGGAGCCACGCATTCTCTCAAACTCTTTAGTGCTTTCTAATATGAAAAAGCTATTTATACTATCGTTGCTTTCAGGTCTGCTTTTAGCTGCTGCCTGGCCCACTTACGGACTTCCTTTTCTCATTTTTTTTGGTTTTTTACCATTGCTTATTGTAGAAAAGAAAATACGTACTTCTACAGAACCTAGAAAATGGATACGTGTTTTGCTGTATTCTTATATATCTTTTGTAGTGTGGAATACGATCACAACCTGGTGGTTATGGAACTCTTCTGTATTTGGGATGTTCTTTGCCATATTGGTTAATGCCTTTTTAATGGCTTTTGTTTTTAGTATTTTTCATTTTGTAGCAAGAAAATTACCTGCCAAGATCCATTTAGTGTTTTTGCCGGCCATATGGATCGCTTTTGAGAAATTTCATCTTAACTGGCCCTTTTCCTGGCCCTGGTTAAACCTGGGTAATGTTTTTTCTGAATATTACCAGTGGATACAGTGGTATGAATATACCGGTGTTTTTGGCGGAAGCTTATGGATATGGATAGTGAATATTGGTGTATTCAGAATATGGGAAAAATATCTGCATACCAAAAATATTAAAAAGGTCATGAAAGCGGCAGGCATTCAGTTAGCATGGGTAATTCTCCCTGTGATCATCTCCTTATGGATGTTTGCTACTTACCAAAACACAGGCAATACAGCTACCGTAATTGTACTACAGCCCAATGTAGATCCCTATACTGAAAAATACGAGCGTGATAATATTGAAACTGTAAGTGAGTTACTTTCATTGACCCAAGTGCATGATGTAACAGAGATAGATTTTGTAATTGCTCCGGAAACTACATTGTCCAGAATGACCCCTATGGACCAATTTGTATTTACCCGGGAATATGCATTGATAAGGAGTCTTATTGATACACATCCTAAAGTAAACTTTCTCACCGGTGCAGATATGTTTCGTCTGTACCTGCAAAGTGAGAGACCTACTCCTTTTGCGAATCGTACTTCCAGAGGAGACTGGGCCGATTATTTTAACACTGCTGTTTTTATTAAAAAGAACGCTCCGCCTGAGTTTTATATTAAATCGAAATTGGTGGTGGGTGTAGAGACCTTGCCCTTTAAAAACTTTTTGGAACCTGTTTTAGGAAATATAATGCTGGACCTGGGAGGAACCATTGCTACCCGTGCCATACAGGAAAACAGAACCGTTTTCACATCGGCTGACGGTAACTACAAAGCCGGGCCTATTATTTGTTATGAATCGGTTTACGGCGAGTTTGTTACTGAATATATTAAGGAGGGCGCCAATTTTCTGGCAATTATTACAAATGATGGTTGGTGGGGTACTACACAGGGCCATAAACAACACCTTAGTTATTCCCGATTGAGGGCTATAGAAACCCGAAGAAGTATTGCCAGAAGTGCCAATACGGGTATTTCGGCCATTATTAACCCAAAAGGCGAGATCGTACGGTCATTAGGATATAACCAAAAAGGCAGTGTTATGGGAGAGGTTACCCTCAATGAAAAGCATACAGTATATGTGAAATACGGTGATTATATAGCCCGTATTGCGGTGCTGTTAAGTGTATTACTGCTGCTGTTTGCCATAGCCCGAAAAAAACAGGTTTAGTGCCCTCTGTAAAACATGATGGTACTTAGTGTTTTGATAACGATACGCATATCTAGAAAAAAACTTCGATGCTTAATGTAGTAAAGGTCATATTGTAGTTTGGTAAGACTATCTTCATGGGAAGCCCCATACTTAAAATGTACCTGGGCCCACCCGGTAATGCCGGGTTTTACAATATGCCTTGTTTCATAAAAAGGAAGCTTTTGTGAAAGTTGCATAATAAATTCGGGGCGTTCCGGGCGAGGCCCTATAAGGCTCATGTGTCCTCTTAGCACATTGTAGAACTGGGGAACCTCATCAAGTCTTGAATTTCGTAATAAACGTCCAAAACGTGTAACCCGATAATCGTTTTTAACTGCCCATCGGGCACCTTGTGTTTCGGCGTCTGGTATCATGGTGCGAAACTTGTATATATAAAAAGGGATCCCGTTTCTCCCGATTCTCTGTTGTGAATAAAAAACCGGCCCTCTGTTTGCTATAAGGTTCCCTGTACATATAAGAGGCAGGATCACTATCATAAATAACAGGCCTAAAACCCCGAAAAAAATATCAATCAACCTGTTTACAAAGAGATACAGTCGGTTCTGGTTACTTCTGCTAAAAGGGAAATACCGATAAAATTCAGTCCCTATGTATTGAACCGGTACTCTGCTGGTAAGTTCTTCATATACCTGTGCATACTCTCTTATAGGAACACCGCTTTCGAGTAACAGAATAAGTTCCTGAAACATGTTTTGTGAAAAAGCACTTTGCAAATTATTGGCAATAATGATCTCTGAAACCCGGTTCTTTCTCACCTCTTCCAATAGAGAAGTATCTTTGATCTCTTTTATGCCGGGAAAACCTTTGGGCATCCGTGCAGAATGATCTAAAAGATAATAGCCCACAATATTGGCGTTACCTGTACTTTCTATAATGGCATTATGAGTTATCATAATCTCATCGTAGTTACCTATAATAAGATAATTTTTATTAAAAACCGGGGATGCGATAAAAAATGAATATGCCCATCTCCAAAATAAAAGTGAAAACGTGATAGCAAAGAAAAAATAAACAATTTGTAAGCGGTTATCCGGAAGTACCGGAGTAAGAAAAGGGGTTAAAAGATATAACAATACGGTAAAAAAACATACCATGAGTATGTTGGGGAAAATTATATCATATTTACTGGACTTTTGAAGGTCGTAGAGTTCAAAGACATGTGCAAAAAAAATAAAATACACAACCAATACAAATATCCATTCCCAGTTATTGGAAGCCAGCGTAAAATATTCAAAATCAAAAATAGAACTTACTGCATACAATCCCAGGAGTATACTTAAAACATCTACTGCTTTAAGAAGTATTCTGCGTTCTGAGATCTCAAAATGTATGTAAGAAGTGGACGACATATTTTAAAGGTACGATATAAAACTTTTGGTTTTTCCTGTATATTGTTCTTTGGGTTTCCCTTGGTAAATTGTAAATAGAATATCGTTCCCAAAATGATGCCTTATTTCGCTTATTAACAGTTGTTTTTCATTTGCATTCATCTCTTCCAAAATATAAAACTCCAGTTTTCCTTTCTCTCTTTGAATTACCTGATAAGACAGTTCAAGGTTTTTGTTAAGTGAAAGGTTTTTAAAAATGTAATAAAAATAAAGACTTGGGTATTCCTGGTCTTTTCCTATTATTTTGTTTCCCACTCTTCCGGTCACCTCTTCAAGAATGGTATGATCACGTCCGCATGCACATGTTTTAAGACCTGTTCCCAGTTTTATGTAATCTCCCAATTTATAACGTATTACGGGAAAGGAATGCATTTCCAGATTAGTTACCAGTATTTCATTATCAACTTCTTCAACCAATACACCTTCCATATTAATGTGCATATTTCCGGAAGGGCATTCAAAAGCAATGATCCCTGATTCGGTAGCTCCATATTCGCTAATTATTCTCTGTCCAAATGCTTTTTGTATCTCTTGCTGGTAATATGGAAATATTTTTTCTGAAGTACCCTTTACCATTTTTAATTTTTTTGGTTTTGGCAGATCCATAACATTAATACATTTTGCAGTTTCATAGATCATGGATGAATAACCGTGAAGATAAGAAGCATATTGAAGCTTTCGGGCAAATTTCACAAGTTCCTGCTCTTTGTATGTAAAAATGCGAAAGCGGTTTTGCAATGTATCTAATAACTTCACTTTTAAACGCTCTGTAAAGGAAAAGTTATATCCCCAAAAATAGCCGTTTCGCTCCCAGGGATGTACCAGGTGCCAACTATACCCTCTGAATATGGAAGCCCTGTTAAAAGAATCGGCAGATTCGTCCCTGTTAAAAGAGAGAGTGTTACCAGAGGACCCTGAAGTGGTTGCAACAAACTTTTTTTTGAAGGGATAGTTGGTATGTATATCACGATTGTATTTAATAAGTTCTTCTTTAGAGATAGTGGGGAATTTTTTAATATCCTTCAGGGATTTAATATCAGCTGAAGACAATCCTTTTTCCTTAAATAAATTCTGGTAATAAGGAGAATGTGTATCTGCAAAATCAATTAGATATCTTAGTTTTTGAAGTTGGTAGGTTTCCAGTTTTTCCCGGGGCCACTTCTCCGATTCCTTTAGAAAGTGATACCACTTCCTGATAGAAGGGTTTCGTATTTTTTGCCCGACTCTATATATTAGTTTGTGAATCATGTATTCAATATTTCAAACCACTTTTCTTTTATGATCTCCCAGTTAAATTGCTCTGCTGTTTTTCGGGCTTCTAAAGCCAGGTTTTTTGCGAGTTCGGGATCATTAATAAGCTTGATAACCTCATTTATCATTGCATGGGTATCTTCACAATTAACGAGTAAACCATTTTTTTCGTGTTTAATTAGAAAGGGAATTCCGCCAGCATTGGTAGAAACTACAGGAATACCCAGAGCCATAGCCTCTATAATACTAACAGGGGCATTGTCAAACCGGGAAGTATTAATAAAAATAGAATAGTCATTAGACAATGATATCCATTCATCTTTTGTAAGTCTTCCTGTAAACTGTACATCCAGTTTGTTTGTCTTGCTGTATTCCCTGCACCTTTTCAAACTCCCGTCTTTTTCAGGGCCTACCATACACAACGCAGTGTTAGCGTGGGATAGTTTTAATTTCTTAAAAACAGAAATGGCCATTTCGGGATGATAGATGTTTGCAAAAGCCCGTAGCCAAAACAACCGGGGAAGGGTTTTTTCTCTAAGCTTAAAAGGATACTTTTCAAGAGAAATTGAATTGGGAATGTAGTGAATGTTGGTATAACCATAGGTATTAAAGATATTTTTCAAAAATAGCGAAGGAGCTATTAAGCATTTTGCTTTGGTAAACAGAAGTTTTGAAAGTCCCGGTTGTTTTTTAAGCCTTTTTTCAAGATTGCCTCCGTGAAGAATGGGTATGTAAGGTAGCTTTAAATGGTTGCATATCGATGCAGTTACGACCGCATAAAAAAAGTTGAGCGTACTGTAGGTGTCAATGAGGACCAGATCTACCCGATTTCGATATTGTAAACAGGCAAATGCCATATGAATAAGTCTTAGAACTTTGTTTTTTTTGGAGGAAGCGTAAAAAAGGGTGTACCCTTCTTTTTCGAGAAGCGGGCCAAGGATATCTATGGTCGTAGGCGTACGGCCTTTAGGCTGTAGTTTGTTCCCTATGTAGAGTATTGTTTTCAGAGGTGATGGTTAGTAGTGACAATGCATAGATAAAAGCAGGCGCAGCTATTCGCATGGCACTGTGATTAATAGTTAAGAACCAAAATAGGAAAAAGGAAAAGAAAAAGACATTTCTGTGTGTGGTAAGGAATCGCGTTACCGGTGTTAGAAAAACAATCATAAATGCCAATATGCCCAGGGAGCCATGTTCTGCAATGGTTCTACTTACTTCATTATGTGCTGCAGAGTCGATTCCTGTAATTTGTTTACGGTGAAATTTGTTGTTTCCAACACCTATTCCGAAAATGGGATTTTCGAAAAATGCAATAAGCTCGGTTTCTATAAGGTCTAACCTTCCGGTACTTACATCTTCTTTTTCTATTCCTGCTGCATTCTGGTTATTATAGCGTTTTTCGAGTAGTCCTTTGGAAATGACATTTGAATACATCCAAACTACTAAAAAAACTAAGGATAAAAGCGATAACCCTGTCAATACTTTACGTTTTACCCGGGTCTTATTGGTAAAATACATAATGCTTAAAATAGCAGCTATACTAATAACTGTAGCAGTAATGATACCACCGCGGGAGAAGGTGAGAAGTCCGCGATAGGCTACTGCTGCCAGTAACCCCAGGTTTATCAATTTCCAGAGGAGTGTATTGGAAAAAAAGAAAAACCGAATAAATAGTATAAACATGCCTAACCCCAAAATGGTACTTACCTGATTGGGCCCAAACCCTCCGGAGGCCTCAAAGTTAGACTGTGTACCTGTAATCACGTCTTGTAGATTTGGCGTAAATATAAACAGATAAATGGTCATGGTGATTATAGGAAGTAGTGTAAAAAAGAGAATGTTTTGTAAGGTTCGAAACGAAACATTTCTTTCATAGCAGTAAATTGCACAAACGGCCAGGCATATAGGGCCGCTTAAATTAAAAGATAAGGATTTTCTGAGATCAGATTCATATGAAAAATCGTATGCAGCCACAAATATTCCGGGTATCAAAAGTACAGCATAGAGAAGGTACCAGATGCTTTTTGAGGAAATTCTGTTTACAAACATGCTAAGTACCAGAAGCACAATTATTGAATATTTTATTTGCTCATAAAAGAAATCTCCGCCGGTCATTCGTAGAAAAACATCACTACCCACCATATATCCGCAAAAAAGTAATACTTCGTGATTGCGGTTTTTGGTGTTAAAAATAATTAAGACACCCAGACTTAAGACCAGGAGCCCCCATGCTTTTGCCAGGGCCGGAACTAGATATATGGCAACACCCAGGACCACATGAAGTAGTAGCCACCTAAGCTCTTTTGTATTTTGTATGTTTTTAATTTGTGATCGCTGCATACATACTGTATAGTCTTGTCATATAGGTTTTTATATTGAAATTCTCATTTACGTGTTTTTCGAGATTTATAGCCAGTTGATTTCTGTAATGAACATTTTTAATTAGTTTTTCTATTGCTGCCGCAAGTTGTGCAGGTTCTCCGGGAGGTACCAGCAAACCGGTTTTCTCTTCAATAATTACCTGGTCACAATCGCCTACATTTGTACTTATTACGGGTAGTTTAGAAATACCATATTCTAATAAGGCCAGCGGAAGCCCTTCGGAAAGAGAGCTGATAATGCCAATAGTACTTTGTTTCAGGATATGAGATACATCTGCCCTTTCTCCGTATAAAAATACTCTTTTTTCCAGTTTGTTTCGGGTTATAAAGCTTTTCAATGTTTCTGAATACAGATCCTGCTGATCTCTGCCTACAAGGTGTAATGACCACAACGGGTGTGACCGGCTTACCTCTAAAAAGGCCTTTAAAAGTGTTTCATGGCCTTTGGGATCTCTTAGATTGCTCAAACAAACCATGCGTTTTCCTTCTTCTCCTTTTAAAACGGTGCTGTTTTTAGAGGCATTGTTTTTTAGTATAACAAAATTGGGTATGTAATATACTTTTTTGCAGTATAACGATTTTTTAACCCAGGCAGTGATGTCTTTATTAACGGTTATGACTGCACTAAACCCAAGTGAAGCCAGTTTTAATAGAAAGCGGTTTTTAAGAGGAAGGTTTTTACTATTCCCAAGATGATTGTGCCATACGATCTTAATTTTGGGATACCTTATTTTTATAAGGGAAGCGATAAAAAAAGAAGATCCGTGAGCATGAATGATATCTATTTTATGGTGCTTTATAAATGCACTTAGATCTATAAGGGCTCTGCGGTCAAAAACAAATCTGCGTTTCAGGAAAAGATAGTTTACATGTGCATTTATCTCAGCTTTAAGGGGACCCTCTGATCGGGTGGTGCAAAGAAATGGAACAACAGGTTGCGTAAGCAGGGCATTTGCACAATATACGGCTACCTTCTCAGCACCTCCGGTTTGCAGGGAATCTATAAGCTGTAGCACTTTCATCCCTAACTGTTTTTTTCAAGATACATGGTAAGGTGCATGCAATTAAACACTTTAGAAATATGCTTCTTGGTACTCCAGTCTTTCTCAATTAAAGAGCGAATCCATTTTTCTTTATATGGTTGCGACAGCGGAAGCAAATTAATGAGGATTCCCCATTTGGAGGCACCCAAAACCCCATGAAAATCCAGTATCTGAAAATTATTTTCAAATATATATATGGTTTTCCGGTTAAACGGCCATTCCCATTTTTTATCATTTTGGAAGGGGCGGTAGGCACTTCTTACCAGTTTAAGAAGCCAGTACGTTTCCAGTGGGTCATAAGCAATAATTCTTCCTTTAGGGGCTAATTTTTGATTAAGACGTTTTATCAGGATATTTACATCGGGAAAATGATGGAGAACCCCGTATGCATAAATAAGATCAAACTCGGATTCTTTAAAATCATCGGAAAGAAAATCAACTACCTGAACGGAAGCGTGAGGCAGTTGTTCTTCCTCAATTTTGTTTAATAGTTTGGAAATACCTTTTTCACTAAGGTCAATACCCAGATAGCTTTTTGCATGTCTTGCCAGATGTAAAGAGAGATGGTTACCCTCATAACAACCCAGGTCAAGCACTTTCATTTCCGAAAGTTTTTTTTGGTCTATCCACTCAAGATGTGTTTTATATACTTTTTCAGAAATATTAAATTTCTTTCTGTAGGTTCCCAGGGTTTTATTTCGTAACAAATACCATATACGGGTAGCCAGATTTTTTTTTCGTGAAGGGTTGTTGTAAAAAGCAGCCTGTTCTTTATTTACTTCAAGGGTTTTGTCAATTTCTTTTTTCATACTTTTTAGGTATTGATTAATTTCTTCAGCGCCTCTTCAAAATATTCCAAAGTATATATGCGTGACCATTGGGCTGCCGTATCTGATAGTATAGGTAACAGATCTTTGTTTTTGAGTACAGAATCTATCTTTTTTACAGCCTCTACCAGATTATTTTCTATTAAAATACCACGTTTTCCATTATCGAGCATCCAGGGAAGACAAGATACTTTTGAGGTGATAGGAATGGCTCCCCAAAACATGGCTTCTGCCACTGCTTTAGGCCATCCTTCGCTTTGTGAAGGTAATATAAGAAAATGACTTTCTTTTAAATGCTGTTTGACTTTGTTGGCTGATAGATTACCATGGAGATGAATACCTGTATGCAATTCATGCTGGGTGATATACGTGCGTAATGTTTCAAACATAACGCCATCTCCCAGAATATCCAGCGTTGCTTCATATCCCAGTTTTTGAAGTTCTTCAATAAGCTGAATGGCAAATAACGGACGTTTTCCGGGTGATAAAGTACCGACAAAGGCAAATTTCAGATCTTTGCGGTAGGTTCTTACAGATAAAGGCTCTTTCTCTGCTTCCTGATACGTAGCGGTAAAAAAAGGCACAATATTTTTAGATGTATCCGGCCATTCACCATATACCAATACTTTGGTGTTCTTAGTTAAGAAAACATTGTTAAGTATCCATTTCTGAAGACGGTAAGAAACAGGTTGTTTTGACTGTGGATCCCAGTTTCCGGCATACTTTACGGTCTTGTGTTTTTTGGGGAAGAAAATTTGTACAAGGCATCCTAAAAGCCCCATATTACCAGGGCATCTAATATGAATATGGTCGGTGTGAGCAAAAGCCCGGAAAAGATAAAAAATGATCACCGGTACTTTGACAATGGTTTTTAGAACTTCCAGCACTCCGGTAATTTGAAAACCAGGTACTTTTATTAAAGAAATTTGGGTAGCGTATGCTTGTGTTAGTGGTTGTTTACATGGGCTTAATGGAGCTACTACCTCTACCCGGTTAAAATGTTTGAACCAAATATTCATCTCTTTTACGTAAGGTGCATATGCCGAATAGGTAGTGCCATGTGTATTATGAATTGTGTGAGTGACTACTGTAAGTTTCATTTTGCCAATGGTTTAGGTTTATTAGCAATCAGACTTACCCATCCGTAAAAACGCCCGCCAGCTTCCTGAAGAGCACCGTAGCGATCTTTGGTAGTAAAAAAGTTTAAAAAGCGTAAGGTGGAAAGTAAAAGAGTAATGGAGTGCCATTTTAATGAATTCACAAAAGAGAATTCAGGATAGCGCACTTTCCAAACATACCAGCCATTTCTGACTACCATTTTCCCATACTTAAATTTATGTGGTCTTCCGGAAGGATCGTGGTGATGTTCACATCTTGCGGCTGTATTTACATACAGTTTTCCCAGAGGAAGAATTCTGAAACAAAAATCAGCATCTTCATAAAGTCCGTAACCTTCAAAGTATTCTGAAAACTTTACAGTTCTTAGTATATCTGTTTTAAAAGAGGAAATAGCTCCTATTAGCTGCTCGGTGGGATAAATTTTACCAGATGGTGGAAGAAAGCTTATACTTCGGCCATGGCCATACTTTGGATATATTCCGGGAGGCTGATCTGGGTTTAACCCCAGAACCCTTCGAAGTAAAAAACGACTACTTTCTTTTCGATAATATCCGTCATATTGAAAAAAGCGGTTACCTGTAATCGTTTTATCAATAGGTGACCACTTTACTTCATTGGTAATATACCCACCTACAGCAATAGCATTTTTTTTAAGTTTATATGTGTTGATAAGCTCTTCTAAGCACTTTTTTTTCAATGTAACATCATCATCTAAAAAACACGTTACCTCTATACTGTCTTTCACTTTGCTAATTCCAAAGTTTCTTTGTTTCGTAAGTCCTCTATGCTTTTTTTCTACCTGATAGTACTCTAAATTCTCCAAATGCAAAGAGTTTACTGCCTGTCGGGTTTTTTGGTCTTCAGAAGCATCAACTATCACTACCTGATTGGGTGGTAACGATTGCTTTTTTACAGATACGAGCAGCCTCTTTATGGCTTCAGGTCTTTTATATGTACATATGATAAGACAAAGACGCATAACTATTTATATTTTGGAAGGGCTTTTGTGTAATATCTGAACCTTTTATGTTCGAGCAACCGAGAAGGAAGTTTTGGTAACCTCCATACCACTACTAAAGGGTTCCCACTGGAAAGAAACAAGAAAATATGTTTCTTTTTATATTCAAAAAGTTGTTCTTTTTTAAAGTGATTCATGTATGTTTTGTCACAATAGTTTTGTAAAAATCTATATTCTTTTTTATGGTAGCCTGTAGTGAAAAGGATTCTTCTATTCGCTTTCGGGCATTTTTTCCATAGCTTTTAGCCTGTTCCTGGTTGGTAACCATAAAAATAACGGCTTTTTTAAATTCCTGATGATTTTTAGGGTTTATCATAATACCTGTAATGTTTTGTATCATAATCTCCGGTGCCCATCCTATATTAGAACTAATAAAGGGCTTTTCCATAGCCATAGCTTCCAGCCACGTCATGGGAAAGGCTTCGGCAAAGCTGGGGAGCACTACGATACCTGCTTTTGCTATTTCCGATCGTATTTGTGAATAGGGAAGGGGTGCTGTATATGTTACTCTATATTTTGCCTTTTCACTTAGCAAAGAGTAGAACATTTGCAAAGTAGAACTCCCGGTGAATGTATCTGTACTGTCTCTTCCTATAAGTTGTAATCTGAACAAATCGTTTTCTTCTACCAGTTTATTAAACACAGAAGCTAGCTCTAGGACGCCTTTTTTTCTGATAATGGTTCCAAAATACAATAACAAATAAGGATTGGTTTGGCTGGTGTGGTTTAAAGAAAACAAGGATGTGTCGATCCCGTTGTGGATGACGGTAACGTCTTTTTTAAGATGAAAAAGTTTTTTGGTAAGTTTCCGGGTAAAGGCACTTACGCTAATAAGGTAATCGGCCTGTTGTAATGCTTTCTTCTCAAGTATGTAGTTTTTGAACTTCTGTCTCCTTCCTTCCAGATGACAAAAATAAGCGTCTGTACCATGCATTCGTATAACAAGAGGTGCCCTGAGACGAATAAAAGCGGTTAATCCTGTCCAGTCGGGAGCTTCCAGAATGTCAATTTTTAATTGGGTTACCTTAGTATTGATATACTTTTCGTAATACTTACGACGAAAATACCAGTTCAGTAAAGGCGATTTAGGAGGCGCAATACTATGTATATGAATATGGTCTTCTGTCCAAACCTCTTTTTTTGTATCCTGGATAAGAAAAATGGTTACCTGTACAGACTCTTTAACCAAAGCCTGGCAGAGGTTTTTAATACTGGTAGCGAGCCCGCCCCATGAGGTACAGTTTTTACAGGGATACTCAGAAGTTATAAAGCCTATATGCATATCTCTAATAATTTACCATATTCCTGTACCCTACTATTGAGATGATAATGTTCTTCAATTTCCTGAAATGTATGACTTTTCATAGTCGGGGCTCCTTCCGGAATTTTGTGTATTATATTTTTAAGCGAATTGATACCACCAGGAGAAAAAAGGCCCCTATTTTTTTGATTAACTATGATCTCCCGGTTATTGCTCATCCTCTCCGGGTGTAAATGATCATCATGAGTAATATTGCCTTTTAGGATATACATAATATTAATTGTTCTGCGATACGTTCACTAGTGTTTTTCAAAGGTCGGCCAACCTGTAATTTAAGCATTTGCTGGCGTTCCAAGCTGTTTTTTTTAGGATGGTTAAGATATACCCTAATGGCTTCAATTAACTCTTTTTCATTGGTAGCAATGATTACCGAACCGCTCTCGGCTACCGGTTTATAATGTGCATACTTCAAAAACCGTTGATCATCATAAAGGGAATTATCTGTATTGCCAAAAACCGGGTTTATTACAGGCTTGTCAAAAACCATAAAATCCAGGCTCATGGTAGAACACATATTAATACCCACATCGCAGAATTCAAGAATGGCTCTTAAGTCCTGAACATCTTGTGATTCTGGTACTCTCTGGGACCAGGGTTCTGAGTGCGAGGGCCGTAAAAGGGGCCATCGCGGATGGTTCCATGCAATAAAGGGATAACGTTCTTTTGTAGAGAGAAAACGCTCGGGTGATTCGGCCGGAGAAGTTCTTACTAAAAAATTAACCGGTTCACTAAATACATTATTTTTAATAGCTTTGGCTATGGTTTCAATATAAACAGGATCGTTTTTACTGGTTGAAACATCTCCACAACTAAAACAAATGGTTTTGATGTTTTTATCCAGTTTATTTTTTATGTAAAATTCATTTCTGTCGCATTTATAAATATCCATGGTATAAGGTTCAAATTGCGGCATCCCTACTACAAAAATGGTCTCTTGCTTAATAGTGCTGTAAAAGTGCAGCAGATCCTGTTTCATTAGATCACTCCAAACTAAAAAATAATTGAAATTTCCGGCCATTCTACCTTTGGAAGCCAGATTATCCCAACTAAATATAAATGAAGCTGTAGGGATTTTTGCTTTCTCAGCAGCATAGATCACCGGGGCAATGTACGAAGGTCTTTGGTGCGTAAAAAACAATATATCAGGTTGGTACTTTCTAAGTAATAGCTTGTATTTTTTGGTGGACGGATGATTTTTAAAACTTAGCTGTTGTAAGTAATTGTAGATACCGATATAAAATTCACTGTTAAAAACAGAGGCCCACTTAAAAATGAAACGGGTAAGCCTTCCTCTTCTGTTTTTTTGGGTATTGTAGGTAATTGCCAAATTATCCTGAATGCCAAAGTTTCCTTTTTTGTGACGTTGTAAATGCGCATTTTCTTTGAGTTTGCGAAAAAACCAGGTGTAACCTGATTCTTTGAAATCATCCAGCTCTTCAATAATGATCCCGTTCAGGTCTATAGTATCATAGGCATGGCGGGGCAGCCCTGAAAAGATAACGATATGTTTGAAACGTTTTCGGGCTTCCTCCGGGAAGGTACTGAGCATAAAGTTTCTAAAACCCACACCGTCAACAATAACTAACCCTAATGTTTTTTGTTTAGTCATAAGCGATCCAAAAATTGTTTTTGAGCGTTTATATTCCAAAAGGTATTGGTTTTAAGGCAGGAAAGAAATGTTTTGGCACTATTTCCCGAGCCAAATTCGTTGGCATGAGAAGTTCCGGTCTGCAGGTCACTTTCAATAGCTTTGATAATATCGGTTTTTTCATAAGATGTATTTACTATATGGGCATGCAGCGCTCTGTTTTCCTGCCGGGTACCAATATTAATGGTGGGTACTCCGTAATAAGGCGCTTCCCGTATCCCGGCACTGCTGTTCCCAATGATGAAGCGGGCATGTTTTAACAGAGTGAGGAAATATTCAAACCGAAGGGAGGGAAAAACTCTAAAATGCTTGTTAGCCTTAATACGATCATACGCAGCAAGTATGGCAGAACTTCCCATATCATTGTTGGGGTATATCACTACATATTGTTGTTTTGATTGTATAAGGGCTTCTATAAAATTAGTAGCGTATTCTTTCATTTGTGACGCCTCTGTAGTTACCGGATGGAACATGGCCATGGCGTAAACAGGAAATTCAATTTCATAATAAGCTTTGGCTTCGGTTAATAAGGGAAGTGTATCTGAAAACATAATATCAACATCGGGAGACCCTATTTTAAAAATAGATTCGGGGACCTCTCCCATTTGAATGAGCCTGTTACGGGCTGTATCATTGGCCACGAAATGAATATGGCTCATTTTGGTAACGGAATGGCGAATGAGCTCGTCCACGGTTCCTGATATTTCTCCTCCTTCAATATGGGCTACAAGAATGTTGTTTAGAGAGCCGGTAATGGCTCCTGCCAGGGTTTCAACACGGTCTCCGTGCACGACAATAAGATCGGGACGGGTTTTTTTTACGTACTGAGAGAATCCTTCAATAGTTTTTGCAAGGGTGAGCTCCATTGAGGTTTCTGAGGTATAATTTTCAAATGTATTAATATTCTTAAAACCACATCTTTCTATTTCCAGAAGGGTATAGCCATAGGTTTTCATAAGGTGCATACCGGTTACAAAAACATGCACTTCAAATTCTTTTTGCCCTTCCAGAATAGTAATAAGTGACTTTATCTTTCCAAAATCAGCTCTTGTTCCGGTTAGAAAGATTATTTTTTTTGTTTCCATCTTTTGGGGTCTTCAATATCAGACCATTGCAATTGCTGGTCATTCTGTATTTTTTTTGAGGCTTTTTTTCCCAGAATACTTTCAAAATGCTCTGCAGCGATCTCTCCGGTTCCCGGGCGTTTTACCCAAATATTGTTTTTGGTTAGCTTTTCTCCTTTTTCAATAGGGGCTATAGCACAAACGGTGGCAAAGGCAAAATCTATGGTCACTTTTTCTTCTTCAGCCGGTTTTTTAGTGCCTCCCCGCATTTCCCATATTTCCTTACTCCCTATAATCAGGTTGGCACATTCACTTTCATCCATGCTACAAATAATATCGGGGCCCGGCCTGTCTTTCGTATCAGTAAAATGCCTTTCCAGTACAGAGGCTCCTAAAGCGGTAGCTCCGAGGCAGGCATTGTTGTTGAGTGTATGATCACTCAAACCGAATACTTTGTCGGGAAATGCCTTATGGAGTTCCATCATGGCACCAAAACGCACCAGTCTTGGAGGAGTGGGGTACAGATTGGTAGTGTGAAGTAATGCCAAAGGTACTTTGTACTTTTCAAAAATGGAAACAGCTTTACGAACACTTTCCAGGGTATTCATACCGGTACTTAGTATTACGGGTTTGCCAAAACAGGCAATATGCTCAAGTAAGGGGTAGTTATTACATTCACCACTGCCAATTTTAAAGGCGGGAATATCAAAGCGTTTAAGACGCTCGGCAGCAGCTCTTGAAAACGGAGTGGATATGAACAGCATTCCTTTGCTTTCTACATATTGTTTTAAAGCGTACTCTTCTTCTTCATTTAACGCGCAGCGTTTCATAATGTCGTAGATAGATACTGAAGCATTACCGGGAACTACTTTCTTGGCGGCACCACTCATTTCATCGTCAACAATATGAGTTTGGTGTTTAACAATTTCAACACCTGCACGAGATGCTGCATCTACCATTTGCTTGGCAACCGTAAGGGAACCTTCATGATTAATACCTATTTCAGCAATGACCAGGGGAGGAAAGTCTGGTCCTGTTTTTCTGTTTCCTATTTCAATGTAGGGTTTTGGCATACGTAAGGTTTTCTTATGGGTAATTTTCCAGGTACCACAATGCTTTTTTAAAATCGTGCTCAGTATCAATATCTACTTCGGCATATGGGTGATCTACAATAAAAGGAAAAGGAGCCTGGCCGCTTATTTTTCCCTGCAATATAATTTCAGACCGTATAATATACAACAATCCGTTCTCATAATACTCAGGGGATAAATCCTGACCGCGTTGTCCCAGACTGTAATTGGCGGGTACAAACGTATTATCTTTTATGTAGCCTGTTTTTCGATGATTTGTGGAAACGGTAATCAGATTTTCAGGGGTATGCTCCAAAAACGTTTTATACGCTTCTTTAAGCAGGTTTTGCGGTCTTAACGGATTGGTGGGTTGTAAAAGAATAACATGGTCATATGTATTTTCAAGATTTTTTAAAGTGTGCTCCAGGGCCGTAACGGTGGGTTCCAGGTCACCACTGAGTTCCGGAGGTCTTTTAACTACCGCTGCTCCGTGTTTGCGGGCCATCTTAGCGATTTGGTCACTATCTGTTGAAACCACAATATCATTGATTATTGATTGGTTTTTTTGTGCAAACAAAATGCTGTGCACAAATAAAGGGAGCCCGTTAAAAGGGAGCATATTTTTATCAGGAAGCCTTTTCGATCCTGCTCTTGCGGGTATGATAGCGATATTTCTCATTTAAATACTCTTACAAATCCTTCGCAGCCCTATAACAGGCATGGGCAGGGTTTTTATTTTTTTATAATGTTTAGTTCCAGGATTTTCTCTCTGGATAAAATTGAAGGAGGAGATACAAACTCTCATAACGGCTTTTCCCATACCCTTCATATAACGGATATCTGTTACCCTGTATTTTGTAAAATTATCGAAATACAATTTTACGATCTTACAGACCCTGAAAAGAAAGGGATCATAAATGAGATAATAAAAGGAGGCGTTCTTAAGTTTTTTTGCAAGGCGAAAACAGTTCTCTCCCTTTTGTTTTTTGTGTATCTGGTTAATTCTGTGATACACCTTGATATAGTTAGAACATTGTATCTCAAACACTTCGGTTTTTACCCAACCTAATACCTCTTTGAGAAATACCAGGGTTTTTCGCAGTTCTTTTTTCTGGTTAAACGCAATTACATGTATGGATGCTTCTTTCAACATCTTCTTATTTTATGTTAGCGGTCTTAAACAGAGAATCGTTAAAAAAAACACTTCCTTTGCCCAGGAGGCTAAAAGAAAATGCACCCGCTAAAAAGCGCACCCCCCATGATAAGAACCGCCATTCATATTTGAAAGCTTTTAAGTAGGATCTTAGAAATAACTTAAAAGGTTTTTCGTTTTTTGCAGCCAGTAAGGGATAAAGTTTTAGCTGTTTTCGTAGTAAAAAAAACAAAGCATCGCGGCCAAGCTTTTCCTGTTTAACCAAGTTAATTTGTCTGGTCAGGGCAAAAAAGTGAGAGTATATAACGTCGGGTTGAGTCTGGTTTGAAATAGACTCTGCATGTTGCCTGTAAAATGTTAAACAGTCTTTTAAAAACAAGATTTTCGGGTTTTCCAGTAACATTCTAATATGGAAATCCCGGTCTTGACCAATAAACAGACTTTCATCAAATAGTATTTTATTGCTTAAAAAAGAACGGTTCCAAAAACCATCGGGTAAATACCAGGTAATTTTTTGGGTAATAAAATCTTGCAGAACGTTTTGGGAGGGTCGGGTTCGTTTTTGTTCATAAAGAATATGGGTTATGGCTTTTTCAAAAATAGCGCTTCTTGAAATTAATAAGTCGGTATCTTTTTTTACTGCGCCCACTCTAGTATTCAGAGAATCCCTGTGCATGATATCATCACTGTCAAACCATTGTACCCAGTCACCTTTACAGATTTTTAAACCGTAATTTCTACAGGCATTGGCACCTTTAGGGATGGTTTCAGGTCGTTTTAGATACTGAAACCTGTTATCTTTTTGTATATAAGCATTCAATACGTTTTCGGTGGTATCGGTGCTACCGTCATCGATCACAATACACTCCCAGTCTGGATAGGTTTGTTCCCGAATACTATCAAGTGTTTCCGGTAGCAGATGGGCACGGTTATACGTTGGGATGATAATGGAGACCAGCGGGTTAATAATAAAATGAGGTTTTAGTAAACAAACGGTGTATTTTTAAGGGTGTTCCCACTTTGGAAAACTGTATATCTTCCATAGGTTTCATAAGGGATCCCGAGAATTCTTTTCCATTCTTCGGTGATAATTTGTTCATCTTTTCTGTTGGTATCGTCAAGGAGAACGGTAAAATTATCAGATAAATGATCTTTAAAAAAAGGTATTGCAGAAAACCTGGAATAATCACATAATGAGCCTTTGGGTCCGTCTACAATTATTAAATCCCATGTTGGGCCTGACAGAAAAGGGAATAAAGGTTTCGTCTCGTACCATGTGTGCTGTGTTTTTAATTTTATAGATTGATCTACAGTATTTAAAGGTGCATAGACAAATTTAACCTGCTTTTCACAATCCAGATCTTTCAGAATCCTGTTTTGATGTAAAATCCACTCTTCGTTGTTATCTATGGATATAAACTGAATATCCAGTTTGTGTTGTTCAATTAATAAAGCTATGAACACTGTAGATAGACCGGAACCGAATTCTATGATGTTTTTCCGTTTGTTTATAAGAATGTCATTGAGAATAAAAACAATAGCGGAAGGAGCCATTGACCAGGAGGTGATAGGAAGGAAATAAGGTTTAGGAAGTAACTGGTTAAGATGCGCTAATGCAAAATCTTCACGGATCAAAACATTTGTTTTTTTGATCAATACTCTGGATTCTTTAAGATTTTTTAATGTCTTTCTGATCATACGGTCTGTATCGTATAGTTTAATAATATATCTCCCTGAGACCTTGGCACAACCTTGCCATTATTGTAAAAATCGCCTTCTTTTACTTCAAAGGTAAATGCATTTTGTATCCAGTCATAAATCTCGCCATTACCGGTTAAATACAGAGTTACATGATAGCTGCCCTGGTTCAAAGGGTTTTTGGGTACTGTTATCAATAAATTTTCTAGCGGGGAGTTGGCTGCTTTAAAACTTACTTCAGTGCTTAACCAGGAAATTCTGGTGCCAAATTGAGAGTCAATACGCATATCCATCCTTACCTCTTTATCACTTATATTTTGGGGGTTTAAAAATGTAAAAGCTATGTTTAAAACTGAACCTGAAGTAGAATTGGAGTCGGTGCTATTTCCGTAAACGGAGACACTTTTAAACAATATTTTTCTGTTTCCCTGTCTTTCTGTAATATTTTGCAGGTTTGTTTTAGATTGTCCTTTCAAATACATAGAAATGATATCCTGGGTTTCGCCGTTTGCCACTATTGCCCCCTGCTTCAGGAGGATACAGCGGTTACATAAACTTTGTACCGCAGCCATATTATGGCTTACAAACAAAACAGTACGTCCGTTACCCTGAGATATGTCCTGCATTTTGCCAATAGCCTTTTTCTGAAACTCAGCATCTCCTACAGCCAGCACCTCATCTACTACCAGTATATCGGGCTCCAGATGAGCGGCTACGGCAAAGGCCAGTCTTACTTTCATACCGGATGAATATCGTTTAACAGGAGTATCTATATAGCGTTGGCAGCCACTAAATTCTATGATCTCTTCAAGTTTTGAAGATATCTCCAATTTTGTCATTCCCAGGATAGCGCCATTTAAGTAAATATTTTCGCGACCGGTTAGTTCGGGATGAAAACCGGTGCCTACTTCAAGAAGAGAAGCGATTCGTCCTCGGGAACGAATAATTCCGGTAGTAGGTGAAGTTACTTTGGAAAGTATTTTTAGCAATGTAGATTTACCGGCTCCGTTTTTCCCGATAATCCCGAGAACTTCTCCTTTCTCAACCTCAAAAGAAATATTTTTCAAGGCCCAGACATATTCATTTTTCCCTAATTGGGTTTGATTGTTTAGTTCTCCCACCTGCAAATAGGGGTCCTGTTTCCCACGCAATCTGTGCCACCAACGGTTAAGGTCGTGTGAAAGTGTGCCGGTTCCTATTACACCCAAACGGTATTGTTTGGAAATGTTCTCAGATCTTAAAATTACTTCAGACATAGGAGGCCTTTTATATAGTATCTATAAACGACTTTTCAGTACGGTTAAATGTTAAAATACCTATTAGCAAAACAACTATGCTAAAGATACAACTATAAATAAAGCTTCCCCAGGTAAAAGTACCCTGACCAAGAAAACTGTATTTAAAGATCTCAAAAAGGGGAGTTAGAGGATTTAGCTCGGCGATCCATCGATACTGGGTGTTTATTTGCGATAAGGGATATACTACCGGAGTAGCATACATAAGAAGGCTAACACCAAATTTCACCAAAAATGTGAGATCCCGGTATTTGGTGGTCAAAGATGATATGATCATTCCTGCACTTAATCCCAGAAGCCCCATAAGTAACACCAAAACCGGAAAAAGTATAAGAAGCTTATTGGGCTTTGCAGAGGTTTCGGTAAAAAAAACAAAATAGCCTAAAGTGGCTAAAAACAGGAAAAGCTGAATTAAGAACTTTCCCAGGTTGGAGATCACTATTGATAGCGGAAGTACTATTCTGGGAAAATATACTTTGCTGAAAATAGCCTCATTTTTTTTAAACGTGTCTGATGTAAGATTAAGACATTCTGCAAAATAATTCCAGGCCACAATACCAGAGAGGTAAAAGAGTATAGGGGGAACGCCATCTGTTGGGATATTGGCAATTTTACCAAATACCACCAGAAAAACGATAGTGGTCATAATAGGTTGAATAAAAAACCAGAGAGGACCAAGAATGGTTTGTTTATATACTGTTACGATATCACGCTTTACAAACAGCCAGAGAAGGTCCCGGTATTGCCAAATTTCTCGAAGGTTGAAGTCTAAAAGACCTCGACGAGGAGTAATCTCAAAAAGCCAGTTTTCTTTTGTTTTTTTCATGTATTAGGTCGGGGCTTTTACGCTTACTGTGTAAATTTAACAATCTTTGAGTATTCAACGCTCCCCTTGTGGTTTCATTGTCTAACAAAAAAATAAAGAAATGTACATAAAGCTTTTTAGTTTAGATCTGATAACCATTAACCCGATAAAATTCCTGATTTTTTTTATTGGAAAACCATGCAATCGTTTGGTCAATTCCTCTTTCAAAAGGAGTTTCGGGTTTCCAGAGCGTGCGTTCTGAAAACTTAGTGGCATCTCCCAGCAATCTAAAAACTTCACTTTCTGAAGGGCGTAATCTTTCTTTTTGGGTAACCAGCGATGTTTCTGGGTTTATTTTACTAATTAGCATATGTGCCAGTTGGTGTATGGATATTTCTTTTCCCGAACAAATATTGTAGGTATTACCGGCCAATTCTGGCTTTTTTCCTGTTTCTGCAAAAGCTTTTACGAGATCATCGATAAAGGTGAAGTCTCTGGTGGGAGTAGTGTTACCCAGTTCAAGCATTTGGGTTTTAGAGAGTAGTTGTATAATTATGGCAGGAATAATGGCTCGGGTAGATTGCCTCGGGCCAAAAGTATTAAAGGGCCTTAAAATAGTAACGGGAAGCCGGTAGCTTTTAAAGAAGGACCAGGCCAAAGCATCAGCAGCTACCTTAGAAGCCGCATAAGGAGACTGTGGCTGTATCCTGTGCTCTTCATTAATGGGAACTCGTATGGCAGTACCGTAAACCTCAGAGCTGGAAGTTACTATAAGGTGCTCAATGTCATGATCTAAAGCCGCTTGAAGAATGTTGAGGGTGCCGTTTACGTTAGTATCTATAAAAGAAGAAGGAGCTATATAGCTGTAGGGAATACTTATGTGAGCTGCTAGATGGAATACAGTATCACAATCTTTCATGGCTTTGTAAAGCGTGTTACGGTCACGTATATCTCCGGGGCTTATTTCAATATTGTCAAGAGTGTTTTTAGGAAACGTATCGAGCCACCCTTTCGAGCCGTTTGCAGTGTACAGGCAAAAGGCTTTTACATCAAAACCTTCTTGCATTAATGTTTCTGCTAAATGCGATCCTATAAAACCTTCGGCTCCTGTAATCAGCACTTTTTTCATGGGGTCATAGAGTATTTACGGAAATGATTTTCAACTGGCCGGTTATTTGAGCCTGTTAAAATCTATATATGAACCTACAATATACTCCGGGAAGAATTAGGATACAAATACAAACCGAATAAAGATATAACAGTTTTTTAAAATGGTATAAAAAATAAATAGCTATCGTTTGTAAGGTATTGATACGGGCAAATAAAAAAAGCCTTGTGGATACACAAGGCATAATATATTCAATATTTTAATATCGTCTTAGGAGAGCGAAGCGATGTGACGCGTTAAACTGCTTTTTAAATTAGAAGCTTTATTCTTGTGAATAATGTTTCTTTTTGCAAGTTTATCGATCATAGAAATTACTGAAGGCAGCAATGTAGCCGCTTCTTTCGCATCTTCCGTATTACGGAGTTTTTTGATAGCATTACGCGCAGTTTTGTGCTGATATCTATTTCTCAGCCTTTTGGTTTCACTGCTGCGAATTCTTTTTAACGCCGACTTATGATTTGCCATTTTTAACTTAAATTTTAATCGGAAGCAATACGCTTCCTCATCTTCATAAAAATTCTAGTAGTCCGTAGGGGAATCGAACCCCTGTTACCAGGATGAAAACCTGGCGTCCTAACCCCTAGACGAACGGACCAAAATAAAGCGGTTTACTACTATTACCTACAAGTAATTCTTAAACCGTTATGTCATTGAACTTTTTAGTAGTCCGTAGGGGAATCGAACCCCTGTTACCAGGATGAAAACCTGGCGTCCTAACCCCTAGACGAACGGACCATTTTTTTGTTTTATCGCGGATGCAAAAATACAACTATTTTTAAAAGCTGCAAGAGTATTAATTTTTTTTTCACTAAAAAATTTAATACGCTTTTGCAAACAAAACTCTTCGGTTGGAAGGTTTTCCGCTAAGAATACAACTGCCATTTTCAGTGTTGCTATTCAAAGGGATGCACCGAATGGTAGCCTTAGTCATATTTTTTATTTTTTCTTCAGTTTCCGGAGTTCCGTCCCAGTGAGCAGCCAGAAACCCTCCTTTGCTTTCTAAAACCTCTTTAAACTCATCAAAAGTATTTACTTCTGTAATGTGAGCATCGCGGTAAGCACGGGCTTTCTCAAAAATGGAGCTTTGTATATCTTTTAACAAAAAGGTAATTCTTTCAATTACTTCGGTCTCATTTACCGTCTCTTTGGCAAGTGTATCTCTGCGGGCAATTTCATAAGTACCGTTTTCAAGGTCACGTTGCCCTATTGCAATTCGAATAGGGACTCCCTTTAATTCGTATTCATTAAACTTCCATCCTGGTTTGTGAGTATCTCTGTTATCAAATTTTACAGACACGCCATTTTGTCGAAGGCTTTTAATAAGAGGAGATACTTTTTCTGTAATAGCATCCAGTTGCTCTTTTCCTTTGTATATAGGCACGATCACTACCTGAATAGGAGCCAGATTAGGGGGAAGTACCAAACCGTTGTCATCACTATGGGTCATTACCAGAGCGCCCATCAACCGGGTGGACACTCCCCATGAGGTAGCCCATACAAATTCTTGTTTTCCTTCTTGCGTGGCAAACTTCACATCAAAGGCTTTGGCAAAGTTTTGCCCCAGAAAATGTGAGGTACCTGCCTGTAATGCTTTCCCGTCCTGCATAAGGGCTTCAATGCAATAGGTCTCTTCGGCTCCGGCAAAACGCTCACTTTCGGTTTTTACACCTTTTATCACAGGTACGCCCATATAGTTTTCGGCAAAATCGGCATAAACATTCATCATTTGTTCGGCCTCGGCTATGGCTTCATCACGGGTGGCATGTGCTGTGTGTCCTTCCTGCCATAAAAACTCAGTAGTTCTTAAAAACAGGCGTGTGCGCATTTCCCAACGCACTACATTGGCCCATTGATTAACCATAATGGGAAGGTCTCTGTATGACTGCACCCATTTTCTATAAGTATCCCAGATAATAGTTTCAGAAGTGGGGCGTACAATAAGTTCTTCTTCCAGTTTGGCTTCAGGATCTACAGTAAGCCCACTACCGTCGTCTGCATTTTTTAATCTGTAATGCGTTACAACGGCACATTCTTTTGCAAAGCCCTCTACATGGTCTGCCTCTCTGCTGAGGTATGATTTGGGAATAAAAAGGGGAAAATAGGCATTTTCATGGCCGGTTTCCTTAAACATTCTGTCAAGTTCGGCCTGCATTTTTTCCCAGATAGCATACCCGTAAGGTTTAATGACCATGCAGCCTCTAACACCTGAATTTTCGGCCAAATCTGCCTTTACAACCAATTCATTGTACCATTTGGAGTAATCTTCGCTGCGTTTGGTTAAGTTTTTGCCCATGATTAAGTACTTTGGCACAAATGTTGTGACTTTGTTAAATAGAAAAAATAGTTCGGCAAAACTAACTATTTTTGTAATGTACAACAATAAAATTTTGCAATGATGATAACTTCTACTTCCCTTACGCACAAAATATTATTGTTGATACCCTTTGGAGCCATTCTGTTAAGCGGTTGCGGATCGTATCAACAATCTTCGTATTACGATAACGACGGGATCTATGGGACTCCCGAGACGGCTACGGAAAGGCCGGTTAGACCAACTTCTCAAACCACACGAAATACACAACAGACAGTGCAGGCCAATGCCGCGTCTGCAGGATATCAGCAATACTTCGGCCAAAAAGCAGATGAGTATGAACAATTGCTGAATGCTCAAAATGAGGTATTTACAGATATCGATAGTTATTCAAGTCTTCCTCAGGACAGCACAGGAGTAGTGACTCAATACCGTAATGAATACCAAACCGGTTTTGGTGGCTGGGGAGATAACCCTCAGGGTACCTCGATCTTTATTTACGACACCCCTGGTATGTGGGGTGGCTGGGGTCCTGGCTGGGGCTGGGGCGGCGGTTGGGGCCTTGGCTGGGGCTGGGGTGGTTTTGCTGATCCCTTCTGGGGTCCCGGCTGGGGCTGGGGCGGCGGATGGGGCCTTGGTTGGGGCTGGGGTTGGAACAACTGGGGCTGGGGCGGATGGGGCCCTGGCTGGGGTTGGAACAACTGGTGGTTTCCCAACAATAATTTTTACGGTAGAAGATTTGCCTACAATGCGGGTAGAAGAGGTTTTTACGGTCGCAATGGAGTTGCGAGAAATTCAGGCAGGTCATCCCTGGGCAACAGAAACGGATATTACCGCAGTAATGGAAGTGGCTACAGAAGATCTGGTAGCGTTTCAGGATATTCAAGAGGTTATCGAAACAGCGCAAATATAGGAGACAGAGGACGGGGTAGAAGCAGTGGTGGCGATTATCGCTCTTCGCGTTCTTCCCGAAGTTCATATGGCAGAAACTCAGGTTCACCCAATCGTAATTATGGAAGAAGTAATTCGTCTTCCAGAAGAAACTCCGGATATTCAAGATCGTACGGGGGGTCCCGATCCAGCGGTTCTATGAGATCAGGCGGAGGTTCCCGTTCTTCAGGAGGTAGCAGAGGAGGAGGTTCCAGAGGAAGGGGTCGCGGATAAAATGAATTCATCAATCTAAAACACTATTTTTATGAAAAGAATGATTTGTACGTTGGCGGTTTTAATGACTGCAGCGACCATTAGTGCTCAAAGTATAGGAGATGTGGTTCGTTATGGTACCGAAAACATTCGTGGAACGGCCCGTTTTCAGGGAATGAGTGGGGCATTTGGGGCATTGGGTGGAGACATGTCTGCCATAAATATCAATCCTGCCGGCTCAGCGGTTTTTGCCAATAGCTTTCTTACCATTACCGGTAGCAATTACGATGTAAACAACCAAACCAGGTACTTTAACGGCTTTAGTGAAACATCCTTTAATAACATAGAACTTAATCAATTAGGAGGTGTATTTGTTTTTGAAGATACCAATCCGGGAGCCACAGGCTGGAAAAAGTTTTCCCTGGCCTTTAATTATGATCTCGTCAATAATTTTGATAATGAGTTTTTGGCTTCAGGGCAGAGTAACCAGTCTATTGATGAGTATTTCTTGAATTTTGCCAACGGCGTTCCTTTTGGAGCGATCCTTATTCAGCCTGATGAATTTATTGAAGACGCTTATTTAAATATTGGTTCAAGTCTCGGTTTTACTCCCCAACAGGCTTTTTTAGGGTACTTTGGTGGGATCATAGACCCGGTAGATTTTGATGATGATGACAATACTGTTTACGTGTCTAATGCCGATTTTGAAACTGTTAACCAGGATTTTTTACAGGTAACTACAGGACATAACGCCCGGTTCACTGCAAATTTTGCAGGGCAATACAACGATAATTTTTATCTGGGAGCATCTCTTAATTTTCATGATATTGAATATGAAAGGCTCACACGTTTTGACGAAAGCGGATATAATCAGGATTCACCCTTGCAATTTGTGAATTTCGATAACCTGCTTCGTACGTTTGGTAATGCGTTTTCTTTTAATGTGGGGGGGATTGCCAGACTTAATGAAAATGTTAGGGTAGGAGCCAGCTATCAGTCGCCTACTTGGTATCGTCTTACCGACGAATTATCGCAAAGTATCAACTCAAACCTGGCTGATAGTGAAATAGAATTTATTAATTTTTCACTGGTAAATGTTTTTCCGGACTATCGCATTTTTATTCCTTCAAAATTAACGGGAAGCCTGGCATTGGTTTTTGGCCAGCAGGGCCTTATTAGTTTTGATTACAGTTATCAGAATATGGCCAATGCAGAGCTAAGGCCTGCTTCAGATATTGATTTTGCTACAGTAAACAATGCTATAGGAGATCAGTTAAGGGCGGTGTCTTCATACCGTATTGGCGGGGAATACAAAATAGAAAGGGTAAGCTTGAGAGCAGGATACCGATTTGAACAAAGTCCTTATGAAGATGGAAATGCACTGGGCGATCTTACCGGTTTCTCAGCCGGATTAGGGTATAGTTTTGGTGCTACGCGACTCGATTTGGCGTATAGCAGGTCTGAACAGGAGATCAATCAGCGATTGTTTGATACCGGATTACCACAACCTGCAAATATTGAGAGTGTATTATCAAATATTATTTTATCCCTGAGCTTTAACTTGTAACATATGAATATGGGTACATAAGACAAGGGCCGGTTTTTAACCGGCCCTTGTATTTTTTATCGTTTTAAAGAAAAGTGACTTTTTATTTCTTTCTGTACCGGAGTTCCTCCTGTAGTATCAATATATACAAACCGAAACCAATAATCACTGGAAGGTAAGGGTCTTCCGTTAAAAGTGCCGTCCCATCCGGTACCTCCGGGTTGTAGTTGTTTAAGTAGTTTACCATAACGGTCAAATATGAATACAGTAGCGGCATTAAAGGTATCCATGCCGGCAATTTGCCAGGTATCGTTTATGCCGTCTCCATTGGGAGTGAAAAATTTAGGGTAACCGGCTACGAGCACTTCTTGTGTAGTACTGCCGCATCCGTTTTTATCATTTACGGTAACCTGATAAAGGCCGGGAGCAATATTTATGAAGTCGTGACTGTCCTGATACGGCCCGTTATTCAGACGATATTCATATTCACTGGGGCCATTGACTATGACTTTTATACTGTTGGTATCAGAAAGGTCTTCGACCATAATATCGGCTATCTCAGGGGCTCCCAGAAAGGTAACGACTACTTCATCCTGAAAAACCTGGGAAGGGGTGTTTACAATAACTGAGTAGGTGCCCGAAACAGAATTGGTAATAATGAGTTCGGGGCCTGTCTCTGCCAGTGGTTGTGGGCCGAGGCCGGTATCCAGGAACCATGAGTAACCGGTGGCACCAAACTTGGTGGCGTTCAATGTAACTTCTTCTCCCTCACAAACTAATCTGTCCAGTCCTAGAAATTCGTTAATGATCGAACAATCCAATCCGCTACCATCAGGGTTGTCGTCAATAAGCTGTCCGGTAAATTCAATAGAGAACCCTACAGGATTACCTGAAAAATTGGTATTGAAATTGTTAATAAAAATAAGGTATTCTTCTCCTTCGGTTACATCCAGCCATGTGTCATACTCCATAGACTGATCGCCTGTAGCGGGATCAATACCCACTCCTGTAAAACCGGTGGTGCCTGTCTCATAATTGCACCGTATAGGATTGGTAAGATCACCACAACCCGAATCGGGGCCATATACTGCGAAATCCCAATCCTCATTAGGGGAAAGGAACTCTATATTAAAACCTAACTGGCCGTTGCCTCCTGCCCGTATCCGGTACCAGGCTGAATTATTTTCTATCGTGGCAACTGCCAGTCCGCCTTTAAAAAGGCAGCCGGAGTTAAATGCTTCATTGAAATCATCATCGCCCATGCCATCTACAAAGCCAATAATAGGCCCATTAGCAGCACAAACAGGAATGGCAGGATTGCAATCGGGCGCAGTTACCTGTGCTACACTCATAAAATAAAAAAAGGAAAGTAAAGCAGTAACAAACAGAGATTTGTTCATGTTTAGATGGGGTTCTGTCTTTAAAATCTTGTTAAATCGTTTCAGATGATTTACTTATTTGACAATAACGAAAAAAACTTCGTTATATTGGCTATCTTTGCAATCTTATTATCGCAAGATTGTAACAATAATGAAAATAGACAGCGCACTGGAAGAACAGTTTGATGAGTTAGGGGATGATCATGTTTCGTCTTCCTCAGAAACCCCTCTGAGAGAAGATGCCTTTGAATTATCTGATGAAGAAAAGATCGCTCAGATAGAGAGCAATGTATATGAGATTATGGAAACCCTGGGGTTAGATCTTACAGATGATAGTCTGAAAGGAACTCCAAAGCGGGTAGCTAAAATGTTTGTGAAAGAAGTTTTTGGAGGGCTCCATCCCAGAAGAAAACCGGGGGCATCTACCTTTCTGAATAAGTATAAGTATGGAGAAATGCTGGTGGAAAAAAACATTACTGTGTATTCTACCTGTGAACACCACTTACTCCCCATAGTAGGAAAAGCTCATGTAGCATATATTTCAAATGGAAAAGTAGTGGGGCTCTCCAAAATGAATCGCATTGTAGATTATTATGCCAAAAGGCCACAGGTTCAGGAGCGAATGACCATTCAGATCGTTAAAGAGCTCCAAGATGTTTTGGGTACCGAAGATGTAGCGTGTATAATAGACGCCAAGCACCTGTGTGTAAATTCCAGAGGAATACGTGATATTGAAAGTAGTACCGTAACTTCTGAGTTTGGCGGTCGTTTCAAAGAAAAAGAAGTAAGACGTGAATTACTGGACTACATTAAACTGGATACCCAATTTTAACCTGCAAATGGCATATGCAACGTTATAAGGAACAAGAACTAAAGATATATAATTCACTTACCGGGCAGAAAGAACTTTTTACACCTATTAATGAAGGCTATGTAGGGATGTATGTCTGCGGGCCAACGGTTTATAGCAATGTACATCTCGGTAATGTACGCACCTTTATGTCTTTTGACGTTATCTTTAGGTATTTGCGTTATCTGGGCTATAAAGTAAGGTATGTTCGCAATATAACAGATGCCGGTCATCTTGAAAACGATGCAGATGAAGGAGAAGACCGTATTGCTAAAAAAGCGAGGCTGGAACAAATAGAGCCCATGGAGGTGGTACAGCGCTATACGGTTGATTTCCATACGATATTGCAAAGATTTAATTTTCTTCCGCCCAGTATTGAACCTACGGCTACCGGTCACATTATAGAGCAGATCGAGATTATAAAAGAGATCATTGAGAAAGGATATGCCTACCAGGTTAATGGTTCTGTATATTTTGATGTGGTAAAGTTTAACGATTCGCATAAATACGGTAAGCTTAGCGGAAGAAATATAGAAGAGCTTATACACAATACCCGTGAACTTGCAGGACAATCAGAAAAAAAGAATCCTCAGGATTTTGCTCTTTGGAAAAAAGCAGAACCTCAGCATATCATGAGGTGGCCCTCTCCCTGGAGTGACGGTTTTCCCGGGTGGCACCTTGAGTGCACCGCCATGAGTACCAAATACCTGGGAGAGCAATTTGATATTCACGGAGGAGGAATGGACCTTAAGTTTCCGCATCACGAATGTGAAATAGCCCAGGCAGAGGCCTGCAATGGCCATGCACCCGTAAATTATTGGATGCATGCTAACATGCTTACGCTCAATGGTAAAAAAATGGCTAAATCTACCGGGAACAATATTCTCCCCGGAGAAATATTTACAGGAGAAAATACTATTCTGAGTAAGCCCTTCGCTCCTTCGGTAGTTCGTTTTTTTATATTGCAGGCACATTACCGAAGTATTCTCGATTTTAGTAATGATGCATTATTAGCTTCCGAAAAAGGTTTTAACCGGCTCATGGATGCCATGCATGCACTGAATGAACTCCCTATCTCATCTCAAACTAAGGGCTTTGATACCTGCACTTGGTCTCAGGACTGTTTTGAAGCCATGAATGATGATTTTAATACACCCATTCTTATTGCAGGTTTATTTGAGGCGGTGAAATTCATCAATCAGGTAAAAGAAGGGAATGCAGCGGTAAGTCAACAGGATCTTGATCTATTGAAAGAGGTCATGGGAGATTTTGTGTTTGATATTTTGGGATTAGTAGATCAAATAGCCGAAGAAGATAGCGCAGATAAGTTAAACAGTGTAGTAGAGTTGCTTATTCAACTACGTTCAGAAGCGCGTGCAAATAAAGATTTTGCTACTTCAGACAAGATACGTGACCAACTGGCCGTTATGGGAATACAGTTAAAAGATGGTAAAGACGGTACTACTTTTTCCATTGAATAACGTTAATTTTCAGGACTCATACAAACATTTTGAGTGATGGGAAAGCAAAATAATTTGATCAAAAAAATGCTCATTGCTCCTTTTCTTGTAGTGGTACGCTTATATCAATATCTTATTTCTCCCCTTACACCCGCTACCTGCCGGTACTCTCCTTCCTGTTCACACTATACGGTTGAAGCACTTAAAAAACACGGGCTTTGGAAAGGTGGGGCACTGGCCGTAAAGAGAATTTCCAGGTGCCACCCATGGGGTGGAAGCGGGTATGATCCGGTACCCTAACGAAAGGGAGTTATACATCGGAGTATTTTTAATTTGAAGATGTGTACATTGTATTAAATTGTATTTTTACCAAAACCCTTATACATGAAAAAGCATATTCCTAATATACTTACCTTAATGAATTTGTTTTGTGGCTGTATTGCTATAGTTTTTGCTATGGAAAATCAATTGGAAATGGCAGCACTCTTTGTTTTTTTAGGAATTGTATTTGATTTTTTTGATGGCCTGGCAGCGCGGCTTTTAAAAGTACAAAGTGCACTGGGGTTACAACTGGATTCTTTGGCAGATGTAGTTACTAGTGGGGTTGTACCCGGTATTGTAATGTTTAAACTTTTTCATTTGGCCTCTCCAAACTGGTACACTTGGGACTCGGTTACTACAAATGAATCTTTGATAGTCTGGAAAGATATTTTTGCATCGGGTTTGCCTCTGGCAGGTTTTCTCATTACTCTGGCTGCAGCATACCGCCTGGCCAAATTTAATATAGACGAGGAGCAGGCTACCTCTTTTATTGGGTTACCTACTCCTGCCAATGCCCTTTTTGTAATGTCATTACCCCTTATACTGGCATATCAGGAAAATGATGCCATTAATCAAATTATTGTAAATCAGTGGTTCTTGCTTATAATTACTATACTAAGCGCAATCATCATGAATGCACGACTGCCATTATTTGCACTTAAGTTTAAAAGTTTTTCTTTTAAAGATAATGCAGTGCGATACACATTCTTATTGTTTAGTTTAGTGCTTCTTATTGTGCTTAAGTTTGCTGCTTTGCCGCTTATTATTCTCCTTTATATAGCGCTTTCTTTTATAGCGGGAACTTTTTTTAAAAAAGCAATTTGATCAAAATTTCACTAAGTTTTAAGAGTGTGCTTTGTCTTTGCAGAAAGGGGAGAGATCTTGAAAAAAACAGAAGTTAGAAAGAAAGTTTCTTTTTTCGTAACTCAAAGTTTTTGCCGAGATATACTTTTCTAACCATTTCATCGGCAGCCAGATCTTCAGGTTTCCCTGCTTTTAGAATACTTCCTTCAAACATAAGATAAGATCGTTCTGTAATCGCAAGGGTTTCCTGTACATTGTGATCGGTGATCAGAATACCAATATTTTTATTCTTTAATTGGGCTACAATACGCTGAATATCTTCTACGGCTACAGGATCTACACCTGCAAAAGGTTCATCCAGAAGAATAAACTTTGGGTCGGTTGCCAGTGCCCGTGCTATTTCGGTACGCCTTCGTTCCCCTCCGGAGAGAAGATCACCTCTGCTTTTGCGAATATGGCCGAGACCGAACTCTTCAATAAGCGCTTCCATTTTGGCAAGCTGTTCTTTTTTTGAGAGTTTTGTAAGCTGGAGTACACTTAGAATATTATCTTCGATGCTTAATTTTCTGAAAACAGAAGCTTCCTGAGCCAGATAACCAATGCCATTCTGTGCCCTTCGGTACATGGCGTATTTGGTGATCTCCATATCATTTAGGTAAATAGCGCCTCCGTTAGGTTTTATAAGCCCCACGATCATATAAAATGAAGTAGTTTTTCCGGCACCATTAGGCCCCAACAGGCCTACAATTTCACCCCGGTTTACTTCCAGAGAAATGCCCTTTACTACCTTTCGTCCTTTATAGGACTTCATTATGTTCTCGGCTCTAAGCTTCATATGGCAAATAAGAAGGTGCTAAAATAGCGAAAAGAAAACTATTTATCCTGTCACTTTGTACTACTTTAACGGTTTTACTAAAAAAGTGAAAGCCAGGCAACGCCTGCAATGTTTTTTGAATACGGGAGCTTTTAATAGGTTGATAACTAAGGATTTTTAGACTCCAGTGCATCCCAAAATTCATAAGCACGCCTTAAATGAGGTATCACAATAGTGCCGCCTACCAAAGTGGCAATAGCCAGAGTTTCTTTTACTTCTGCTGCTGAAACACCTTCTTTATGACATGTTTCCAGGTGGTAGCTAATGCAGTCATCACATCTTAATACGGCAGAGGCAACCAGGCCTAAGAGTTCTTTGGTTTTAACATCCAGCGCTCCCGGCATATAGGCATTGGTATCCAAATTAAATATCCTTTTAATGATCTTGTTATCATCACTAAGGATCCGCTCATTCATTCGGGTTCTGTAGTCGTTAAATTCTTTAACTGGGTCTGACATGTTTTTTGGCTTTTCGTTCCTGATTTCTCAATACAATTCGCGATATATGAATACTTACTTCGTACAAGATTAAAATGGGGATAGAGACTACAACCTGACTGGCAATATCGGGAGGGGTGATCACTGCAGACAGAATAAGAACAATAACCAGGGCAAACTTGCGGTACTTTCTCAGAAATGCAGGGGTTACCAAACCTACTTTCGTAAGGAAGTAGATAATTATAGGAAGTTCAAAAATGAGTCCGCAGGCAATTACCGAAGCTCGAATAGTGCCTATGTATGAGCTAAGGTCTATATCGTTAAAGACTTCCTGGCTTACCTGATAGCTGGTAAGGAAGTTTACAGACAGGGGAGCGATAACAAAATACCCGAACAGGACACCTGCAAAGAAGAGTAAAGAGGCAATAAAAATAAAACCTCTGGCATTTTTGCGTTCGTTTTCATAGAGGCCCGGGCTTATAAATTTCCACATTTCATAGAGTATATATGGGAAGGCAAGTATAAAACCGGCCCAAATAGCGGTCCATATATGTGCAGAAAACTGCCCTGCCATGGTTCTACTCTGTATCCTGAATGTCATTTCATTGGCACAGAAGGTTTCGTCAAGGCCCATACTTTTAGAAAGGTCGCAAAATACCCGGTAGGTTATAAAATTGGGGTCTTTAGGCCCAAAGAGAATAACATTAAATATAAAATCTTTGGCCAGAAAAGCCACAATACCTACCAGAACCACAGCAATGGTAGATCGTATAAGGTGCCATCTCAGTTCTTCCAGGTGATCCAGAAATGACATTTCATTTGTTTCTTTTTTCGCCATCAAATAATACCTTCTTTAATCAGGTTATGTAAATGGATCACTCCGGCATAATTTCCCTTTTCTTCTACCAGTAACTGGGAGATGCCGTTTTCTTCCATCATTTCTAGAGCATCCACCGCCATCGCATCTGCTTCGATGCGTTTTGGGTTGGACGACATGATATCACGTGCCGTAAGTGTACTGATATCATTGTATTTATTCAGCATTCTTCTTACATCACCATCTGTAATAATGCCTACAATAGTATTATTTTCGGTTACGGCAGCTACCCCTAGCATTTTTTCAGATATTTCAACAATTACATCTTTTACATGCGTTTCGGGTGTGACCCTGGGCTTCATATTGACAGATGAGATGTCATGCACCCGCAGATATAGTTTTTTACCCAAAGCCCCTCCGGGATGGTATTTTGCAAAATCCTTGCTGCTAAATCCGCGCATTTCCAGAAGGCAGATAGCAAGCGCATCTCCAACAACCAATTGAGCGGTAGTACTGGTAGTAGGAGCCAGGTTGTTAGGGCAGGCTTCTTTTTCTACATAGGCATTTAGTACATGATCTGCATGTAAGCCTAAAAATGATTCTTTATTTGCAGTAATGGCCACCAGTTTATTGCCACCACTTTTAATAAGAGGTACTAATACTTTTATTTCGGGAGTATTACCGCTTTTTGAAATACAAATAACAACATCGTTAGATTGTATGGTGCCCAGGTCTCCATGAATAGCATCGGCTGCATGCATGAAAATAGCAGGCGTTCCGGTAGAGTTCATGGTCGCCACAATCTTAGTGGCAATAATAGCGCTTTTTCCGATTCCGGTGATAACTACTCGTCCCTGTGAGCGATAGATAAGTTCTACCGTATCAGAAAATTCACTATCAATATAAGAGATCAGATTTTTTATAGCGTTCGCTTCCGTTTCCACAACCTTTTTTGCAACGGAAATGATGGAGTTTTCAAGGCCCAAAATTTTCGGTTTTTTGTTTTTGTAAAATTAAAGAATGTTTTATCTTTAGTAGTACAAATGTATGTAAAATAGTAAAAAGACAGGATGGGATTAGCGGAAATCGATTTACACGCATCACTAAAAAAATATTTCGGTTTTAATAAGTTCAAAGGATTACAAGAAAAAGTTATTGAGAGCATTACAGATGGTCATAATACATTTGTAATCATGCCAACCGGAGGAGGTAAGTCCCTTTGTTATCAGTTACCAGCTCTTGTAAAAGAGGGTACGGCCATAGTAGTTTCACCTCTCATAGCCTTAATGAAAAATCAGGTAGATGCTATAAGAGGTATATCTTCAGAGAACGGTATAGCACATGTACTCAATTCGTCGCTTACCAAAAATGAGATAAGGCAGGTAATGAGTGATATTCGCAACGGTGTCACTAAACTTTTATATGTGGCTCCGGAATCACTTACCAAAGACGAATATATAGATTTTCTGAAATCATCCTGTATATCTTTCGTAGCTATTGATGAGGCACATTGTATATCAGAATGGGGGCATGATTTCAGGCCCGAATACCGTAATTTACGAACGATCATTAAAAGGCTGGGCGATCACATACCGGTAATAGCCTTAACGGCTACAGCTACTCCCAAAGTTCAGGATGATATACTTAAAAACCTGGGTATTACCAGTGCCAACACTTTTAAGGCTTCTTTTAACAGACCGAATTTGTACTATGAAGTAAGGCCTAAGACCAAGAATGTAGATGCAGATATTATCCGATTTGTTAAACAGAATTCGGGAAAATCAGGTATTGTGTATTGCCTTAGCAGAAAACGGGTTGAAGAACTTGCGCAGGTTTTACAGGTAAATGGTATATCTGCCGTACCCTATCATGCAGGGTTGGATGCAAAAACGCGTTCAAAGCACCAGGATATGTTCCTTATGGAAGATGTTGATATCGTTGTGGCCACCATTGCTTTTGGAATGGGTATCGATAAACCGGATGTACGTTTTGTAATTCATCATGATATTCCCAAAAGTATAGAAAGTTATTATCAGGAAACCGGTCGTGCAGGAAGAGATGGAGGAGAAGGCCATTGCCTTGCTTTTTATGCGTATAAGGATATAGAAAAATTGGAAAAATTCATGTCAGGCAAACCTGTGGCTGAACAGGAAATAGGTCATGCGCTTCTTCAGGAAATGGTAGCTTATGCAGAGACCTCTATGTCCAGAAGGAAATTTATCCTGCATTATTTTGGAGAAGAATTTGATGAAGTTAATGGGGAAGGAGCCGATATGGATGATAATATCCGTAATCCTAAGAAAAAGAAAGAAGCTCAGGAAGATGTGGTAAAATTGCTTACCATAGTTAGAGATACACACCAAAAGTTTAAATCTAAAGAAATCGTCAATACTCTGGTGGGTACGGTAAATGCACTTATTAAATCCCATAAAACGGACGAACGTCCTTTCTTTGGTATTGGGAAAGATAAAGATGCAAAACACTGGATGGCCCTTATAAGGCAGACGCTGGTAGCAGGATTTCTGCGTAAAGAGATCGAAACATACGGAGTGCTCTTTCTTACGGAAAAAGGAAAAAATTTTCTGGAAGCACCACATTCTTTTATGATGACCGAAGATCATATTTATGAAGAGACTGAAGATGACAATATTGTTACTCCGGGTAAAGCAGCAGGGATTTCCGGAGACCAAAATCTTCTTAAAATGCTGAAAGACCTTCGTAAATCAGAAGCAAAGAAATTAAAAGTACCTCCTTTTGTAGTTTTTCAGGACCCTTCGCTGGAAGACATGGCACTTAAATATCCCGTAAACCTGGAAGAACTTAATAACGTTTATGGGGTGGGTGAAGGCAAAGCCCGTAAATACGGAAAACCTTTTGTGGCGCTTATTGAAAAATATGTAAAAGATAATGACATTGTGCGTCCTGACGATCTGGTAGTTCGCTCCACAGGAAGTAATTCTGCGCTTAAACTCTTCATTATTCAAAGTGTGGACCGTAAACTACCATTAGATGATATTGCCGCAGCCAAGGGTTTAGATATGAATGGCTTTATCAAGGAAATGGAACAAATAGTATATAGCGGCACCAAGCTAAATATAGACTATTGGATAGATGATATTCTCGATGAGGACCAACAGGAGGAAATACATGAATATTTTCTGGAAGCAGAAAACGATAAAATATCCCTGGCTTCCGAAGAGTTTGAAGGAGATTATGAGGATGAAGAACTTCGTCTATATCGTATTAAGTTTATAAGTGAAGTCGCTAACTAGCGCAGCCATATACTGTTTACACCGCAAATAGTTATCTTTTTTATCTATAAAAAAAGGAATGACTTTCTACAGGAAAAAAAAGAGTGTATTTTCCGGTTACCCTATAATTTCCTGTAAACTGTTACAGAATAACTGAACCTCTTCGGGTGTACCGGTACTTATACGGCACCAGTCATAAAACGGAGGAAAAGGTCTGCCAATACGAATACCCTTTTCGAGCATCAGTCGTTCCAACGTACGTATTTCAATACCGCTTCTAAAAAAGACAAAGTTGGTGGAAGAGGGTACATAACGTAAAGATAGTTTGTCTAATGTGTTGTAAATAAACTGTTTGGCCTCTTTATTCTTATTAAGGCTAAAGCTGTAAAAATCATTGTCCAGAAGCGCTTCTTTGGCGGCATGAATAGCCAATACATTTGAGAAAGCCATAACATTGGCCCTGATTTTTCGGGCCAGATCCGGCCGGGCAATAAGATATCCAATTCGTAAGCCCGCAAGGCCATATACTTTGGAAAATGTTCTCGAAACTACCACGTTCTGGTCTTTTTTTACTAAAGCGACCATAGAAGGGTAGTTGGGTTCTTCAATAAAATCATAATAGGCTTCATCACTAAAAACTAGTGCTTTACGGGAGGCAGTGGTACAAAAATCCATAAGCTTTTTGGCAGGTACAATAGTGGTTGTAGGGTTATTGGGGTTACACAAGAATATCATTTTAGTTTTTGAGGAGATCCGGCTTTCAATAGTATCCAGATCATACGCCATATTTTCAGTAACCGGCACCCAATTAACCTTAGCGCCCCACGTTTTTGCATAACTCATCATGGCCAGAAAAGTAGGTTGTGCAGCAATGATCTCACCCCCGTTTGCCGCAAAAGTTATTCCTGAGGCTTTGAGCCCTTCGGTAGAGCCCCCGGTAATTATAATACTTTCTCTCGAAACACCTTCTTTCTCTGCCAGGATCGAGGCCAACGTATCTGCATATGCGTATGGATATCTACATCCGGTTCTAAAAGCTTCTGTAATTGCTTTTTGTACTCTTAGAGAGGGTCCGTAAGGGTTTTCATTAGAATTCAGTCTAATAGGATCGCCAGAAACTCTGGGGTTATAGCTGTAACGTTCTGCAGCAGTTAAAGTTTGTAAAGTGGTTAACCCGGAAACCAGTGCAAGGCCTCCCGTTAAAGAAGTACTCTTTAGCCATTCTCTTCTGCTTATATTCATAAGTTCTGTGGGTTAGCATTTATTTTTCTAATATACTAATAATTAGCTGTATAAAACCCGGTATGAGCCGGGTTTTATGCTGTTTTTTAAGGAAAGGTTACCCTGCAAAACTTCTAAGGGGGTATGATCTCCCATTACCCATATGGGTGAACAATTCATCCTGAGATTCTAACAGTCTGGTTCTTTTTTTTAGGGATTCCTTACAGAGCGCAACAATTTTGTGTCACTAAATGATCTAAAAATGAAAACCATTATTTGTGCAATTAGCCTTTTTTCAACACTTTGTTTGTACGCTCAAACTACCATTACCGGTAAGGTAACCAATATGAAAGGCATGACTATTACAGGCGCAAATGTATATCTGGAAGGTACGTATGATGGTGCTTCTACCGATGCCGATGGGCGGTTCTCTTTTTCAACCTCAGAAACGGGACAGCAAACTCTTGTAGTTTCTTTTCTCTCATTTGAGAATTATAAAAAAACAGGGGAGGTTTCTTCTTTTCAGGAGATGACTATCAAGTTGCGTGAGGAAGTCAACTCTTTGACTGGTGTAACCTTAACAGCCGGTACATTTAAAGCCGGCGATAATTCTAAGGTATCGGTTCTAACACCTCTGGATGTAGTAACCACGGCCAGTGCGCTGGGAGATTTTGTAGGAGCCTTGCAAACATTACCGGGAACAACTAACGTGGCAGAAGACGGCCGCCTCTTTGTTAGAGGAGGTGATGCAGGAGAAACTCAAATATTTATTGATGGGATACGGGTTTTTACCCCTTTTACCCCCACTACCAATAATATACCCACAAGAGGTAGGTATTCTCCTTTTTTGTTTGATGGGATCACGTTTTCCACAGGAGGGTACTCGGCAGAATACGGACAGGCACTTTCCAGTGTTTTACTTCTTAATACTATTAATGAACCCGATCAGGAAAAAACAGATATAGGCTTAATGTCTGTAGGGGCAACTCTGGGAAATACTCAAAAATGGGAAAAAGGATCATTGAGTGTTAACGCTTCCTATATTAATCTTGCTCCTTATCTTGAAGTAATTACAGATCGTAATACCTGGCGCAAGCCTTTTGAAACTGCCGCAGGGGAAGCGGTTTTCAGACATAAAACCAAAAAAGGGCTCTTAAAACTATATACCGCTTTTGATTATACACATTTTGACGTGGATCAGGAGGATATTAATTTTGATGATCTGGTTAATTTTCAAATCAGGAACCGTAATCTTTATTTCAATGGGTCTTATAAGGGTGTTTTAGGCAACGATTGGATCTTTAAAACAGGTGCAAGCTATACTTTTGGAGCTACTAACTTCAATGTAATTGGAGATCGCATACAACAAAATGAGCATTCAGTTCATCTAAAAGCAGCTTTAAAAAAATCGTTTAGCAGCTATTTTACCATTGTTACGGGCGTTGAGCAATTTATAACTGATTTTGATGAAAAATTCAGGGCTAATGGAAGTGATAGCAGTTTATTATCAGATTTTCAAAACCCTATAACCGGTGCTTTTGTAGAGGCAGATATTTTTCTTTCGAAGAATCTGGCAGCAAAAACAGGAATAAGAACTGAATACTCCGGAATTTCTCAGGAGTTTACATGGAGTCCAAGAGTATCATTAGCTCTTAAAACGGGCAGTAGTTCTCAATTATCCTTCGCTTACGGAAGTTTTTATCAGGCACCTGAAAACAATATCCTAAAGTTTTATGAAGATCCCAGAGATGCCCGGGCTACTCATTACCTTCTTAATTATCAGTACAATAAAGAAGGAAGAACTTTTAGAGCAGAGGCATTTTACAAAGACTATGATCATTTGGTGCGTTTTGATTCAGAATTTGCATTTCCTGACAGTAATTTTACAAATGACGGAGAGGGGTTTGCCAGCGGGCTGGATATTTTCTGGAGGGATAATAAAAGTATTAAAAATACAGATTACTGGGTAAGTTATTCCTATTTGGATACGCGCCGTAATGCGGGTAACTTTCCTGAGCATGCTACTCCTAATTTTGCTCCCAGACACAACTTTTCACTAGTTGCCAAACATTGGGTAGAAAGTCTTAAGAGCCAAATAGGTTTTGCCTATATTTATGCATCAGGGCGCCCTTTTACCAACCCTAATACAAACCAGTTTCTATCTGAAAAAACCAAGAGTTTTCACAACCTCAGCCTGAATTGGGCCTACTTAATAGATCAGCAAAAAATACTTTATTTTTCAGTGAATAATGTATTGGGTTTCCGGAACATTAATGGGTATCAATATGCCAATGCACCGGGGCCTGATGGTATTTTTGATCGCAGGGCGTTACGTCCTGCGGCAGATCAGTTCTTTTTTGTTGGTTTCTTCTGGACCCTTAGCGATGACAAAAAAAGTAATCAGCTTAACAATCTTTAATCTGATAGCATACAGCAAAAGGCCTTCCTGTTTAATTTTGGGAAGGCTGTATTCTTTCAAAAATATAACCTTCTTTTTCTGCTCCCCACACCTGCTTGCCGTTAGTATCAAACCCTCTGTCCCATGAAACGATCTTGTTAGGAGTAATGGTAACCTCGCTGGTAGCATAAGAGGCACCTCTTAACTCACTGGGACAGTCACGATCTTTTGTGGCGCCGGAATACATGTCGCTCCCGGTTTTTTTCAGATATACGGCGCAACCGGACCTTAACTGAAGAGAGTCAGGATGCAGGGTGCCAAATGCTTCCGGGGTCTTCCATTTTCCAATCCATAAAGAATCGTTGGGTAACGTATATATCTGACTTTTATAAACACTGTCGTTTACACTTGTTACATAATAGATACGCTGACGATATGGTTTGTTTTGCATAGTGTTCAATGCCTGCTCTACGTACAACCAGTTCCCGCGATCTTTCCAAATAGGATACATATGTAGAGAGATATTATAATAAGCAGAATCAGATTCAGCCTGTGCAGCAGAATTAAAAGATCCCGTCATCATTTTAAAAAGAGCATTCAGGTTTTGAGTAACCTTGTGCTCACGGGCTGCCTGATCTTTGTTTTTTTTACAGGCTGCCGTATAAACTAAAATAATGGCCAGAAGAAAAAGGCGGAAAAAAATGGAAGTTTTCATAAAATAAGTTGTTTTTATAGTCAGCCAATGCTAATGAGGATAGTGTTTTCTGGCTTTTGGGGAACTAATAAAATGATTTTGATATTAATTGGTTTGGGTTCGCGCAATGTTTTTAAGCATACCCGCAAATATGAAGTAATGAAAAGGCACCATAGCATACCAGTACAATCTTCCGGCAAGTCCTCTGGGGCGAAAAGTAGCGGTTTGGTGCAATACATTTTCGTTATCGATCTTAAATTCTAACCAGGCTTCTCCGGGAAGTCTCATTTCAGCGAACAATAATAAACGGCGTTGTTTTTTATCTGCGAGAAGCACCCTCCAAAAATCGAGAGCATCTCCGGCAAATATTTTATCAGGATGGGTTCTGCCTCTTCTCAGGCCTACTCCGCCCACCAGTTTATCCAAGAAACCGCGAATGCGCCATAACACGTTCCCATAATACCAGCCTCTTTCTCCGCCAATACTCCATATATTATCCAATACTTTTTCAGGATATTGTATTTTTAAAGACTTTTGATCTTTGAGACAGCCGTATTTAGGCACCTGAATATAAGGGCTAAGATCTTCTTTAAAACGACCACTGGCCATACTGTCTTTCCAACTGCTTATGACCATATTTTGCTCGATGCGGGCAAAAGCCATAGCTATGGCTTCACGATAGGTAAGAGTTTTTACCTTAAGCATTTCTTGAAGTTTGTTATCTTTAGCAATTATCTCAATCTTCATACTATCTACAAGGTTTACAGCTAGTTTATAAGAAGTTGAAGTAACAAAATACAACCAGTAAGAAGAAAGTTTGGGACTCATAATAGGTATGGTAAAGATCCAGTTACGAAAGTCCCTTTCTTCAGCATACTGCTGTAACAGTTGCTTATAGGTTAAGATATCTGGTCCGGCGATGTCAAAAGAAGCATTATAACAATCTTCTCTGCCCAGTACACCCGTTAGGAAAGTGATTACATCTCTTATGGCGATAGGCTGGGTTTTGGTAAGAACCCATTTAGGAGTGATCATTATCGGAAGTTTTTCGCCCAGATCTCTTATAATCTCAAAAGAAGCACTGCCTGAACCTACTATTATGCCTGCTCGCAATACAGTAAGATTGAAATCTCCCTGATATAACAGGTTTTCTACATTTTTTCGCGATGCCAGATGCTTAGATAGCGTTTTGTCACTTACAATGCCACTTAAATACACTACCTGCTTAACGGTAGTTTCTTTCATATATTCATTAAAATTCATAGCGGCCTCTGCTTCCATCTCGTCAAAATAACGTGTAGAAGCACTCATTGAATGAATAAGAAAGTAGGCAGCATCAAGCTGGCGCGGCATACGCTCATGATCAGGAGGTTTTAAAAAATCGATCTCAATAATGTCAACACGATCTCTAATTTCCTGAGATATGGAAAAACGCTCTTCATTTCTCACGGCGCAAACCACTTCATGTCCCTCTTCCAGTAGTTTGGGGAGTAAACGCATACCTATGTAACCGTTAGCACCTGTAAGTAATATTTTCATGAACTTTTCTTTAAATGTAATAAATATTTTCTTTCTTTTCTACATTCACAGGTCTTCAATATTGGTAGGGGCGAGATCAGATTTATAGCCTGCCAGTTTTCTCATAAAGGTGTGCACGTTTTCATCAGCTTTCACTTTTATAAAATAATGATCTCTGTAAAGAGAGTATTCGCGTGCCTGGCCTTTATAGATTTTGAGTTTATAAAAAGGGACTACCAGTGCAAAAGTTTCGAGTAATGAACGGAAACGAATAATAATGCCTGCAGGGCGTATTTCGATATTGCAGGTATTGAGATTATTATCCAGAACAAGCAAATTATGAATATCTATACTACAAGAAGTAATAAAAAGTTTGGGAGAGCCCACACCTTTGAGTTTGAACCGTTCCTTAAGGGTAAATGGTTTTCCCACTTCTTTATCTATTCGGTCAGTTAATGAAGGGTCGTTATAAGATACGTTTACCAACATATTTTTAAATTGAAGATTATTTAAATTTAATTATGTTACCGTCACTGTCAAAAATAGCAAACTCTTTTTACCCACGGGGGTTGCTCTTGAGAGAACCGTTAAGATAATACCGTACCAGCTATATGTATGTCAATATAGAACCGTTCAATTATACAGCAACAGTGTTTCCGGAAACCTCTTATTATCGCATTTCCAGAATAGATTTCAACCTCATCACACCCTTTACTGCATAGTTCTCATCTTGAAAAGTAATTTGGTGAATCCCGGCCTATCCTCAAAAAAAACAGACTTGCTGGTTCATACTTACTGAAACTAATGCCGGCATAGTGTGTTTGCAATGTTCCATAAAGGTTTAATTTCATTACAAGATACTGTTTTTCCATTTTTAAATCGGTTAACCAAACCCTAAACTTTGGTGAGATTCTTTATCTTTGGAGCCTTAAAAAACAGTGATTAAAACACAATACATGAATATTCAGCAGATACTGGAATCAAGTGTAAAAGAGGCCGTACAGAAACTCTGGAATGCTTCTCTGGAAAGCGTAGAGTTTCAGGGTACCCGAAAAGATTTTGAAGGAGATATTACTGTAGTGGTTTTTCCCATGTTACGAGTATTAAAAGGAAATCCTCAAAAAATTGGAGAAACCCTAGGGGAGTATCTGGTAACACATGTTGATGAAGTAGCCCGTTTTAATGTAGTAAAAGGGTTTTTAAACCTTGTTCTGGCCGATTCGTATTTCATGGATTTTTTTCATAGCCTTCAGAAAGATAGAAAATATGGAATAACAGGTGTTCCGGAAGATGGTAAGGCCGTGATGGTAGAATATTCTTCTCCTAATACCAATAAGCCTCTTCACCTTGGGCATGTTCGTAACAATTTGCTTGGCTTCTCAGTGGCCCGCATTCTGGAAGCGTCAGGAACTCCTGTATATAAAACCCAGATCATTAACGACAGAGGGATACACATTTGCAAATCCATGCTGGCCTGGAAAAAATACGGGAATGGCGAAACTCCTGATTCTACTCAATTGAAAGGAGACAAACTCGTAGGTAACTATTATGTGAAATTTGAAAAAGAATTTCAGCAGGAATATACAGCCTGGCTTTCTTCCCCTGATGGGCAAAAAGAGTTCCAAAAATTTCGCAGTACCCCTTTGGCCGAAAAACTCCTCAAAGAACAGAGTGAAATTACAGAGAAAGGACTTCTTAAAGAGTTTAGAAAACACTTTAAGAATGATTATTTTAATACCATAAGTGATTTAGGCGCACAGGCACAGGAAATGCTCCGAAAATGGGAGTCGGGAGACCCTGAAATTGTAGCCTTATGGAAAAAAATGAATGGCTGGGTTTACGATGGTTTTGAAGAAACCTATAAAAATCTGGGAGTTGATTTTGATAAGCTTTATTATGAAAGCAATACCTACCTGCTGGGGAAACAGGTGGTAGAGATGGGACTTGAAAAAGGAGTTTTCTACAAAAAAGCAGACGGAAGTGTATGGATAGACCTTTCTGATGAAGGTTTAGACGAAAAAATTGTGTTAAGAGCAGATGGTACCGCTGTGTATATGACACAGGATATAGGTACCGCCATACAGAGAGTCACTGATTATCCCAATGTGGGCGGACTGGTATATACAGTGGGTAATGAGCAGGATTACCACTTTAAAGTATTGTTCCTGATATTAAAGAAACTTGGATTTTCATGGGCAGATAACCTGTACCATCTTAGTTACGGAATGGTCGATCTGCCCAGTGGAAAAATGAAAAGCAGGGAAGGAACCGTAGTAGATGCAGATGATCTTTTAGAAGAAATGACACGTACTGCGGAAACCCTGGCTACCGAGCTGGGTAAGCTGGAAGGCTATACACCCGAAGAAAAACAGACATTATACAAAATCATTGGGCTGGGAGCACTTAAATATTATGTACTAAAAGTAGATCCCAGAAAACGTATATTATTCAATCCTGAAGAATCCGTAGATTTTCAGGGGAATACAGGGCCGTTTCTCCAATATACCTATGCCAGGATACAGTCTATTCTGCGAAAAACAGACTTTGATTACCTCTCACCTGTGAGTACCTCATACGTTTTACATAATAAAGAGAGAGAGCTTTTAAAACGTTTGCAGCTTTTTCCAGAAACCTTGCAACAGGCTGCAGAGAATTACAGTCCTGCCCTTATTGCTAATTATGTGTATGAGCTCGTAAAAGAGTTCAATTCTTTTTATCAAAATGTTTCTATCCTGGGAGCAGAAGAAGAGGAAAGCAAGCGTTTCAGGATACAGCTTTCTGACAAAGTGGGAGAGATTATTAAAAGATCATTATATCTGTTGGGTATAGAAGTACCCGAGCGCATGTAGCCAATCATCTTTTCTAAATTGAAAACAATAAATTATTCATAACTACTTCAGTGGTTTTAGAATAACGATCCTGCTATGCATATAGGTGGTCTTCATTACATCTGCCCATGAACAGTACCGGCCGGTTTTCCTTCTTTGCAGAACTGTTACTTTCCCAATGAGGGTTCTATCTTTATCATTAGCGTTTTGGTAATTGCACTCAAACACTTGCTGAGAAAAACCACTTCCCGTGTCCCGCAACATTCATAAAAAACCATAAATCTCGCTTTTTAACATTCTTGTTCGTAAACAAATGGTTATCAAAGACGGATAAAAGTGCAGTTTTTCATTTGATCGTGGTTCTGGAAAAAAACACGATGTGAAAAACATTAATTTTAATTAGATTCAATAAAAATAAGATTTATATTTGCAGTCAAAATTATCAATAATGAGTCTAAATAAAAATTATTTAGTACTATTTTTTTTGTTTCCTGCCGTCCTTTTTAGTCAGGGCCCGGCAGTTTCTAAAGATTCTATACTGCAACAGGATCTTGAAGAGGTGATTGTTACTGCTACGCGTACGGTCAGACAATTATCTGCTTTGCCTTTACCCGCACAGTTAATATCCAAAGAACAAATTAAGACTACAGGTTCTTTACGGCTCAATGATATTCTCAATGAACAAACCGGAATTATAACCGTTCCCGATTTTGGCGGAGTAGAAGGAGTACAAATGCAGGGATTGGATGCACAATACACCCTTATTTTGATAGATGGGGTTCCTTTGGTAGGGAGATCTGCAGGCACCCTTGATCTTAACCGGATTACTTTGGGAAATGTGAAGCAGATCGAAATTGTTAAAGGGCCTTCTTCCAGTCTATACGGTTCCGAAGCATTAGGAGGCGTTATCAATATTATTACCGAGACTCCCGAAAAAAGCTCCTTACAAGGCTCTTTAGACTCCAGAGCTGGTAGCTTTGAAACCTATGACACCAACGTCCAAGTAACCTTTGGAAGCGAAAAATTGGGGATAAGTGCATATTTTAATGATTTCCGCACCCAGGGATTTGATCTGAACGAAGCAAACAGTATTCCTACAGTGGCCCCTTTTAATAACCAAACCGGAAATTTGCAGTTTCGTTATGACCCTTCGGAAAAGCTTAAATTTTTAGTTTCCGGGCGTTTCTTTCGTCAGGATGCCGATGTTTTTACTTTAATTAATGAAGAAGTGGTAGATGGAACAGCCTCTATTGATGAATGGAATGTACATACGCGGGGCATACATAAGCCTTCTGATAAGTTTGATATTACATACGAAATGTATGTAACCGGATATAAGGCAGATCAGGCTGCCCTTTTTGTGGATGATCTGGAGGTACAGGGAAACAGTTATTATAATGAGCGCCTCATTCGTCCTGAAATACGGGCATCTTACGAATTGGCCCCGAAAAATATACTCACCATTGGAGCCGGAGGGAACTATAGTAGGCTGGATCGTACTTTTTTTGATGAACAGGTTGCTTTTGATGCTTTATATGGTTTTGCACAATACGATTTTCACCTATTTGAGAAAGTAAATATCATAGCAGGAGCCCGCTTTGATAAACACAATATTTACGAATCTGCCTTTACGCCCAAGCTGGCCGTTAATTACCGATTAAATACTGATTGGAGCCTGAGAGCTTCAGCCGGTTTTGGTTTTAAAGTACCAGACCTGCGCCAGCTATTCTTTGATTTTGAGAACAATTCCATTGGTTATGTAGTATTGGGCTATAACGTAGCAGCAGAACGTCTTAGAGAGTTGGATGACCAGGGGCGTATCCAGAATTTTACCGTACCGTTGTCTTTTTTTGACGATGAGTTATCTACCGAAAATTCAGTAGGATATAATTTTGGTTTCGTTTACAACAGGAATAAATTAAAAGCAGATGTTAACTTTTTCTACAATGAAATAGAAAACCTTATTGACATTCAGGCGGTGGCCCGCCTTAATAACGGACAGAATATATTTAGCTACCGTAATATAGGACAGGTGTTTACCGGAGGGCTTGAGACCAATCTTATCTACCGGTTTAGCAGAACGTTAAAACTTCAGGCCGGATATCAATACCTCATTGCCAAAGATCAGGATGTTATAGATCGAATTAGGGAAGAAGGAGAGTTTGCCAGAGATCCGGAAACACTGGAGACCATTGAAATAGATGCCTCAGATTATTTCGGGCTTTATAACCGTTCAAGGCATACAGCAAACTTCAAGGCATTTTATTCATTGCCCAAGTGGAACTCTGAAGCTACTTTCAGAGCCACCTACCGCAGTAAATACGGACTTTTTGACTCCAACAATAATGGCTTTCTTGATGACTTTGACCGTTTTGCAGATCCGTTTGTTTTGTTGGATGCTTCTTTCTCCAAGCGTTTTGGAAAACACTATCTCGTTCAGGCAGGAGTAGATAATCTTCTGGACTTTACAGATCCCGCAAACGCTACCAACATTGCCGGACGTATTATTTATGGGAAAGTACAGTTTAATTTTTAAACCTGCTTCATGAACACCATATTTCCAAAAAACCGGATACCCAAACTTCTCAATATAGGTTTCATGCTCGTATTGGGAGCAATGTTGTTTTATGGTGGGTTTGCCAAATTTTCAAAACCTACACCATCGCCTGCTTCCATGATAGAAAAAACAGAAAAAGGGCAAGACCTGACTGCTAACATGGAGGTACTTAAAATACGTAATTACATTAAACTATTCTTTAATCCTTATATATAAATTGTTATGAGATCTAGATTTCAACTACTGTGTTTTTTAGTGTTTAGTACTGTTTTTTTTGTTTCCTGCAGTGATGATGACAGTAATGACGGTGATTCCGGTGAGCCGATAGCCGTAGAAACATTTTCCAACCTTCATGCCCCTCAACAGGGAGGAAGAGGAACTCCTATTTCAGGTGCGTTCACAAAATTCAGTTTTGCCACCGGTGATATTACCCAAAGTGAGACTGATTGGGATATTGCTTTCAGAGGAACCAGAATTGCCGTAAACGGTGGTGTGGAAACCGGAACAGATGATGAACCCACACGCACAGGAAATGCTGCCATCGCTTTAGTAAGAAGTACTTTTGAAGGAGTAACCGAAGCTCCTGAAGCTTCCTTATTTCTTCAGGACAGCGCCAATGGTTTTGCATTAACCCCCTTAAGTGACCAGGGGTGGTATAATTATGACGGGTCGCAAAATCTTGTAACCCCACTGGCAGGTCGTGTATTGGTAATACGTACCCACGATGGTAAGTATGCCAAGATGGAAATACTGAGTTATTATAAAGATGCTCCTTCTCAGCCAGATCCCTCTACAGACGAGGAAAGATATTATACGTTCAGGTACGTATATCAGGCAGATGGCTCGCTTTCATTTGTTAATTAATTTGTGATGAATAGCCATTGTGTGTATGAAAGATCCCGGGAATTTTCCCGGGATCTTTTTTAAAACCGTATCCTGAAGCTCATGTTTGGTGTAATACCCAGTGAGCGGCTCTCTATTCTTTGTACTTCATTGTTCTCATTCAATCTGAAATAAGTGTTGAGAAGATTTTCCCTGTTTAGGACATTTAATACAGAGACCCCTACCGTAGCAGGTATTTTTGGGAAGAGATTAAAATTGTATATAGCCGAGATATCTGCCCGGATATAGTCATCCAGATTTTCTGAGTTTGTTGCTTGGTAATTTATTCTGGCCGGAACTATGTTGTCATTAACAGGGCTCTCACTATCGGGAAGTGTAAAAGGTGTTCCGCTTCTCCAATTAAGCCCTATGGCCAGTTTCAGGTTTCGGTAAGTGTAATTACCGGCAAGGGTAACAGAGTGTCTTATATCTACATTATTGGGGAATGTATCGGGAACCAGATCCTCAAAAGTATAATTATTCTCATTAAAAGTATAGGTGAGCCAGATGCTGTAGATCTGGTTTTTTTTATTGATAAGCAGTTCCGCCCCTTTAATTTGGTAGGAACCTATTGCGTTTATAAGTTGATTCTGATCCTGAAACCCCTGGCTACGCGTGGTTATGCCTTCTACTTCTTTATAGTAAGCTTCTGCACTCAAAAGCCAGCCATTTTTTTTATAATCAAAACCGGCCGATGCCTGTTGGCTGGTAATGACAGGTGTTTCATTGTTATCAGAGAGTACCCATCGCCGTTGGTCAATACCCAGAAAATCCTCTCTTAGGTCAATAACCTGCGAAATAAACTGGCTCCTGAATTCTCCCATAGCCTTTAACGAGAAACCTGTAAAGACCTCATGCCTTAAATTAAGGCGGGGTTCTGGTATAAAACGGCCAAAATTTTCAGCATAATTGAGTCGTACTCCTGCTTTTAAGAAGGTTTTATTGGTTTCATAGGTAACTTCGTTAAACAGAGCATGATTTCTGAGAACATTTTTAGTGGTTTGAAAAAACACAGGATTGTTTACATCAACAGCATTGGTTACCCCAAGTTCATAAAACTGGTATCCTCCTTCCAGAACAAGATTTTCATTAAATCTATATACTGAATGGATCTTACCTCCAGATTCCAGCACGTTATTTTCCTGAACCAGTCGCTGGTCATCTCTTACATTGTAATTAATGGCATTAATATTATATTGGGTATAATATCCTGAGATCTCGGTAGAAAAAGAAGGGTTCCAGTTTCTCTCCCAGCTGCCACCTACACCAATATTAGTTTGGTCCAGTGAGCTCGTTCGCGTATCATCTTGAGTTTCTCCAAATTCATCATAAAACAGCTCGTTGTGAACCCCAATAAAACTAATACGTATTTTATCATTTTCAGAAGGATCAAATAGTAGTTTAGCTGCATAATCATAAAAAAAGAAGCTTTCGTTCCCTGTTAACTCTTCTTCACCCCCGTCGGTACCGGTAGTGGTTTCATTGCTTATTTCAGTGTCCTGAAAAGATCGTTGAAAAAACTGCTCAAAGGTAGGTGTGTTTATATAATCAGTAACCGATCGTCTTGCCGATACCTGAGCTGACCACTTTTCAGATATGGGAACCAGCGCAAAAAAGTCACCACTAATGAGATTAAAACCGGCGCCTCCTGAAAAATCAGTTACCACATTATCCCGGGTTTGCATATTAATGGTACTGGAAACAGCATCGTTGAACCGGGCACTGGTACCGTTTTTAACAATTTCGACTTTCTCGGTAAGATAGGGATTGAATGCAGAGATCAATCCGAAAAAATGTCCGGTGTGGTACATTTTAATACCATCCCACAAAATGAGGTTTTGGTCATGGGTACCTCCCCTTATATTAATATTGGAAATACTCTCATCTCTGCTTTCTATCCCGGGAAGTGCCTGTATGGTTTGCAGTACATCGGGTTCTGATAATCCCGGTAATATACCGAATTGTTGAGGTTTCAATTCAGTGGCGCCATCTCTTTTCAGATTGATACCCCGGGTAAGGTAATTCACCACCACTACTTCCTCAAGTTCTTCTACCAGAGGCATCAGGAAAATAGGAGAACAATCCGGCCTTTCGGCAAAGCGCCTTGCCGGAATGCTAACAGGTTCATAACCTATAAAAGTAATTTTTAATATGCTATTTAAGGGAACATTGAAGAAAGAAAAGTTTCCACTGGCATCTGTAATGGTTCCTTCTTCACTATTTAAAATAACAACGGTGGCGCCGTCCAGCACCTTATAATTATAAACGTCACGAATACTGCCACAAAGCCTTGTGATCTCATCTTTACTGCTTACTGCTATAAAGCGATCATCTACTATCTGAAACTTGAGGGAAGTATGGGTGCTTAGAAAACGAAGTGCATCGTCTAAAGTTTCAAAATTATCTAAGGGAGGAACCGTGATACCGTGTACCTGATTGTCCTGATAGGAGAATTTTACACCAAATTGGTTTTCAATGATAATGAGTATTTCTTTGAGATCATTTTTGTCCTGATTTTCCTGTGCCAGAAATTCAGTGGGAGAGAAACAAACCAGTATAAGCGCTAAATAATACCGTATTTTTTTAATTAGCATAGATCCTTACCGAATTATCCTGATTTTTTACAAAAGCCAGATTCATAGGGACACAGACTGATCTTAGAGCGGCATCAAGATTTTTGTGGCTAAACCCTCCTGTAAACAATCTGTTCGTATCTACTGTTTCCGTTTGAATTCTAATGTCAAACTGCCTTTCTATTTCATCGAGTACCTGTACTAACGGAACGCTTTTAAAAATACTCTCATGGTTTAGCCAGGAAGGTTCGGTATCGGTAAGTTCCATTTCTTCTACGATCGTGCCACCATATACTTTAAAGCTATTCCCGGGGCTTAAAAGTACTTCTTTTAACTCGTGTGTTACTTTCACCAATCCTTCATAACAAACAACCTCAAAGTAATTTTCACGACTTTTTACATTGAATTGGGTACCTATAACCGTCACTACTCCGTTTTCCGAAATTACCTCAAAAGTTTTTCCTTTATTTACTTTAAAATACGCTTCTCCTCTCAGCTTTACTTCCCTATGGCTGGCCCATGAAGATTTTTTATACCGTGCCTCAGAATCTGCATTTAGAATTACTTCAGAAGCATCAGGAAGCGTGAAAAGAGTACTTTCTGCAAATCCCGTAGCTACGGGAGTATCTCTCTGGGCCATGAAATAATAGGTACCGAAAATAACCGCAATAACGGCCGCAATACGCAAAAATACTTTCATGGTATTAAGCTTTATAATTCGTGGTTTACGGACAGAATCAAGCTTCTCCTTCAGTTTTTTGTAGGCTGTATCACTATCGTAATCCGGCGCTTCTAGCATATCCGTTCGCTCGATGATTTTCTTGTACAAATCGTAATCAGAACTCTTTTTGAATATATTGAGTTCTTCCTCACTGAGCTCTCCTGAAAGCCATTTTGCTAAATAGTTTTCCGTTTTCATTTCCATTCACTTATATGATGATAACAGTTAAAAACCATTTTACCCTACTTTAATATAATTATAATTCTTTTATGTCTTTTCGTAAAGAGACCAAAGCCCCATGAATTCGTTTTTCTACAGCTTTTACAGAAATACTGAGCATCTGCGCAATTTCACTATATTTTTTACCATCCAACCTGCTCAAAAGAAAAGCTTCTCTCTGGGCATCGCTTAATTTTGCGAGGGCATTTTTGAGCTTTTCATCAAATTGTTTTACTTCTAAAGAAAACTCCGGGTTTTCATTGGTATGGGTTAAGTGATTACCTGATTTGTATTTAAGCACCACTTTTTGATGCGCTACATCATTTAAAAATAGGTTGTTAGCAACCGTGTACAAGAAAGAAAGCGCTTTTTCGGGGCTTACTTTTAAGCAGTTTTGCCATAACTTTATAAAGGCGTCTTGAACAATGTCTGCAGCCTTGTCTCTATCCCCGCATTTGTAATATATAAAGTTGCGAAGCGTAGGGGCATTTTTAGTAAAAACCGCGTGATAAGTACGTTCTTCACAAACATGAGTTACAGGGTCCTTCATATAGGAAACGAAAAATGTATTTTAACAAATTTATTTAAAAAAAATGAAAACAGGGTAGGGTATTTCAATAGATAGCTGTTTCAATATCAAAAGCAATGTAAAACTAAACTTTTTTAATCATGAAAAGACTAATTCGAAACCTGTTTACATGGTCATTAGCTGTAGTTTTGGTAACTACATCCTGTCAGGATGAAGTAGATGTCATAGGTCCTGATACAAGTTCTGGAGAAAATATTGAAGCCAGCTCTGCTACCGCACAACTTATAAGCAGAACTTCTGCCAAGGACGGCTCAACAGATAATATTGTTGACGGTGCCAGTTGTATTAGTGTTGTGTTTCCCATAAGTGTTACCGCCAACGGGCTTGAAATTACCCTCGATTCTGAAGATGACCTCGAAGTACTTGAAGCAATTTTCGATGAATTTGATGATGATGATGATGTACTTGACATTTTGTTTCCCATTACCATTGTTACGGGAGATTTTACAGAAGTAACCATAAACAATGAAGATGAACTGGAAACCTATGTAGAACGTTGTATAGAAGGAGGCGATGATGATGATATTGAATGTATAGATTTTAATTACCCTCTAACGTTTTTTACTTTCAATGCAAACTTACAACAAACCGATACCATTGTGATCGAAAGTGACCGACAACTCTATCGATTTTTTGATGAATTGGATGATGACGATATAGTGAGTTTGCAATATCCGGTATCCCTAACACTTTATGATAATACGGTTATAACCGTAAACAGCAATGAAGAGCTGAGACGAGCGCTGGAAAGTGCAAGTGATGCCTGCGATGAAGATGACGATGATGACTATAACGATGATGATTTTACAAAAGAAAGACTGGATAACCTTTTGGCAGAATGCCCCTGGGAAGTAGATGAAGTACGCAGGAACAGTATTGACCAAACAGAGCAGTATCTAGACTGGTTTCTCATTTTTGCCGAAGATGGATCCGTTACTGCAAGATCTAATGTAGGAGCCTCTATTAACGGTACCTGGAACACACAAGAAAGTGATAATGGTATTTTATTAACCCTCGATTTCGATTTGCTTTCTGATTTTACTTTAGAATGGCTTGTGTATGAGATAGACGATGATGAGATCAAGCTGTATTCTGGAGACGGAGATCGCATACGCCTTGAACAGGATTGTGATTTTACAGATTCGATTTCTGAAGACCGGGTAGCCAATATATTGGAGGATTGCCTTTGGATCGTAAAACGGTTACAGTTAGATGGAGTAGATAATAGCAGTGCATATCTGGGAACTCCCATTAAATTTGAAGATGGCGGGCAGGCTAAGTTGCGTGTAAACGGAACCTTTGTAACCGGTACATGGAACATTGTTGAAACCAGTGCAGGGTTTGCTGTAGAAATTTCTTTTCAGGGGCGTCCTGAATTAAATCTGAGCTGGCTAATTACCAGTCTTGAAGAATACCGGGTAACTTTTGTAAATGAAAACAGCGAACTGGTACTTGAAAAATACTGTGAGGGAAATAATGATGGTGAGGCTCAGGAAGTGAGATCATTTATTATTAATAGCACATGGTTGGTTGCCTCATATTTTAGCGATGGTGTTGATGGTACCGCCAACTTTTCAGGATACGAATTTGGATTTGATACAGAAGGAAAGGTAGTTGTTGAAGGTAACGGGCAAATGGTTGAAGGTTCTTGGGTAGTATATCTGGATAATGATAGTATTGATTTTGACATGAACCTGGGAGAGAATGATCCTTTTAATAATCTCAATGAAGACTGGGAAGTGGTGTCTGCTACCGAAACCCGAATAGAGTTAAAACAAACAAATGATAATATGGTAACAAAAACCATTGTTTTTGAAAAGGCAAATTAATATTTCTTAAATAACTGATTGTTTTTGATGCCAAGTTTTAGGTTTAATTACGGTTTTGGCCTTTAACAAAAAAGCCCGCCTCCTGAGAGCGGGCTTTTTTGTTAGGAGTATTTCAAGTATTTATTTGCCCCCTCTTCTTAATCATCTTCCTGTTAAAATAAACTTCCTCAATACATCACAAATAACTAAATTTGCACTTGCCTTTATTAAAAGGGTGTTTTAGAAAAGAAGCAGGATTATGTTTGACAGTTTAAGTGAAAAGTTAGATAAAGCGTTGCATGTGCTCAAAGGGCACGGGCAAATTACTGAGATTAACGTAGCGGAAACCCTTAAGGAGGTTCGCAGAGCCTTACTGGATGCCGATGTTAACTTCAAAATAGCCAAAGAGTTTACCAACAGGGTTAAAGAAAAGGCATTGGGTCAAAACGTACTCACTACCTTACAGCCAGGCCAGTTAATGGTCAAGCTCGTAAAAGACGAGCTGGCCGAGCTCATGGGCGGAGAAGCGGCTGGCATTAATCTCTCCGGTAATCCTTCAGTAATCCTTATGTCTGGTTTACAGGGGTCAGGTAAAACCACATTTTCGGGTAAACTTGCTAATTATCTTAAAAACAAAAAAACAAGAAAACCATTACTGGTAGCCTGCGATGTATATCGTCCTGCGGCCATTGACCAGTTACATGTAGTAGGAGATCAGATAGGAGTCGAAGTGTATTCAGACCGGGAAAATAATGACCCGGTAGCTATAGCCACCCAGGCCGTAGCATACGCTAAAAGTAACGGGTTTAATACCGTGATAATAGATACGGCCGGACGCTTGGCAGTAGATGAGCAAATGATGACTGAAATTGCCAATATTCATAAAGCCATAGAACCACAAGAAACTCTTTTTGTGGTAGATGCCATGACCGGTCAGGATGCTGTTAACACAGCAAAGGCATTTAACGAGGTGCTCAATTTTGACGGCGTAATACTCACTAAGCTGGACGGTGATACCAGAGGAGGGGCGGCACTTACTATAAAAACAGTAGTAAATAAACCCATAAAATTCATCGGTACCGGTGAAAAAATGGAAGCTATCGATGTTTTTTACCCTTCCCGTATGGCAGACCGAATACTGGGAATGGGAGACGTAGTATCCCTTGTTGAACGTGCCCAGGAACAATTTGATGAAGAAGAAGCCCGAAAACTTCAGAAAAAAATTGCAAAGAACCAGTTTGGCTTCGATGATTTTCTGGGGCAGATACAACAAGTAAAGCGTATGGGTAATATGAAAGACCTGGTGGGTATGATACCTGGTGCTTCAAAAGCCATGAAAGGAATGGATATAGATGATGATGCTTTTAAATACGTAGAGGCCATCATCTATTCTATGACCCCAGATGAACGCTCAAATCCTTCATTGTTAAATGCCAATAGAAAAAAACGTATAGCCAAAGGAAGCGGAAGATCCGTTCAGGAAGTAAATCAGCTTCTTAAACAATTTAATCAAATGAGCAAGATGATGAAAATGATGCAGGGCGGGGGCGGAAAAAAACTTATGCAGATGATGGGTAAAATGCGCTAGTATGTTATGAATACATAACTATGCGATGATAACAATACATGCCCATGAGCCCTGGAAAATATAAAACGAAAACCTAAACGAACCCCTATAGTGTATGACAATCTTAGACGGAAAAAAAATATCAAACCAGATTAAAGGTGAAATAGCCCTTGAAGTAACCGGGATGAAAGAACGGGGAGAGAAAGTACCTCATCTTGCTGCTATAATTGTAGGGAACGACGGTGCCAGTATGACCTATGTAAACAGTAAAGTAAGCGCTTGTGAACGGGTGGGTTTTGAGTCTACGCTTCTTAGAATGCCTAGTACTACCAGTGAGTTAGAACTTCTCAAGAAAATTAAGGAACTTAATGAAAATCAGAGTATAGATGGGTTTATAGTGCAGTTACCCCTGCCAAAGCAAATAGATACTCAGCGTGTCATTATGGCGATAGATCCCGATAAAGACGTAGATGGTTTTCACCCTATGAACTTTGGTAAGATGGCTTTAGATATGAGTACTTTTATCCCAGCCACCCCTTTTGGTATCCTGGAGCTTTTAGAAAGGTATCAAGTTGAAACCCAGGGAAAACATACCGTAGTTATAGGCCGTAGTCATATTGTAGGTCGTCCCATGAGTATTTTAATGGGTAGAAGAGGGTTCCCAGGAAACTCTACGGTTACCCTTACCCATAGCCACACCAAAAACATAACCCAAATTACCTCTCAGGCAGATATCATAATTTCTGCATTGGGAGTTCCGGGCTTCCTAAAAGCCGAAATGGTTAAAGATGATGCGGTAATTATTGATGTAGGTATTACCAGGGTTCCGGACGATACCCTGCCAAGAGGGTATCGCATTGTAGGAGATGTTGATTTTGAAAATGTGAGTAAAAAAGCCAGTTTTATCACCCCGGTTCCCGGAGGTGTCGGGCCAATGACCATAGCCATGCTTCTCAAAAATACTCTTCTGGCCAGAGATCGCCACCGGAGCGTTTAATAAAATGTATCAAGTGTTAAAATTGGCATTTTTCGTACTTCCTTAGGTAGATCAAGGCAGTATATTTCCTTTTGCACCCCTTACACTTACAAAGAAAGGAAAAAAATGATATATTGAAAAGTCAGGCTCTCAAATAGAATTCAAAATACAGATGCCATTATTTAGAGTGAATTACCAGCTTTAAGCTGGAGTTTATCAGGCTCATTTCACTATTGCTCACAACGGCCGGCTTTTATAGTGAAGCGCAATGCCTTTATGATCCGCCGAGTAAACAATTTTGCATAGAATCCGTAAATCAACAACTAAGCAGCTAGTTGCACATTATTAATAACCATTTTATGGAATTTAAAAGAGAATGCCTGTAGTAAAGGTGAGTTCTCTCCGCTTATCCGAACAGGATTCGGTTTTGATTTGGTTACACAAACAAAAAAGAGTACTTTTTATAGGTTCTTTTATTTTCCTTTAGTGTATTCAGGTTGTTATTTATTTAACGGGCGAATAACTGGCTCATATCTTTAAAAGCTTTGAATTCCAGTGCGTTACCAGATGGGTCTTTAAAAAACATGGTTGCCTGTTCTCCGGTTTGTCCTTCAAAACGTATGTAGGGCTCAATGATAAAAGGAACGCCTTTTTGCTGTAGCTTATTGGCAAAGGAATGAAAGGTATCCCAATCTAAAACCACCCCGTAATGGGGAACAGGAACTTGTTTTCCATCCACCGGATTGTGAAATGCTTCTTCTGCTTTTTCCTTTGGCTGGTAATGAATAACCAACTGATGACCAAACAGATTAAAATCTACCCAGTGATCACTGCTTCTTCCCTCCTCACATTCCAATACATCTCTGTAAAAAGCACGGGTTTCATCCAGGTTGTAAACAGGAATAGCGATATGAAAAGGTGGTATATGTGACATAGTATATTTTTTAGTAAAAATAATAAAACCGAATAAAAAAGATATTTAAATTTTAAGTAAAACTGCTTTGGTAATTTCAGATAAACCGGTGTTAATCTCATAATATATTTTAAAGGCCCCGTCAATCCTATCATCATCGGTTAAATCGGGAAAGCGGTTGTAAGAGGTACCCGTTCCTGGAGGCCATGCAGCGGCATTTATCTCAAAGGCGATCACACCGTTTACGTTATCAGCTTTTACAATACGAAGTGTATTGGTATTGCCATTAGTAAGACGAGAGGTTATAAAGCTACCCTTTACGATCTTTCCTGTATTGGGGTTTAACCTCGCAAGTACAGACACTCTTGGCCCGCCACCGCTTCCATAGTTATTTTGAAAGACACAGGAAAAAGCATTATTTTCTATTTCCTTACTGTTTATATATCCAATATCATTACTTCCTCCATCAAAGCTAAAAACAACCCACGGGTTCTGGTCATTGTCCAGAAAAATAAATTCGGCTCTTCCATCTACCGGGGTACTTTCATGAGTAATGTTCCACAAAGTATTACCAGAGCTACTTCTTTTGCGAACAAAAGGGTTTTGATTAATACTGGTAATCTGGTTAAAACCTACTTCATAGGTATTGCCATCATTATCTGTAATCACAGATTGAGACTCAGGAAGAGGGGCAGTTTCGTCTCCCGACCTTATGGTAACATCGTCATCTTCATCAGAACAGCTTATAGAAATGGCTGTGATAAAGCACAGCAGGAAATATAGGTGATTTTTCATGAGATTTGGGTTTTATTACTAACATTTAGATAAACGTTTTTTTAGGTTAAATCATATAGTGATTTTAAAGTTTAAGGGTTTTCTCTATGTACGTGATCTAATGAAAATGCAGGAAGACATATGGCAATATATTCACATTCCTCTTCAAAAGGGTTAGCATATTGAACACGTGTATTTTTACCTATTTTAATTGATTGTCCTGCCTCAAGAACAATGGTCTCTCCGTTTACGATACACTGTTTACGGCCTCTTACTACAATTGTATATTCGTCAAATTCAGGTGTTTGAAAAGGCTCGCTCCATCCCGCAGGTGCCACCATTCTGGCAATGCTTATTTTGCTGTCACCATCGGTGGCCCGGCCATAGTGTTCTTCAATAAGTTTACCATCTGAAGTGGGAATGGTGAGCGGTTCTTTTTGAACAAAGTATTTTTTCATGTTTTTGAGGTCTTAGAAAGTTTTTAAAGAAAGTCACTGATTTTAATTAAAACAGGTAGTACGCAGCAAAACCAAAATTACCTGTTAGTTGCTCCAACTGAGCATTAGATATTTTATTTTCGTATTATCTGGTATTTGTACAGCTTCTATAGGTTGTGTCTGGTATTTTAGATCGGCAGGCAGATCATCCTTATCAATGGTGAAGTAAACATCAGAGTTTTTGATATTGACTACCACATTAAACAAAGTAGAGGTAATTTTTTGTACTTCATAAGCATTTCTGATATCACCATAAGTACTGTTTAAAGAAATGCCTTTATCGGTAATAAATCGAGGGTCATATACCCGGATGTTCTCTATGGTCTCTACACTGTCTTTCTTAACCGGACTTAGCGACAAAAGCAGCTTTCCGCCTTTTTCGTAAACCTCATAATGCTTTTTGCTGCTCATTGAAAATTGCGTTTTGGGAGCGTTTGTTACGAGCGAGTCATTGCTATAAATAGAGTCCAGTTCCTGTGTTAAAACTCCTTTTGGTAATTTCCCTATCTGGTTCTCAGTTATTAAAAACGGGTCGGGTTTATTCGTACATTGAGTAAGCAGGCCGGCAATACATAAAAGGGCTAGGGTTTTCTTTAAATTCATAAAAGTGTGTTTTATCGTTTACTTTTAGATAATATCCCGAATACGCCTCTTATAAAAGTGGCACTGGTTAATACTTTTAAAACAGGTTTCACCCATTGACTGGCAGACGAAGAACTTCGGGAGGTGCGGGAAGAAGCACGTTCAAGTTTCTCTTTCTCTTCTTGTACGTGTTGTTTTTCTTCAAGCTCCTGGGCTTTACGTATCTTTTCATTTAGCAGCTCATAGGCACTTTCTCTATCTACAGTTTTGTTGTATTTATTAACCAGTTGGGAGTTGGAAATAAGAGATTGTAATTCAGTTTCCGTAAGAATATCCATTCGGCTCATGGGAGCTCTCAACATAGCGGCAGCGAGGGGTGTAGGGCGTCCTTTTTCGTCAAGAGCCGTAATCAATGCTTCACCAATACCAAGGCTGGTTAATATTTGGGTAGTATCATAAAACTCAGAATCCGGATAATTCTCAGCAGTAAGTTTAATGGCTTTCCGGTCTTTGGCTGTAAAAGCACGAAGAGCGTGTTGTATTTTAAGACCCAATTGCGAAAGCACAGCCTCGGGTACATCAGTAGGGTTTTGGGTTACAAAGTACAGCCCCACTCCTTTTGAGCGTATAAGCTTAACAATACTCTCTATTTGGTTGAGCAATGCTTTGGAGGCTTCTTTAAAAATGAGATGTGCTTCATCAATAAAGAACACCAATTCGGGCCGCCCGCTATCTCCCTGTTCAGGAAAAGTAGAATAAATTTCGGCAAGGAGACATAGCATAAACGTTGAGAATAATTGGGGTTTATCTTGTATATCGGTAAGCCTGATAATGTTAATATAACCTCTTCCATTTTCATCTATTCGCAGCAGGTCATCCACCTCAAAAGAGTATTCTCCAAAAAAAAGATCGCCTCCCTGTTGTTCCAATGCGATGATCTTACGCAGGATAGCTCCTCCGGAAGAAGCAGAAATACGACCGTAGGTAGCTTCAAATTCTTTTTTACCTTCATGGGTAGCATATTGCAAGGCTTTTTTAAGGTCTTTAAGATCGAGTAACGGGAGTTGAGCGTCATCACAATACTTAAAGATAATGGCCATAACGCCTTCCTGAGTTTCAGAAAGATCCAGTATGCGTGAAAGTAAAACAGGCCCGAATTCTGATAGGGTAGCCCTGAGGCGAACACCATTTTGTTCAGACAGTGTAAGTATTTCCACCGGAAACCCTTTAGGTTCAAATGGAATGCCTATCTTTTCGTGGCGTTCATCGATCTTAGGATGTCCGGGACTTGCTTTGGCAAGGCCGCTAAGGTCTCCCTTTAGGTCCATCAGTAATACAGGAATACCTTTTTCAGATAGATTTTCAGCAAGTACCTGTAACGTTTTGGTTTTTCCTGTACCTGTAGCTCCGGCTATGAGTCCGTGCCTGTTTAAGGTTTTCAAGGGTACTTTTACATAGGCATTGGCAACCACTTCTTCGTCAAGAATAGCGGCCCCAAGAGTGATAGCGTCTCCCTTGAAGGTATGCCCTTTTTCCATATGCCCTAAAAATGTCTCTTTCCTGCTCATAGTTAGTAAATTTGGATAAAAATAAGTTAATTTTAAGCAACAAAAAAAGTACGGATATGAAATCAATTGTTTCCTTTTGTTTACTGGCTGTAATGCTTTCGGTTAAACCAGGGTATGCCCAGGATGTAGTTCCAGAATTTCATGAATCACATATAGAGCAAAAAAGAAATGCTCCGTTTAGTGATGTGGTAGTTGCTAACGGGTTTATGTTCCTGGCAGGCCAAATAGGATTTGATTATACAACCGGAGAATTGGCAGAAGGTGGTATTAAAGAACAAACATTACAGACCATAATGAATATAAAGGCAGTGCTTGAAAAACACAATGCTTCTTTGGATCAGGTAATTAAGTGTACGGTAATACTAAAAAATATAGAAGACTTTAAGGCTTTTAATGAAGTATATGTTCAGTATTTTCCAAATAAACCGGCACGTACTACTTTTGCTGCTGCGGGACTTGCCAGAGATGCCCTCATTGAAATTGACTGTATTGCTGTGAAGTAAAGAAGTAAAAAAAAAGCCCGGGTTTTGCATACCGGGCTCATCACGTAACAATAGGAGGGCCAAAAATTTTTTACAAATATGTCTTTAGTTTATTAAAATTCAAACATGTAGTACTTTTTTTCGTTGAAATGTAAATTTTTTAGATAAAAGTTGAGGTTTTGCTAAAAAGTGGTTTTAAATGAATATCTGAGTATCTTTGCAAAATGATGCAAGACGAAGTAATGACATTGGTAGATAAAGGAGAGATGTTGCCTCTTATGGAAGAGTTTTACACCATACAGGGAGAAGGTTTTCATAAGGGTACTGCCGCTTACTTTATTAGAGTAGGAGGTTGTGACGTAGGGTGCCACTGGTGCGATGTAAAAGAGAGTTGGAATGCGGCTGTACATCCCCCAACCGCTACTAAAGATATTGTTGCCAATGCAGCAAAATTTTCAGATACCATAGTGGTTACAGGAGGGGAACCTCTTACCTGGGATATGGGGCCCTTAACAGCAGGTCTTAAAGAAAAAGGATTAAAAATACATATTGAAACCTCTGGAGCATACCCTTTAACCGGAATATGGGACTGGATATGCCTTTCACCAAAAAAAGTGAAGTTGCCCTTACAGGAGATCTACCCTAAGGCAAATGAATTAAAAGTGATTATTTATAATCACAATGATTTCCAGTTTGCAGAAGAGCAGGCTTCAAAAGTAAGTGATTCGTGTATTTTGTATTTACAGCCCGAGTGGAGTAGAAGAGAAAAAATGATCCCTCACATAGTGAATTATGTAATGAAAAACCCTAAATGGAAGGTATCATTACAAACCCATAAATACCTTAACATTCCCTAAGCCTATTTTCCTCCGTTGGCCCTCAGGTCCTCCAGGCATGCAGGGTCCAGCTCTGGTATTTCATCATCTCCCAAAACATCCGGAGTGCCGAATTCGATGTTGGCATTCATAAGGCAATCAGTAACATTACAATGATTTCCATTTTCAACATCCAGATGATCCGATTGTAAAGGTGTTCCCAGGTCCACCAACCCCAACAAATGGGCAAATTCATGTTCTAAAACAGCAGTAGCTACGGTATTGTATGACAATCCGGCTCTTCTGTCGGCCAGTTTCCTTACCGATTCTTCGTAAATAACGATCGAGGTGTTAAAATATGCCGAACCTAATATGAGGGTGTTATCACTTGAATTTTCAGAAGGGGCATCTGCAAAATAAATGTAAACAGCCATCGTAGTACCCTGATTGTAGAAAGTGCGTTCTCTTACTTCTATGTTTGCAATTTCCTGTATTTCAAACTCTTCAAGTCCGGTAGATCCTACGGCTGTAAATTCAATCTCAATTCCTGCCGGTTTATGAGTTCTGTTGTTTATAAAAGAAATAAGATTATCTATGGTAGTGTCACTGGGCCTGTAACCTTCTACATACACAATATCGAGAATGAGGCGGTCAAAATTTTCCTGAGTTAATAAATCTCTTGCTGAAGACCCTACCTGTTGGCGATTGGCTGTAAAATTAGAATTATCATCATCAGAAGTATCCGAGCATCCTGCAAATACCCATAAAAAAAGAAGGAGAAAGGGGTATAAAACCTTTTTCATAGTTAGTGCGTTAAAGATGTGTACTAAGGTAACAGTTTTAGGTAGAAAAACCCTAATTGATGGGATGTTAAAATGGAAAGCGTAATGAAAAACTAACGTGAGCCCTTTTTTGAGAAGTTTAGAGAGATGAGTATGTAAAATTAGAAGGACCCACGTTTAGTTTGAAGCAGAAAACTTGGATTAAAATTCTTGGTCACAAGTATATACTTGAGGACAAGCTACACATTGACTGCAATAAAGAGGCCCGGTTACAGAACCGCTGCATGAACAACCACATTGTGAAAGATCTAATGAGCTACAACGTCCTATTTGACCTACGATTTTTCTTTGACTTTCTTTTGAAAGTACTTTGATACCGTTAAGATTTAAAAATTTTGACTTCATTTGTGCTTTTTTTGAATTCGACACTAAAAATATAAAATTCTTACTTTTAAAAGAAGTAAATTATGTTAAAAAAGATACGTTTTGTAAACTATCTGTTTACCAGAAAGTAAGCTTGGCAAGATAGTCAAAATGCTCTCCTTTTGTTAACATTTCACACCTAAAACCTTCGTAATTACTTGCTTTTTGAAGTGTGTTGAAATCGAGATAGAGCCAAGAAAAGGGTAATTCCGTTTCTCCTTTGTACGTTAGCACAAACTCAAGTTCTCCGTAATAGTCCATTTGAGCAGGAATGTAGTAGCTTCCATTTTTATCCTGATCGTACATATATATAATGTCTGAAGAATCTATTAATATCTGCCCGTTTTTATGTAGTAAGGATTTAAGGTGTTTTAGGAAAGCAGAGAGATTTTTATAAGTACCACAGATCCCGGTTCCGTTCATTAATAGTAAAAGAGTATCGAATTTTTTATTGTGAAAATCTTTAAATTCTCTGGTAATTATATTTTTTACTCCTCGCATTTTACAGATTTCGGTTGCTCTGGCCGATTGGTCTAACGCAGTAACCTCGATTTTTCTGATGTTTTGTAAATACAAGGCATGGCTACCGGCTCCGCAACCTATATCCAGAACCTGCCCGCGAGCTTCGCTCAGCGCTTTTTTTTCAATTTCAGGCATATTCTCATAATCCCTGAACAGATGAGAAACCGGAAACTCCTCTTTTTCTGATATGGAAGTTTCGGTATATAGTTTTTCAGACCTTTCACCATTATAATAGTCTGCAAGAGCCTTCCCAAAAATATCTTTCATAAAGAAATAAATTACTTAATAACAGGCTTGTCCAAATTCTTTAATTTTGAAACCTAATAAATATTGACATGTTAACCCTGCATTAGATGAATAAAAACCTTGAACTCTTGCCACAATTGGCAAAGGATAAATACAAAGAAAACAAAAAGTATTTTACAAGGCTCAGGAAAAAACCTCCAAAAAACCTTGATCGCACCATGCAGGAACTACATGAAGAGGAGTTTTCTCAAACCGATTGTCTTCAATGTGCAAATTGTTGTAAAACTACCGGCCCTCTGTTTACAGAAGCAGATATCCAGAGAATCGCAAAGTTCTTAAAGCTAAAGCCACAGGTATTTGAAGATAGGTATCTTAAAGTGGATGAAGATCGTGATAAAGTGTTAAAGCAGCTGCCCTGTACGTTTCTGGATAGTGACAATTACTGTATGATTTATGAGGTGCGCCCTAAGGCCTGCAGGGAGTTTCCACATACCGATCGCAAAAAATTTCATCAAATTACCAATCTTACTTTAAAAAATACAGCAATTTGCCCCGCAGCCTACAGCATAGTAGAAAAAATGAAAGAGCAGGTCAAGATATAGTGCATAGGCAGCCCGGGTATCTAGTTTTCTTTTAAGGGTAAAGCAGGTACTTTTGTCGTATATCTAAAAATGTAAGGATACCTGGTTGCCAGCTTTCTTTAATGGCTTTTTCGTTCATTCCTGCTATTATTTGTTGCTTTAACAGCTCGTTCCCGGCATGTAAACTGAATGAAGGATCTTTAAAAAAATCATAACCTTCCGGAGTGTTTTGGTAAGCTTCCAGTATCCATGTAAGGGTAATTTCCTTTAATACAGGATATGTTCTCAGGTCCAGTCCAAAGCATAAACTATCCTTATGTTTAGGGTTTTTGGCTCCCTCTTTGGAAACAGGAGTGTAGGTATATGAATATTGTTTTGGGTCAAAAAAAGGAGCCCCAATTAACTGGAATTGATAGTCTGTACCTCGCCCTGCATTAATGTGAGTACCTTCAAAAAGCCCAAGGCTGGGGTATAAGTTAATGGCTTTGTCATTGGGGAGATTGGGTGATGGTTTTACGGGGAGATGGTAACGAAGTGAGCGATCGTAGTTTTCACAGGTTACAACGGTCAAATCACAATGCACCTCTCCTGCAAGCCATTTCTCTCCATTTATCATTCGGGCATATTCTCCAATGGTCATTCCATATACTAAGGGAACGGGGTGCAGCCCCAGAAAACTTTTTTTCTCAAGAATGGGCCCGTCCACATAATAGCCGTTAGGGTTGGGCCGGTCTAGTACAATAAGTGGAATGTTATTCTCGGCACATGCCTCCATCACATAGTGAAGAGTAGAAATATATGTGTAGAAACGTACACCTACATCCTGCATGTCAAAAATTATTATTTCTACATCTTTCAGGTCTTCAGGAGTTGGTTTTTTATTTCTCCCATAAAGAGAAATTACCGGGAGTTTGGTGTGGATATCAACCCCGTCTTTTACAGTTTCACCGGCATCGGCCCTGCCACGAAATCCATGCTCGGGAGAAAAAACTTTAATTAGCTGCATTCCCAGATGTATCAGTGAATCAGCTAAATGTGTATAATCTTTGGTTTTGAAGTATTTGGTATCGGCTGCTTCACTATCAAAAGAAAGTGCCTGCTGCCCAACACCTTTATGAAAGATAACAGATGTTGGATTGGCGGCAAGTGCTATTTTTTTTCCTTTTACCAGAGGAAGGTACGTTTGCGTTTGGTTAGCGCCGGGAAGTACCAATGTCATTTGTTTATAAGAATGAGAGCTTGCCTGCTGGCGTTGTTCAGTGTCAAGATGAGCTTTCAAAAGGTTGTTTTCAGAACTTTGCTTACAGGAAAGAACAATGATAAACAACGGTAAAAAAAGTGTATTTTTGAACTTCATAAATGAATGGTAGCTTTTGAACCTGGAATTTTTTATAGCAAAACGTCTTATTGCCGGTAAATCTTATAAAAGTAGTATTTCGGCGCCAATTATAAAAATTGCGATTGCTGCTATCGCATTAGGGGTGGTGATGATGTTAATAGCAGTAGCAACCGGTGTGGGCTTACAGCATAAAATACGGGAAAAAGTAGCTGCTTTTAATGGCCATATCCAAATATTTAATTATGATACCAACAATTCTGCGGTATCTTTAAATCCCGTGTCAACCCGTCAGGACTTTTATCCCGTTTTTTCCTCAGTTGATGGAATTTCACACATACAGGCGGTTGCCGCAAAAGGAGGTATTATTCGTACTGAAAATACTTTCGAAGGTATTATTGCTAAAGGAGTGGGAAAAGATTATCGCTGGGATGCTTTTCGGGAATATATGGTTGACGGGAGGCTCCCCAATTACCAAAATGCATTAAATACCGAAGCCCTTATTTCTTCATATCTGGCAAATCGGCTCGATCTTAAAACCGGAGATACCTTTTTTTCTTTTTTTCTGAAAGATGATCAAAGTAAAATACCTAACCAGCGAAAGTTTACAGTGGTAGGTATTTATGACAGTGGTTTTCAGGAGTTTGACGCTACTTATGTTTTTGTCGATATACGGCATATACGACAGATGAATAAATGGAAAGAGGATGAAGTAGGCAGTTTTGAAGTGTTTATAGACGATTTTTCAGAGATATCTCAAAAAAGCAATGAGATATATGGAAAAACCCTTTCTACACTGGATTCTCAATCAATTTTGGATCGATATAATTATATTTTTGAGTGGATAAAATTATTTGATTTTAATATTGCTATTATTATTGGTATCATGATCCTGGTAGGCGGTATTAATATGATAACTGCACTTTTAGTACTTATTCTTGAAAGAACCCCCATGATTGGAATCTTAAAGGCATTGGGGGCTGCCAATCTTAGCATACGCAGGGTTTTTCTATACAATGCAGCCTACCTAATTGGTATAGGATTGTTTTGGGGCAATCTTATAGGGCTTACATTCCTTTGGTTACAGCAAAAGTTCGGATTTATTGAATTAGACCCTGCAACGTACTATGTAGATAAAGCCCCTGTGTATATTAGTATATATCACATACTGTTATTAAATGCAGGTACCTTATTGTTATGCCTGCTTATGCTGCTTATACCTTCTTATATCATAACCCGTATATCGCCCGTGAAGGCAATGCGTTTTGAGTAGAAAATACTCCGGAGATTACTGAAAAAAGTAAAAATAATCTCAAAATACAAACAGCGGGATTGGTAAATACTTCCAATTAAGCGTAACTTTGCAACCTCAAATAGTTGACATGAAATACGCTAAAAATATACTGGAAACCATAGGCAATACGCCACTGGTTAAGATTAATACTCTCACAAAAGAGATCGATGCACTGGTTTTAGCCAAAGTGGAGACATTTAATCCCGGAAATTCGGTTAAGGACCGAATGGCCATTAAGATGATAGAAGATGCAGAAGCCGACGGGAGACTTAAGCCGGGTGGGACCATTATAGAAGGAACCTCGGGCAATACAGGAATGGGACTCGCTCTGGGTGCCATCGTAAAAGGATATAAGCTTATATGTGTTATTAATGATAAGCAATCTAAAGAAAAGATGGACATCTTAAAGGCAGTGGGAGCAGAAGTAGTAGTTTGTCCTACCAATGTAGAACCAAATGACCCCAAATCATATTACTCAGTGTCCAAACGGCTTGCAGGAGAAACACCCAATTCGTGGTATGTAAATCAATATGATAACCCCTCGAATACAGTAGCACATTATGAGCAAACCGGCCCCGAGATATGGGAACAGACCGAAGGCAAAATAACGCATTTTATAGTAGGAGTAGGCACCGGTGGTACTATCTCCGGAGTTGGTAAATATCTTAAAGAGCAAAACCCGAACATTAAGATCTGGGGTATCGACACCTACGGATCAGTATTTAAAAAATATCACGAAACCGGTGTTTTTGATGAGAATGAGATCTATCCTTACATTACTGAGGGTATTGGAGAAGATATTTTGCCTAAAAACGTTGATTTTAGTGTTATTGATGGTTTTACCAAAGTAACTGATAAAGATGCTGCCGTTTTTACGAGAAAGCTGGCCAAAGAAGAGGGAATATTTGTAGGGAATTCAGCAGGGGCTGCCATTAAAGGAGTACTTCAGTTAAAGGAAAAATTTAGCCCCGATGATGTGATAGTAGTGCTTTTTCACGATTCGGGAAGCCGTTACGTGGGTAAAATGTTTAATGATGAATGGATGCGTGAACGCGGGTTTCTTGAACGACCGGTAACTACCGCGGAGGACCTTATACAACAACATGTGGATAAGCCTTTGGTAACTGTGATGACGGAAGAACTGGTGCAGCATGCTACCGATAGGTTGAAGAAATATAAAATATCCCAAATACCAGTAAAGGATGTGACCGGTTTTGTGGGCTCTATTGATGAAACCAGTTTGCTGAGAGCTTATATGGAAAATACAAACATAGCTACGACCCCTATTAAGGATATCATGAAGCCTCCTTTTCCAATTGTTGATAAAAATGATCCAATAGAAAAAATATCAAAGCTTATCAACAAAGATAATCAGGCGTTACTGGTAGATCTGGGGAATGGTAAATATCATATTATTACCCGGCACGATATAATAAGTGCTATTCAGTAAAATAACAGTGATCACGCTTCCGGTTGTTTTTCAGTAAGGTGCCTCCAGTACCTTTTAGGTATGTGTTTCAGGTGTAACTTCATGTTTTTTCTGGAACCTATTTGAGTATTTTTAAAATACGTTTTCCATAGTTCCTGATATATACCTTCTTCCTGATGCAGATGTATGGGGGCTTCCAAAGCATTTTCAGTATCTGCTTCTGCAGATAATTGTATTCTTTCAGTTTTATGCAGATCGTAGTAAAGCCCGTAATCTCTTTTGAGATCATAAATAATCCACGGTTGATCTGCGTATCGGTCTGTAAAATGAGGTGCGATAAGGGGTAATACATTAAAATCGGGTGATATGGTTGCAAAATAAATACCATTAGTAGTAAGTCTGAACCTGATAAAAGCTTCCATACGATGTTTTTCCCGGCTTACCATCCTGGCTACCTGAGAAACTCTGAGTACATCGTTATTCCTGTAATTATCAAATGAATAAGTTTCGGTAGAATACATGTGCACAACATATCGCAAAAGCACCATTTCAACCCCTTTAATTTCACTAAGAAAGGCTTTGTACAATTCATATGCCCCTATTTTTGTAGCCTTTAATAATAAACTTTTCCATACTCGTAAAGCTTTGTAAGGATCGCTTATAATATGTTCGCTCTCGGCAAACATATCTGGTTCATAATGTTTGGGTTTGACAATCTTTACATTTTCTGCTTTTTCTTCAAACACCTGGTAAATGGCAGTGAGAAAGCCTTCAAAACTACCATCGTAAATGAGTATTTTTTTCATTTTTTTGGATTTACTGGATTAGTTAATAAAAAGTGATAATTGTCGGTCATAAACTGCGCTGTACTTACTTTGGTATGATCTCAGGATACGGTTTTTAATTTCCAAAGGGGTGTACTCTCTTTGCATTGTGTTCTTATCATTGCGGGCAATAAAGAACCGGGCCCGGTTTGCAGCGATTCCAATTTTTTTAAGATGTTCCCATCTCACGGTTCCAGATTTTCTTGCGGCAAGTATTTTTTGTACAGATAGCATACCTACACCGGGAATTCTCATGAGCATCTGAGGAACTGCTGTATTTACATCTATGGGGAAGAGGTGCAGGTTCCTCAGGGCCCAGGCGAGCTTTGGATCTATATCGGTATCAAGGTTAGGCTGCTCGGGAGTAAGCAGCTCGGTAATGTGAAAACCATACAGCCGGGTTAACCAGTCTGTCTGGTATAACCTGTTTTCTCGTAACATGGGTACCGGAGAACCAATTTGAGGTAATCTGCTGTCTTGACTGACGGGTATATACCCCGAATAATATACCCTTTTCAGATTAAAGTTCTCATAAAAATGACGAGCAGTAAGCATTACCTGCAGATCGGTTTCTCCGGTCGCACCCACGATCATTTGTGTACTTTGGCCGGCTGGAGCATAACTGGGAGTTGATCTGTATCTTTTTTTTTCATCACGGTGTCGTATGATCTCGTCTCTCACTTTTTTCATAGGTGCCACAAAGTGATCAAAACGTTTCTCCGGTGCCAATAAACGCAAACCGCTTTTAGTGGGGATCTCTATATTCACACTCAGGCGATCTGCATACAATCCCGCTTCTTTCATCAGGATGTCTGATGCCCCGGGAATAGATTTTAAATGTATATACCCATTAAAGTTTTCTTCTTCCCTGAGGGCTTTGGCAACTGCAATAAGGCGCTCCATGGTAGTATCAGGATCCTTAAAGATACCGGAGCTCAGAAATAACCCTTCAATATAGTTTCTCCTGTAAAAATTGATAGTGAGAGCTACTACCTCTTTGACTTTAAAAGCGGCTCTTTTTATATCGTTGCTACTTCTCGTTATACAATAAGCACAATTGTATATGCAATGATTAGTAAGTAATATCTTTAATAAAGATACACAACGCCCGTCTTCGGTATAAGAATGGCAAATTCCCATGGAAGAGGCATTCCCCAGCCCTTTGTTTTTGTTTTTTCGGGTACTGCCGCTTGATGCGCAAGACACATCATATTTGGCAGCATCGGCAAGGATACTTAACTTTTCTTGTATGCGTTGGGTAACGAGCATTGTGATTTTTTTCCAAAAATATGGAATAATTCCATTATTTAAAAACAAAAAGCAATAATAATTGGAAAAATTCCAAAATATATTATCTTTGTAGTATGGAAGAAGGTGTAAACATTGAAGCCAAACGTTTTAAAGAGATACGGGAGTCAAAAGGATATACTCAACAAGGGTTTGCTAAAGCCCTTGGAATAGGTAGTTCTACTGCAGATATAGAAAGAGGAAAAACTCGGGTACCTGGAAAAGCAGTTATGGAACTGTTACACCGTTTTAAGGTAAATCCTATGTGGCTTTTTGGTGAAAGTAGCCAAAGGTACATACAATCCTTGCATAATGTTTCACCCAAAGTGGTGAGCGTGGGGCCGGAGGATACCGAAAATACGGTAATGGTAAGTGTAAAAGCAGCCGCAGGGTATCCTGCCAATATTCAGGATGTAGAATGGTTTGAACAATTACCGGCTTTTAGTATTCCCTTACCACAGTTTAGAAATGCCACTTTCAGAGGGTTTGAGGTTGAAGGGGACAGTATGCTACCATCGCTTCAGCCTGGAGAATGGGTGATAGGCCGTGCCGTAAATTCTATTGATGAAGTAAATGACCATTCGGTTTGTGTAGTGGTGATGAATGACAGTGTGCTGGTAAAAAAAGTTCAAAAACTACAGGATCCTTCTAAACTGGTATTGATCTCCCTTAATGAGTTCTATCCACCTTTCACGATAGAAGTAAGTGATATACTGGAATTATGGCAGGTAAATAGTAAAATTAGCTTTGATATTGACACCAGTCCTTCACAACATCTGGCACTTAACCAGCTACAGCGATCTGTAGAAACCCTTAAAAAGGAAATCCAGCGTCTTAAAGATTAGCTTTGCTATCTTTTCAGGCTAAAATGCCCTTTGTATATACGCCCGTCCTGAAGCCTGGCAGAAAACCAATAATCAGAAGAAGGCATAACGTTCCCGTTGAATGTACCGTCCCATCCGGTACTGGTCGGATCTATATCAGCAAGTAATTTTCCGTATCTGTCAAAGATGGTGATTTTAGACCCCGGTTGCAACCGTACGCCTATAATTTGCCAGGTATCATTTACAGAGTCTCCGTTAGGGGTAAAAAACCGGGGAAAACCAATGAGAGAGACTTCTCTTTGTACCATGCCACAGCCATTTTTATCTCGTATGTAAACAGTGTGCTCTCCTAAGGGTACTCCGGTAAATTGGTGCCCGTTATCCTGGTTTCCGCTCACAAAGCGATTATCGTTCAGTGCAAATTCATAATCTCCTATACCGTTTACGCTGAGTGTAATAGAATTGTTACTGCTGTTATCTATAACAGTAATGTTTTGGATGTTGGCAATTACCGAAGGTACGATCTCAAAACTTTTGGTTTTTGAACATCCGGTTCCGTCTGTTTTGGTAGCGGTAACATAATATGTTCCAAAATCATTTACATCCAGATGGTTTGCATCTGTAGATAACACTTCACCGGTAGCATTTTTCCACTCGTACTGATAGTTTTCAGCAGCATTTAAAACACGTAAGTTGATAGTCTCCGGAGCATTGATGCAAAATATGGGAGGAGCAGATACCTCAAATACCGGAGTAGGATCTACCTGTAATTGTATGTGGTTCCCAAGGCCAAAACAGGCATTGCCCGAAGGGTTTTCTATTCGTACCCATATATCCTGCTGAAAGGGGGAATCAACATTCCTGTGATTTGAAGGGTCAATGGCATTAAGTTCGGCAAGTGCATCTCTTCGGTTTTTGTAATAGGTGATGAGCAAACCGGGATCAGCCGGGAACAACGCCTGTATTTGAGCACTGGCATCACTCAGGTCAAATGCAGTGATCCCATTAGTGTCATCACCATCCTCCATATCATCACAGGCGCTATAGAACAATTGGAAATTGTTGGGGATAGAAGTATTTACGGTATTAAGTTCAAGGGTGGTGGTGTTATGACAATTGGTTCTACCCGTAGCTCGTACGTAAAGCCGGGATGCCAGTGCATCGGAAAAAGTCACTCCCTGATTAATGGGGTTTTGACCTGTCTCTGCATCTGTTAACGTAAAATGATAAGTAAACCGAACCCCTGGTTCGGACGTTATAAATAACTGAGCTTCTTTTAAGTTAAAGTCGCTAAAACCATCTCCGTCATCATCACATTGGGTAAGAGAGGTGGCATTTAAAACCGGTAGGGGGTAAATAGTGATTGTTTTTTGGTAGATCTCTGTTTCGGTTCCCTTGGTTATAGTAGCAGTTACTGTATAATCTCCCGGTGTGTTGTAAACATGGCGGGGTCTTTTGTCTGAAGTACCTGAAATACGGTTGCCATCTCCAAAATCCCAGTCAATAGTTACGGGTTCGGGAAGATAGTTTATGGAAAGTTCTGTTTCTCTCCCCACACAGGTATTCTGTGTTTTAATTTCTACATGAAAATATGATTGAATAAAAGAGGGAAGCCCTGTTTTGCTAATTCTTCCTAATAGATTGATTACTCTGCTCTGATAGTCGGCATTGGTTCGGTCTTCTCTTGGGGTATTAATAACACTTAATTCCGGTCTGCCACGCATTGCTCTGTATATTTTTCGGTCAATGGCCAGTTGTAAAGCTCCGGGTGGAAAATTTAGATCAATATCCATACGAAAAGCTCTGGGTGGGGTTTGTCCCGAACTGAGATCAAACTGATAAAGGCTGCTCTGCCCTCTGTTTATGGTGCGATCGTTCCAGCTTCGTAAAGTGGCATAGAGTTTTTTGGAGTTGTCTGAGAATTCTACACCGTAGGGATGTATAAAGTCATTAGGCAGTAATTCTACCGGATTACTCACTTCTCCTGTAGTATCGTTAAAATCAAAAAGGTAGAGGTTACCGGTGCCTTCACTTTGAGAATCAATACCATTGGCTTCATTGGCCATAGCCAGTTTAGTACCATCGGGTGATATTTTCATTTGACCTTTGGAGTTAAGGGCATAGTTCCCGGGGTAGAGCGTGGGTCCTATCTTACTTTTTACAGGCCTCTCAACTACCCCTCTGGCCGTAACCCGAAATGCATAAAAAGTATGAAGAAAATGAGTTACTACCCAGAAGGATTCGTCATCGGCATGTTGAACCGCTGTAAGCTTTTGCGAGCATTTCAGATCATTTTCAACGGTTACGGCAGCATTATAGGTAGAAAGAGGGATGTTTTTGTTTATGACTGCCCCGGCACCTCCGTTCCTTGACATATCTACTGTTGAATAGTTAAGACCTTCACCTCTGGATGAAGTAAGTGTGAATTGTTGGTGCCCGCTTACGGTAAATATGTAAAAAATATCCGGATGACCGGGCCTGGGAATAATAAGTGCAGATTGACTACTGTTATTCCCTCCCAGAAGCCCGGTACCGTTTTGCATTAGGGGATGCGGGTATTGTGCAGCGGTCCAGACGTTTACGCCATTTGTGTAAAAAAGGAGGTTGCCACTGGCATCGGTAGCTACTGAAGATCCTTCTTCCGTATCTGCTCTGCCGTCAATAAGACTGGTGGGGTCCAGGTTGAAATGTATTCCTGAAAACCTGCCAAAATACCAGAAAGAGGCCTCTTTTTCCTGAGTATGCCCTAAAAAGCCTAGAAACAGGAATATGAAGAATATGAGCTTTTGAGCTTTTACTGTATTTATATAAACAAAGTTCAAATGAAAGTAATTACCTATCTTTCTCAAAGCTAGATAATTATTCCGAAAGAGTCAAAAAATGATATAGAGTAAAGATATACATGACATAAAAAAAAATCCTGCGGGAAGCAGGATTTTTTTTAAATATACATGTTATCACTATTGATTCATTGTCATAAGGAACTCTTCATTGTTCTGGGTTTTCTTAATTCGATCTTCAATAAACTCCATGGCTTCTACGGGATTCATGTCTGAAAGGTATTTTCTAAGTATCCACATGCGCTGTATATTGGTTTCGTCCAGAAGCAGATCGTCTCTACGGGTTGAAGAGGAGATAAGGTCTATAGCAGGGAAAATACGCCTGTTGGCTATGCGTCTGTCAAGCTGGAGTTCCATATTACCGGTTCCTTTAAACTCTTCAAAGATCACTTCGTCCATTTTAGAGCCGGTTTCGGTTAAAGCTGTAGCTATAATGGTAAGAGAACCACCACCTTCTATATTTCTGGCAGCTCCAAAAAAACGTTTGGGTTTATGAAGGGCATTTGCATCTACACCGCCGCTAAGTACTTTGCCACTTGCCGGTTGTACAGTATTATAAGCTCTTGCCAGTCGGGTAATAGAATCCAAAAGGATAACTACATCATGCCCGCACTCTACGAGTCTTTTGGCCTTTTCAAGAACAATATTAGCTACTTTTACATGCCGTTCTGCGGGTTCGTCAAAAGTAGATGATATTACTTCGCCCCGAACATTACGTTGCATATCGGTAACTTCTTCCGGGCGTTCGTCTATAAGTAAAATAATTTGATAGACTTCCGGATGATTTGCTGCAATAGCATTGGCTACATCTTTAAGCAGCATGGTCTTACCTGTTTTAGGCTGCGAAACAATCATACCCCTTTGTCCTTTTCCTATAGGTGAAAAAAGATCAATGATCCGGGTAGATATGGTGCTTCTCCTTTCGGCGAGTTTAAATTTTTCTTCAGGGAACAGAGGTGTGAGATGCTCAAAAGAGACACGATCTCTCACCACCTGAGGGTCAAGGCCATTAATTTTGGCCACTTTAATGAGCGGAAAATACTTTTCTCCTTCTTTAGGCGGACGTACATTACCAAGAACTGTATCCCCGGTTTTGAGCCCAAACAGTCTGATCTGAGATTGAGACACATAAATATCATCTGGAGAAGAAAGATAGTTGTAGTCTGATGACCTTAAAAATCCGTAACCATCCTGCATGATATCCAGAACGCCTTCACTTTCTACAATACCGTCAAATTCAAAATCAGGATCTCTGTATCGGTTTTTCTTGTCTTTGTCAAAGTTGTCTTTGTCAATATTTTCTTTTGTGTTGGCTTGCTGTACAGATGAATGCTGTTTATGGTGTTGCCTTTTTTGTGGATGATCTTTACTTTCCTGCTCTCGCTTTTTGAATTCTTCCTTAGGCTTGGCGGGTTCTTTCTTTTCTTGGGCCGGAGGCTCTTTGCTTTTTTCAGTTTGGGCTGCCGGCTGCGGATTTTTGTTTTCTTCAAAAAGGGTAGGAGAAGCCGTTTCTTTTTTCTCCTGTTTCTTAGGTTGTGTTTTATTTACACGTGTTCGGGTCCTTCTTTTCTTTTTCTCTTCCAGTTTTTCTGCCGAAAGAGTATCTTTTAAAGGTGCTGTCACCTGAGGGGTCGCAGCCTGTACATCAAGTATTTGGTACACAAGGTCCATTTTTTTTAAGGACTTGAACTTAGGGACATTAAGGCCTTTGGCGATATCCTGTAATTCAATAAGCTTCTTTTCTTTTAAATCTGAAATGTCAAACATTGAAATATCAATAAATTATGAAATACTACTGTTGAGGTAGACTGTGTTTTAGTCGTTATGAAAACTTTGAACTGAAGTACAAACGAACCACTGAATGAGGTAGTTACGAATGGATACCGCAATATTACAAATTTATTTTCATATTCTGACATATTTTTTTAAAAAGAACTCTTATTTTTGCCTCAAAACATAAGGTATGTTACAACGCATACAGAGTTTGTATTTACTGGGAGTGTTTATAATTAACGGTATTTTGCCTTTTTTAGTAAGTGTTTGGACCAATGTGGATAACAAAGTAGTTTACGCAAAAGATGAAATGCCCGTTTTATTGTTATTTGCAGGTTCTGCCCTGATGGTTTTAACAACTGTTTTTTTATTTAAAAATCGAAAATTACAATTTGTGCTAAACAGATTGAATATCATATTAAACATTACTTTACTAGGATTATTTGTGGTTAGATCACTAAACTTATCCGGAGAAACACTGGTTTCTGAGAAGGGTATTGGGATGCTTTTTCCTATAATTTCTATCGTTTTTCTTGTTTTAGCCAATAAGGCTATTAAAAAGGATGAAGATCTTGTAAAATCTGTTGATCGATTACGATAAACCTAATATCTTAGTAGTATTAGTGCGTAAGCCCGGGGTAGTGTCCGGGCTTTTTTTTATCTTTTCGCGAGCTCTATGATCTCCAGGTTTTTAATATCCGGGCCGTCAATTGTAAAACGCAGCATGGTACGTACCTTATGAAAACCATGTTTGCCGGCCGCTCCCGGATTCATAAAGAGCAGCTCAAGTTTCTTGTCATATTTCACCTGTAAGATATGTGAGTGTCCGCAAATAAATAATTTGGGAGGATGGTTTTTAAGGTCTTCCCTAACCAGTTTATTATACCGGCCCGGAGTGCCTCCTATATGAGTGATCCATACGTTTACATCTTCACAAAAAAAACGATCATGTTCCGGAAATTCCAACCGTGCCGTAGCATCATCTATGTTGCCATATACACCCCTGAGAGGTTTCAGTTCCTTAATAGCATCGGTCACTTTGAGATCTCCAATATCGCCTGCATGCCATACTTCATCTGCCTGAGCTACATATTTTAATATTTGGGCATCTATATAACTATGCGTATCGGATAGAAGAAGAATGTTTTTCATGGTGTGTTTTTGAAAGGTGTTTTTAGGATTGTGGAACTAATATTGCTTCCTTTGTATCTTTGACAAGAATGAACAAAAATACGTATTCTTTGAGATATTTTCTTGAGTTTTCATATAAGGGAAAAGAGTATCACGGCTGGCAGCGTCAACCCAATGCTATATCTGTACAGGAAACACTGGAGCATGCCCTTTCTCTTCTTTTGCGGGAAGAAATCCTTATTACAGGAGCCGGAAGAACAGACACAGGCGTTCATGCGCGTCAAATGTTTGCTCATTTTGATACAGAGCATGTACCGGACAGAAAAGGGCTCGTCAGGAGGCTCAATGCGTTTTTACCTTCGGATATTGCCATTCAAAATATACATCCGGTTACCGAGACGGCACATGCGCGGTTCGATGCCGTTTCACGTACCTATGAATACTGGATTGTTTTTGAAAAAGACCCTTTCCTGGCTCATTTTGCATGGCACTGCCGGTATTCTCTTGATGTAGAAAAGATGAATGAAGCGGCGGCTTTATTACTGGAGTATGATGATTTTCAATGTTTTTCAAAATCTAATACTGATGTAAAAACCTATAAATGTGAGATATCCAAAGCCTTGTGGACCAAAGAAGGCAAGGGCATTATATTTACAATTACGGCCGACAGATTTCTTAGAAATATGGTACGTGCCATAGTAGGCACTTTATTAGATGTAGGCAAAGGAAAAATATCTAAAGAAGATGTTAAAAAGATTATTGAAAGTAAAAATAGAGGGGAGGCCGGGGTATCAGTTCCCGCACATGCCTTATATTTGACTAAGGTAGTCTACCCAATACAGCTGTTTACAGAACATGGATAAAAAAACAGGTAATGCTTTTGATTTTAAGCTTTTTAAGAGGCTTATTGCTTATACCAAACCCTACAAACCTATTTTTTACGGAGTAGGAGTGGCTGCTATTTTGCTATCCTCTTTTGCAGTAGCAAGGCCTTATTTACTTAAAATTACTGTAGATGATTATATTCTCTATAAAGATAATGAAGGGTTGCTCTTGTTTGTAGGGCTCATGGCATTATTACTGTTACTGGAAGTTCTTAGCCAATTGGGTTTCATATACTTTTCAAACTGGTTAGGTCAGAGTATTATAAGAGATATCAGGATCAAGCTATTTCGGCATATGCTGCGTTTTAAAATGAAGTATTTTGATAATTCTTCTGTAGGGATACTGGTTACCCGCTCGGTAAATGATATGGAGCGTATTGCTGAGATTTTTGGACAAGGTTTTTTTATGATTGTTAGTGACCTGCTTAAAATGACTGTTGTAGCAGTAGTGATGCTCATATTTAGCTGGGAGCTTGCGCTCATTGTTTTTGCCGTGCTTCCGCTTATATTGTATGCAACGCGATTGTTTCAAAAGGCCATGAAGCTGGCTTTTAATGAGGTACGTACCCAGGTTGCCAATTTAAATTCCTTTGTGCAGGAGCGTATTACCGGAATGAAGATCGTACAGATCTTTAACAGAGAAGCTATTGAATATGATAAATTTCGAGAAATTAATCGTAAGCATGAAAGAGCCTGGATCAAAACCGTATGGTATAACAGTATCTTTTTTCCCGTGGCAGAACTGGCTTCATCACTCACCATTGGCCTGTTGGTCTGGTACGGAGGTTTACGGGTCATAGCACCGGACAGTACTATGGAAATAGGGACTATCTTCATGTTTATACAAATGTCCCAAATGTTGTTTCGCCCGCTAAGGCAAATAGCTGATAAGTTTAATACCCTTCAAATGGGAATGGTAGCTGCCAACCGGGTTTTTAAGATACTTGATACCGACAGTAGAATTGAAGATAAAGGAGAAAAAGAGGCCGTAACTATAGAAGGACATATAACTTTTGATAATGTGTATTTTGGTTATACCGAAGAAGAAGAGGTAATACATGGTATATCTTTCAATGCCAATGCAGGAGAAACCATAGCTATTGTTGGGGCTACCGGTGCGGGAAAATCAACCATAATTAATTTGCTTACCAGATTCTACAATATTAATTCGGGAGTAATACGTATAGATGGTGTTGATATTCAAAAATTTAAGCTAGAGTCCCTACGAAGTAAAATAGCTGTGGTTTTACAAGATGTGTTTTTGTTTGCCGATACCATTCATAACAATATTACCCTTAGAAATCCGGACATTTCAGAGCAGGAAGTCATAAATGCGGCAAAGGCTATTGGGATACATGATTTCTTTATGAGTTTGCCCGGAGGATACCAGTACAATGTAAAAGAAAGAGGCACCATGCTCTCAAGCGGACAAAGACAGCTTATTGCTTTTCTCAGGGCCTATGTGAGTAACCCAAGTATTTTAATACTGGATGAGGCCACCTCTTCAGTAGATGCATATGCCGAACAGTTGATCCAACAGGCCACAGATAAGATTACAGAAGGCCGAACGTCTATTATCATTGCACACCGTCTGGCAACCGTTAAAAAAGCCACACGTATTTTGGTAATGGATGCCGGTAAAATTGTAGAGACCGGTACCCATGAAGAATTGTTGCAAAAAGAAAACGGATACTACAAAAAACTTTACGAAGTTCAGTTTATGACAAGAGAAGCCATAAGTTGACCTCTATAGTACCACCAACCGTTTTTTTGACCTTTCTATTTTATTATTTTATGAAGGTTTAGGAATTCCTACAAACGCAAAAAACAAAACAGCTACAGCAAACACAATTATGATATAAAAAACCAGGAAAATGCCCAGGAACAAAAGTGTTTTTAAAAAAGCTGTTTGTAATTTAAGGTAAATACTCGTTTTAACACATAGGCATGATAGGCAATAAGGCTTATATAGGTAACCAGCGTAACCCATATAGGAGCAGATGCGTAGAAAGGGAGTAGAGAAACAGTAAAAAATGACAGTAATATAGATATCTGTGTATAACTATACATATAGATTACCGCTTGTTCAGTAAAGTTGTACTTGCGATAATTAAAGAAAACTATAAGAGAAATGATAGCCATAAACGGTATGGCTAAAAAAGAAAAAATAGCCTGGTAATCTAAAAAAGTGTCCATAGATTGCCTAAATACTTCAGTGTTTTCATCCCCTACATTAAAAGAAGTATAGAAATTTGGTCTAAGCTTTTTGATGATAAACAATTGCAAACCGGTAAGTGTTATGGCGACAGCCATATAATTAAAAGGGTTTAGATAACGCTTTCGTATTCCTGAATAAACCCGTTAATTACTTCCTCCGGTTTTGTGAACATGTGCCTAAACGTCTTTAACAGCGTGTTATCTACATTTAAAAAGGTTTCAGTAAGTTGAAATGACAGGCTTGTAAGCGTTAATCTCTTTTTGAACGTATTTGGCACCGCAATTAGAACAAAAAAGATAAGGTGAATGCAATACGTTTTGGCAGTTTTTGCAGGTCATAACCTATTTGGTTTTAAGTAAGGTCTTTTTCCAATATGTAGATCAATTCTTCCAGATCTTTAAAAAGAGTGAACTCTCCGTTTTTTATATAAGAAATTTGTCCTGTTTCCTCACTTACTACCAATGCGAGGGCATCAGTTTTTTCGGTAATACCCACTGCGGCACGATGCCTTAACCCAAAACGTAAGGGAATGGTACGCTCGTTAGACACTGGCAGGATCACTCTGGTGGCAGTAACAAAATTACCTTCTATAACTGCTGCACCATCGTGTAACGGACTATTCTTGTAAAAAATACTTTCCAAAATGGGTGTATTAAGCTCAATATTCATTGTATCTCCCGTTTGCTTAACAAAGTCAAGATTGTTATTGCGCTCTATGATAATGAGAGCACCTGTTTTTGAGTCGCCCATGCGGCTGCAGGCACTAACAATAGCGCGAACGTTCGTTTCCGTTTGGAGCGCTTCATCTCTCAATATCTTAAGATGGCGTAAAAATTTCTTTCTTCCGGTGAAATTGGTAGAACCTACCATTAATAAGAACTTCCGTATTTCCTGCTGGAAAACAATGATCAGCGCAATAAGCCCTACACTCATAAACCCTCCGAAAATACCACTAACCATTTTCATCTGTAAGGCCTCGGTTAGTTTCCAGATAAGATATACAATAACGATCCCTATAAAAATGTTGATCGCCACAGTACCTTTTACCAGTTTATAAACATAATACAGGAGCACGGCTACCAGTAAAATGTCAATGACATCAGCGATACTAAAGTCCAAAAAATCAAAAAGTTTCAATGGCGGTAAGGGTTTTTGTAAAAATAACAAAATTGGTTAACAAAATACAATCACGGCTTTTTTGTGAAGCTACTTAATATACAAAATGCAAGAAGGCTAACTGTACTTTTTCAGATGTCAGCCTTTTTATTCTTAAATACAAGTTGATATACTCTTCAAAGTGTATGCGTTCATCAACATTCAGATATATTAAAATGTTTTCCGATGTATCGATGCTACTTAATTTTTCCTGTAAATAGGGAATGAAAACCTCTTTTTTTACGATATCACCATCAATGGTAATTTGATGCTCGTAGTTTAGATCTATATGAACTACTTGCCGGCTACTATGTTCTTCGGGAGTTGTGGCTACATGTTTTAGAGAATTCATAGAAGCCGGTTGAAATTTTGTACCCGTAGCTTCTATAAATGCCAATCCTTCGGCCAGACGGTCATGTACTGAAAAATAAATAGGCGAAGGTTCTTTTTTATGCATCGTTTCTTTGTTGGCTTTATTATAGATAAAGTCCAGTTGATTCCGAAGTTTCGAAAGTGGCAGGCGCTTATCTATATGTAGTATCCAGTTGGTATTAGTAATAAGGTTGTTAGCATTAAAAATAAGGCTGTCTGGAGCCGTGGGATCATAAAAAATATATACAGCAGAGTGGTTGGTAAGCTCCCGTATTTCACCCTGATCAACTTCAGCCAGTTGTACCTTTTGATCCTGGGTACAACCTATACAGAGAATTAACAAACAGGCTAAACAAATCTTTTTCATTTTTTTGAATATATAAGTTTGGACAAAGTAATACATTCCATAGCTTCTTTAACATCGTGTACTCTTAGTATGGCGGCTCCTTTAGCCAGAGCTGCCATATGTAGGGCAGTGGTGCCATTCAAAGCATTTTCCGGAAGGGTGTTAAGAGGTTTGTAGATCATGGATTTCCTGCTCACTCCTATCAGGAGAGGGTGATCGAGCATACAAAAGCTTTCCATTTTTGAAAGAAGTTCATAATTGTGTTCTAAAGTTTTTCCAAATCCAAATCCGGGATCTATGATTAGGTCGTGAATACCCTTTTCTCTGGCAGCGGCTATACGTTCTGAGAAAAAGTAAAGTACTTCCTGCAAAATATCAGTATATACAGGCGCATTTTGCATAGTTTGCGGAGTTCCCTGCATATGCATCATACAATAGGGCACCTGTAGTTCTCCTATGGTAGTGAGCATAGCGGTATCTAACAGGCCGGCAGAAATATCATTTATCATAACTGCTCCGGCTTCTACTGCTGCCCGGGCAACAGAACTCCTAAAAGTATCAACAGAGATATATGTGTCAGGAAAACGCTCAAGGATACCGGTAATGGCCGGGAGTACTCTCTTTAACTCTTCTTCCTCGGGAATTTCCAGAGCTCCGGGTCTGGAACTGTACCCCCCCACATCTATAAAAGCAGCACCTTCTTCCAGCATTTGTTCCGTTTTTTGAAGAATACGGTTTCTATCAGCATAACGGCCCCCGTCATAAAACGAATCCGGAGTAAGATTGAGTATTCCCATTACCCGCGGAGTAGAAAGGTCAACCAGTGTACCTTTACAATTTATATACATAGCACGACAAAGATAAACTTAAAGAAGGTAAAAAATGTCAACTTCCCCCTCTTTGCTTTGAACATATGGAAATTTAAGCGAAATTTACGCAAAATAGAATCAAAAGTATGCAAAACACCTCAAAACAATATGATGCCGTGGTAATGGCCTGTCGGGATCTGTTTGCCAAGAAAATGAAAGATTATGGCAGTGCATGGCGTATATTGCGATTACCTTCGTTAACCGATCAGATATTTATAAAGGCACAACGCATAAGGGGTTTACAGCAAAACGAAGTTCGTGAGGTAGATGAAGATGAAACTTCAGAGTTCATTGGGATCATAAATTATGCCATTATGGCCCTTATACAACTGGAAAAAGGGGTAGTACAGCAGCCGGACCTCACCCTGGAAGAAGGTTTGGAAGCGTATGACCGAAAGCTACAGGAAACAAAAGCACTTATGCAACGTAAAAACCATGATTATGGAGAGGCCTGGCGCGAAATGCGTATCAGTTCACTTACCGATCTTATCCTGCAAAAGCTATTGAGAGTAAAACAAATTGAAAATAACAAAGGAAAGACACTGGTGAGTGAGGGTATCGATGCTAATTATCAGGATATAATTAATTATGCCATTTTCGCTTTGATACACCTAGATGAAATAAAAAAGGCATCTTCCTGAAAAAATCAGATAATTAAAGTTCTAAAAAACACATAAAACAATCATATGAAGTATGCAGTTGGAATATCCCGGGTGGTAGTGGGGATACTCTTTATAATAAGCGGTTTTGTAAAGCTTAATGATCCGGTAGGTTTTTCTTTTAAACTGGAAGAATATTTTAGTCCCGCAGTATTGAATTTAGATTTCCTAACACCTTTTGCACTGGCTTTAGCACTGTTTGTAGTGATTTTTGAAGTGGTCCTGGGAGTTATGCTGCTGGTAGGTTTTATTCCCAGGTTTACGGTCTGGAGCTTATTGCTTATGATCGTTTTTTTTACCTTTCTTACCTTTTATTCTGCGTATTTTAATAAAGTTACCGATTGTGGTTGTTTTGGAGATGCTTTAAAGTTAACACCATGGCAGTCATTTACCAAAGATGTGGTATTACTTGTTTTTATATTGATCCTTTTTTATGGGAAATCATATATTCACCCGGTCTGGTCAAAACGATTCAGTACTTATGCTTCGGTATTGACCTTGCTGGTTTGTATTGTTTTTGCCAATCATGTTCTTAACCATTTACCGGTTATAGATTTCAGGGCCTATAAAATAGGAAGTAATATAAAAGAAGGGATGAGTGTGCCGGATGATGCTCCTAAAGCGTTGTATGAATACACCTGGAGGTTTAATATTGACGGAAAAGAAACGGAGTTGGTTACTAATGGAGAGTATCCTGAGGTAGCAGGAGACCTGATAGATGTAAAGACAACCCTGTTACAGGAAGGATATATACCTCCGGTTCATGATTTTACTATTGAAAAAGAAGGAAGTGACTATACAGAAACCTATTTGAGTAAAGAAAAAGTATTGTTTGTGATCTCTTATGACCTCGCCAAATCAGATGCCGAGGGTTTTAATGAAGTAAAGGCCCTTACAGACATAGCCTTACAAAAGGGATATACAGTTATCGGGATGTCTGCTTCCTCTCCCGATGAAGCTAAAACCATTAAAAAAGAATTTGAGTTGGGTTTTGACTTTTATTTTACAGATCAGACTACATTAAAAACCATGGTACGTTCCAACCCGGGTGTACTTACGTTAGAGAACGGGACCATTTTGGATAAAAAACATCACAACGACCTGAATGAGATTTCTTTGTGATCATAATGTTTAATAGGTAAACCTATAAAAACACAGTTTGTAAATAATATTAAAAATATAGAAAAATTAATGTTTACATTCCATTTTAAAAATTTTGTAGGAAATCTGGATGTTCAATGTCCAAATTATGATGGAATACCAAATGATAGCCCTGTATTCATATTTTACGAAGAAAATTCAGATTTAAGTAAACACGAAATATTGAGACGATTCTATAGAATTCTTCAAGGCAACAATATTTCATATTTAAGACCTGCTAATAATTTAACAGGAGAATGGATTTTAAATTTAAAAGAGTTTAGGCATTCTTTTGAATGTCTTAAAGATGTAGAATATTTACAAGGCTCGATAACCATCGAACCTGAATATCTTAGGAAATTAGGTGACAATGGATATGATGACGAAGACTTAACAGAAAAAACATCTATAAAAATATCAGTTTACAAGGAAGACATGGCATTATTAAAAAGTAATCAACCAACAATAAGTGATGAACTTTCTTTGTCTTTAAAAAGGTTTAGAAAAGACTATCCAATTACGGAAAAATGTGGATTTTTAATGATGAAGTTTGAGGATTCAAAAATCCAAAAGGAGATAATAGATGTATTAAAGTCTCATCTTGCCGAAAAGGGAATAACCCTGTTGAGAGCAGATGATAAATGGTATGCAGATGACCTTTTCGAAAATATAAAGACCTATATGCAAGGATGTTCTTTTGGAATTGCATTATTTGATAGAATAAACACAGAGGAATTTAACCCAAATGTCTCACTTGAAATTGGGTATATGATGGCTTTGAACAAACCAGTCTTATTACTAAAAGATAAAACTCTAAAATCATTACAAACTGACTTGGTTGGAAAATTGTACCATCAATTTGATTTTCAATATCCCGAGAAAACAATTCCGTTAGTATTGGATAAATGGATATCGGATAAAGAACTGAGTTAAAAAAAACAAGAGTTTTTGACTTAACCTGTACACATAATTTTCATCATAAGGCGAAACTGATTTTGCTATTTCAAATGCCTGTTTAAAGGTCTTATATGTACCCGTCGGAGGCTGTCTTGTTAACCCACACAAAGAGCCATGCACAAACATATTCGTACCCTAAGCATGTTAAAGTGTACCGTGCCAAAAGTTTTTGGAAAAGCAACCCTTTTCCTCCGGGTAGTACAAGAAAGCGCTGGTGATATACCAAAAGGAGGGTTACTCCTTTTGGGCAGTGTTTCGAGTACGGTTTGCGTAGCAAAACCCCTAAGGAAAAGGCGTCCTTTTTTTGCTCCTTTTTAGACGAGTAAAAAGGAACAAAGCCAACACCAGACAAACGTACATATACCCCTTACAGAAAAACAAACAATTATTACTATATTAATAGGAGTATTTAGATGATCGTCATAATTAAAATGAAATAAGTGTCATACTTGTTTTTAGGTGTTGGCGGTCGGTTTAAGTAACACCCATACAAATGCCAGATATAAAACAGCAATTTATAGAGCTTATTCAAAACAGAAGTAAAGAAAATGCAGAATCGTTGCGAGACGACTTTTCTAAAAAGCGAATAAGCAAATGTATAGAGACATTACGAACCGAATTAGATTCATTCATTAGGATTATGTACCTTGGAAGAATAGCTGACATTAATGAAAGGGAAAGATTAATACAGCAAACTCTATCAGGCGAACGATGGACGGTTTTGACACATAACAACAAATGGAAAAAAGTCACCGACAAGGATATGGTTGACAAAGCAGATGAATTACTTGGATATGTTCATTACGTTTACAAATTTGGTTGTGGATTTATTCACTTGTCAGACCTTCATAATTACGCAACGACAAATCCTTTTGATAAACTAAACGAAATAGATAAAACTAATATCAAAAATTATCTGAATCAATATCACCAATTCCCAGTTGACAATGAATTGACAGTAGAAAATATTGCGGATTACATTCCCAATGTATTTGAAAAAATATCTTCTAATTTAACTCATTATTTTGGAAACATAATAAATGATGGAATGATTAAAATGTAAAAACCGATCCGCTGTGTGTACTTGTAGTTACGTGTTAACCCTAGGAACTACTCATGACTGAGATTGTCAAAAAACAAAATAGTTCTTTATTTATTTAGGGTATTTAATACTTTTGTGAAAGTACAAAATACTCTTCCGGATATGTGATATACCGGATAACCATATCTTTATAAATACCAACATAAGTATGAGAAAAAAAATAGTGGCCGGAAACTGGAAAATGAATAATGATCTGGCAGAAACAGAAATGCTCATTACCGATATTCGTAAAAGTATGCCTCGTACAGATACCTATGTAATGATAGCTCCTGCTTTCACCAATTTATACGCAGCTTTTGAAGCCTTGCGTAAAGATCCGGTAGAAGTAATTGCCCAAAACATGCATTATGCCGAAAAAGGAGCATTTACCGGAGAAGTATCTGCCGCCATGTTGGCCAGTGTTGGTATCAAAACAGTTATTTTAGGACACTCTGAAAGAAGAGCGTATTTTGGTGAAAACGATACATTGCTGGCAAAAAAAATAGATACTGCACTGGCGCACGATATGGACAGTATTTTCTGTTTTGGTGAAGAACTTGAAGACCGAAAGGCCGGAAATCATTTTGAAGTAGTAGAAAGCCAGCTAAAAAATGCACTCTTCCATCTGGGGCCGGAAGCATGGAAACATATAGTTCTTGCCTACGAACCTGTTTGGGCCATTGGTACCGGAGAAACGGCTACACCTGTTCAGGTACAGGAAATGCACAAATTCATAAGAAACGTACTGTCAGACCAATACGGAGCGTCCCTGGCAGATAAAATATCCATTCTTTACGGCGGCAGTGTAAAACCCGAAAATGCAGAAGAAATATTCGCTCAGGAAGATGTGGATGGTGGGCTTATAGGAGGTGCATCATTAAAAGCAGAAGACTTCATAGCTATTGTTAAAGCCATGAAATAATGAACAACGGTCTTAATGAAGCTGGAAATAGAAGATCATGAAGCAAATATATCTGGAATATACTTTTGAAGTAGCTCCTCTACAACCGGCAACAGACATTCTTATTGCTCAACTGGGAGAGGCCGGATTTGAAAGTTTTGTAGAAAATGAAAAAGGGGTAGCAGCCTATATTCTTAAAGAAGAGTTGGATGCACAGTTTCCAAACAATATCAGTATCCTCTCTCACCCTGATTTTAAAATATCATTTACCGTAAAAGAAATACCTTCTCAAAACTGGAATACCGCCTGGGAAAAGAATTTTGAGGCCATAGTAGTAAATGATACTTGCACCGTAAGAGCACCGTTTCACGATCGTCCGGAAACAGAATATGATATAATCATTGAGCCCAAAATGAGCTTTGGTACCGGGCATCATGAAACTACTCATATGATGATACAACACATATTACAGACCGATATGCGTCACAAAACCGTACTTGATATGGGTAGTGGAACAGGGGTATTGGCAATTCTTGCCGAAAAAAAAGGAGCACTTGCAGTAGATGCCATTGATATAGATAACTGGTGCTATGTAAATGCGCTTGAAAACGTTGAGAGGAACCATTGCCATGCGATTTCCGTATATGAAGGAGATGCTACCTTGCTAAAAGGGAAAACGTATGATGTGGTCATTGCCAATATTAATCGTAATATACTATTGAATGATATACCGCGTTACATTCAGTCACTCAATAAAAAAGGAATTTTACTGCTTAGCGGTTTTTATGAATATGATATCCCTATCATTCACGAAGCCTGTGTAAAGCATTCGTTAAAATTAGTTGAAAAGCTTGAAAAGAATTTCTGGGTTGCCCTAAAATATGTAAATTAGCTTAAAATCTGTTTCATGGCTACTAAAGAAAAAACTCTGGAAGACATTCTACTTCTGGAAGAGGTAGATAAACAAAATGAAATCGTTTTATATAATGACGATGTAAATACATTTGATCATGTTATCGAAACCCTTATTCACGTTTGTGATCATACTCAGGAACAGGCCGAGCAATGTTCTATAATTGTTCATTATAAAGGAAAATGCACTGTAAAAACAGGATCGTACAATGATTTAAAGCCAAGATGCACCTCACTTCTTGAAGCAGGTCTGAGTGCTGAAATTGTATAATCGCAACAAAACCTTTAATTTATTACGGATTACCTATACAATACCTATACATGCTGTCGTTTTTTCTGTTTTTTAAGATATCAAATAAATAAACTGTTATCTTAGTTCTGTTAAAAACAGGACTTTATGGCTATACTTTCTTTTGCAGGCTTTACACTTTTAGTAGCTGTCATTTCATATTTTGCCACACGAAAAACAGATGAACGTTCTTCAGACGGATACTTTTTAGGAGGAAGGAGCCTCACAGCGGGAGTTATTGCGGGATCATTGTTATTAACCAACCTTTCCACCGAGCAAATAGTGGGCCTAAACGGCCAGGCCTATACCGAAGGAATTCTTGTAATGGCCTGGGAAACACTGGCCGCTATAGCCATGGTAGTTACTGCCGTTTTCTTATTACCGAGATATTTAAAAGGAGGTATCACAACGGTACCTCAGTTTCTGCAGGATCGCTATGACAAAACGACCAAGACCATAACATCGCTACTGTTTTTATCAGGATATGCAGTTGTTTTTCTTCCTATAGTGTTGTATTCAGGCTCACTGGCTATTGTAACTATGTTTAACATTCCTGAAGAATTTAATGTCTCCCATAGTACAGCTATCTGGTTATGTGTATGGGGTATAGGGATCATAGGTTCAATATATGCCATTTTTGGAGGGCTAAAAGCAGTAGCAGTTTCAGATACGGTAAATGCAGTAGGATTGCTTATAGGAGGTATTCTTATTCCCTTTTTTGGGCTTAGTTATATTGGAGATGGAAATATAGTTGCGGGTATCAACGAGTTAATGGAATCGAATCCCAATAAGTTCCAGGCAATGGGTGGCAGAACAGCATCAGTGCCATTTAGCACCATTTTTACGGGAATGATGCTGGTACAGTTGTTTTACTGGGGAACTAATCAGGCTATTATTCAACGGGCACTTGCTGCCAAAAACCTTCGTGAAGGACAAAAAGGGCTTTTGTTGGCAGCATTCATAAAAATACTCGGGCCTCTCATCGTAGTATTACCGGGAGTCATTGCCTTCCACATTTTTGGAGGAGGACTTGAGATACCAGACCAGGCATACCCCAAGCTGGTAAATACAGTTTTACCGGTGTCCCTCATAGGCTTTTTTGCGGCTGTCCTTTTTGGCGCCATATTAAGTTCATTTAACAGTGCCCTCAACAGTTCAGTAACCCTTTTCGGAATAGATATCTATAAAGAATATATTAACAAAAAAGCTTCCGAACTCACAGTAGTTCGCTATGGTAAAGCCTTTGGTGTTTTACTGGCCATTTTATCTATGATCATTGCGCCTTTTATAGCCAATGCTCCCGAAGGACTATTTGACTATTTACAGGAAGTGAACGGCTGTTACAGCATACCCATACTTACCATAATAGTAGTGGGTTATCTTACTAAAAAAGTACCTGCCATTGCGGCAAAAGTAGCCATAGCATCAGGAGTAGTGCTCTATAGTATAAGTCAATTTATACTCAAACCGTATCTGGTTAACCGTGCGGTAGAAGAGGCCAAAGCTTCAGGCGTGACCGATACCCTGTTACTGGCAGAAACCGAAAAGCTGGCCTATCCTCCTTTCCTGCATGTTATGGGTATATTATTTGCATTTAATATCCTGGTAATGCTTGTTATAGGAGCTTTTAAACCTCGTAGTGAACCCTTTGTTCTTCCTTACACCAAACAGGTGGAAATGACCCCATATCGCTACCTTACAATAGTAGGGATTGGTATTGTATTAACGGTAATAGGTATATATATGTATTTCTCGTAAACAAAGTGAAAATAGTACCAGGGTTCATATTGTTATTTTTAATGTTCTTTTCTTTTGGTCAGGAACATCCACCCATAGTTGAATATACCACCAGCACTTATAAAGGAGATAATCAGAACTGGATGGTGTCCCAGGATATACAAAAACAAATACTGGTCGCCAATAATGCAGGACTGCTGGTTTTTAATGGAGAAGAGTGGGAGCAATACCCCTCTCCCAATGAAACCATTTTACGTTCTGTAGTGCATATAAACGGAAAGATCTATACAGGCGCCTATATGGAGTTTGGTTTTTGGGAGCCGGATGTTACCGGAAAACTAAAGTATTCATCGCTTAGCAAAAATATCCAGGAACAAATTATTGATGATGAGGAGTTCTGGAACATCTTTTCCTATGGTGATCAAATTATTTTCCAATCACTTGATCGTATTTATACGTACCATTCGGAAAAAAAGAAGTTCGGGGTGATCACTCCAAAAACCGGAGTGACCAAAATGTTTCAGCCTTCCGGTGCGTTGATGTTCCAGGGAAATGATAATATACTCTATGAAGTAGAGAGCGGGGAGATAAAACCTTTAAGCACCCATCCTGAGATATTGAGAAACAGGATCATCAATATTTTTGACAGCCCCGAAGGATACCTTGTTTTAACCAATAACGAAGGGTTTTACCGGTTAACAGAAGAAGGGCTTCAAAAATGGTATGTTGAAATAATAGACGGTATTGAGGAACGCATTACAGCCTATAGTGGTATTAGGCTTAGCAATGGTGATTTTGCCATAGGAACTATTTCTCATGGTGTGTTTATTCTTACTGCCCAAGGTGTTTTAAAATATCACATGAGTCAAATAGAAGGGCTTACCAACAACACAGTACTTTCCATGTATGAGGATGTAGCCGGTAACCTTTGGATGGGGCTTGACAACGGTATAAACTGTATTAACCTGAACTCTCCTGTTCGCAGGTTTATTGATAATACAGGAATACTGGGTACAGTGTATGGTGCAGTTCATCATGATAAAAAATTATACGTAGGTACCAATCAGGGACTTTTTGTAAAAGAGTGGCCCGGGGCCAATTCTTTCAGACTGGTGCAGGGTACCCGGGGTCAGGTCTGGTCTTTATTTGTTCATGAGAATACTTTATTCTGTGGCCATGATCTGGGGACTTTTATTATTTCAGAAGACAAATCCGCTCATATAAGCACCCTGCCGGGCACCTGGAAATTTAATCCCATACCGGGAAAACCGAACCTTTTGCTCCAGGGTACGTATAACGGGTTCAGTGTGTTGCAACGTGAAGGGAATTCATGGCGTTTTAAGAATAAAGTCACCGGTTTTGAATATTCCAGCAGGTATTTTGAATTTGCAAGCCCGCAGAAAGCTTTCATGAGCCATGAATACAAAGGCGTTTTTGACATAAGGTTTGATGAAAAGTATGAGAAAGTAAACCGTGTTACAAAACTCGAAAGCCCTGATAAAGGAAAAAATGCGAGCCTTGTAAAGTTCAATGAAGCTATTTTCTATGCTTCCCGGGATGGTGTGTTCAAAAAAAGCCCTCGAGCTACAGTGTTTACAAAAGATACTATTTTAAGTAAACTATTTGATCAGGAGCGATACGTTTCCGGTAAATTAGTAGCAGATGCCACTGGAAAAATGTGGTTTTTTACTAAAAACGGGCTCACCTATGTTTCGCCCGGTAAGTTGAGTTCAGAACTGCAAATACATACCATTTCCATACCCATTCTGTCAAGAAAATCTATGGATGGTTTTGAGAATGTAACCCATATAGGGAATCATTCTTTCTTGTTTGGTACTACCAATGGGTATTTTGTATTGTATCTGGACCGTACCATGTATGAAATGCATACTGTCTCGCTTACAAAAACTGAGGTGTCTGTACTGGATAAAAAAAGCCAGCCGGTTGCTCTTAATGTTCCGGGAGATTTTGAGTATAACCACAACACCATTAGTTTTTCGTATGCCGTTGCAGATTTTAACGGTTTCAATACTACAGAGTACCAATATAAACTAGAGGGATTATATGAGGAATGGAGTGAATGGAGCCATGTTCCAAAAACATCTTTTGACAATTTACCTTATGGCGAATACACATTTTATGTGCGTTCACGCACAGGAGATGAACTCTCATCCAATACCGCCGTGTATCGTTTTAAAATCAGGAAACCCTGGTACTTCTCTTCCTGGGCAATAGTTTTTTACGCTATAGGCTTTATACTCCTGGGTCTTCTTATACATTCCATCTACAAAGTTTATTATCGTAAACAGCAGGAAAAACTAGTAGAAGCCAATAATAAAAAAATGGAACTGCAACGCCTGGCCTCAGAGCGTGAACTTATCAAAGTGAAAAACGAACAGCTTCGGCAGGACATTGAAAGTAAAAACAGAGAATTGGCCGCTTCAGCCATGAATCTCATCAATAAAAATGAACTTCTGGGGCAGATTAAAAAACAACTGGTGGTAGAAGATGACCTTAAAAGCAATATTAAATCTGTAATAAGAACCATAGATCGTAACGTTAGTGAAGAAGATAACTGGAACGCATTCAAAGAAGCTTTTAATAATGCCGATAAAGATTTCCTTAAAAAAGTAAAACAAAAACACCCCGTATTGACCCCCAATGATTTACGTCTATGCGCCTATTTAAGACTTAATCTATCATCAAAAGAGATCGCTCCCTTATTGAATATTTCACCGAGAAGTGTAGAGATAAAACGATATCGTTTGCGTAAAAAAATAGAACTTGCGCACGAAAAAAGCCTTGTTGAGTATATTATGGAAATGTAAGCAGCTACATCACAAACACTACACACCTTAACATTACCTATACATGTAAATAATTTCTTAACAAAATTAGTGTTTCAATCTCCGGATAACTTCCTTTTTTCTTTAGATAAACTCTGTGTTTTTGTGGGTTTAAATGAATTATTCTTTAAAAATTATCACTTTTTTTGCGATGTATGTTTTTTGTTGAGGTAAAATTTAACGATTTCGTAACGAAAACATTTAAGTTTATCTCAAATCAAAACTTATGAAGTCGTTTTTAATCTTTATGTTTCTAAGCCTGGGCAGTTTACATCTATACAGCCAGGGTGCTAGTATAAAAGGAACCGTTTCAGAAGCAGGAACGAACTCACCCTTACCGGGGGTGAGCGTAGTAGTAAAGAATACCTCGAAAGGAACCACCACTGATTTTGACGGACGTTTTGAACTCTCAGATGTAGTTCAGGGTGATATACTGGTGTTTTCATACATTGGTTTTAAGACCATTGAGATCGTGTTTTCAGGTCAGGATACAGTAGATGTACTTATGGAAGAAGACACGCAATTGCTTGATGAAGTCGTTGTAATTGGATATGGTACTCAGGCAAAAAGGGAAGTGACCGGAGCCATTGCCGTGGTGGGTTCTGAAACAATAGAAGATCTGAAACCCGTGCGTATAGAGCAGGCACTGCAGGGGCAAAATGCAGGAGTACAGGTAATCAGTTCTTCCGGTTCTCCCGGTAGCGGATTAAACATACGTATTCGTGGGGTAACTACCAACGGAGATAACAGGCCTTTAGTAGTAGTAGATGGTAACATTACAGAAGGCGGATTGGAACTTATCAATCCAAATGACATTGAAAGTATTACCACCCTAAAAGATGCTTCGGCTGCCATTTACGGAACCAGAGCTGCCAACGGTGTAATTCTCATTACCACCAAAACAGGTAAAAAAAATACTGCACCATCATTTTCCTATAATGCCTTTGCAGGTTTTCAGGAAACCTCTCGTCGTCTGCCCGTATTAAATGCTACCGAATATGCCCTCTACGTAAATGAGGCGCGTACCAACGGCGGAGAATCACCCCTTTTTACCGATATAGGCTCACTGGGGCAGGGTACTGACTGGCAGGACGAAGTTTTTGAAACAGCACCCATTTCCAGTCATGATTTTGCCGTAACCGGAGGAGGAGAAAAAATCACATACGGTATGAGTGTGGGATATACCGCTCAGGATGGTATAGTGGGTTCAGGAGATAAATCCACCTTCAATCGTTTAAACACCCGACTTAGCCTGGGTGCAGATTTAACAGAAAAACTCAAGTTTAATACCTCCTTGTTCTACACCAGAACCTATTCAAGAGCCATTAATGAAAGCGGCCTGGGTTCAGTTCTATTTAATGCGCTTAATATGGCTCCTAATCTGCCGGTCAGGGATGCTAACGGCGATTTTACCCTGGCAGAAGGCTTGGGTAACGAAGTAATTAACCCCTTAGATCAATTAGCGAATACCTTTAATGAAGGGTTTTCCAATAAAATAAACGGTACCGTAGGGCTCAAATATCAACTTAATGATCAGATAAGTGCAGAAACACGCCTCGGTTTTAACTATACAGTATCTAAAGGAAAAACATTTCAACCCATAGCCTTTTTCGGTTCAGGAAAAGTTTTTAATAACGACCGAAGTAACGTAACCGAATCAAAAGACGATTTCTTTGACTATACCTGGGATGCCTTTATAAATTATGAAAACACCTTTGCAGAGGCACATTATGTCAAAGTTACGCTTGGTACTACCGTTTTTGAGAATACAGGCGATTTTTTCAGCGCTACCGGGTTTGATGTGCCCAACAATATCTATGAATTTGCCGATCTGGCACTTACCAACGATAATATAGAAGATGAGCGTTTTACAGACAGTCAGTTTAGAGAAAGTCTCGTATCGTACTTCACCCGAATTCAATATAACTACCTAAGCAAATATCTCTTTTCATTTTCATTAAGAAGAGACGCTTCCAGCAATTTTGGGCCTGACAACAGCGCCGCTTTCTTTCCTTCCGGTTCTTTTGGATGGGTAATGAGCGAAGAGCGCTTTTTAGAAGACAACAAAGTCATCGATTTTTTAAAGATACGTACCAGTTATGGTATTCTGGGAAATGATCGTATAGGGGCAAATGCCTTTCGTTCATTGCTTACCGGTGAGGCCGCATACGTAATTGGCGGGCGTCTCATAAATGGAGATGCGGAAGGAAGAATACCTAATCCTCAGGTAAAATGGGAAGAGCAGGAGCAGTTTAACATTGGGTTAGACACCCGATTGTGGAACAGCCGTTTCGATATCACTGCAGATTATTTTATAAAAACCACCCGTGACCTTCTTCTGCAAGCTCCCGTGTCCGGTATCTTAGGTGCGTCTGCCCCCGGAGCATTACCCCCTTTTATCAATGCAGGGACCGTTAGAAACTCCGGTTTTGAATTAGGCCTGGGATATACCAAAGAGTTTTCAGAAGATCTAAGATTAGCAGTCAACTATAATTTTACCACCCTTACCAATGAAGTACTGCAAGTAAACAATGGCTTTGGATTTGTACCTGGCGGACAGTTTGGTATAGGCCAGGAGCCGCCCTCCAGATTTGAAGAAGGACTACCGGCCGGGTATTTCTTCGGTTTAAAAACAGATGGAATTTTCCAGGATCAGGCCGAAGTAGATGCCCACGCCACACAGCCTAATGCAAAACCGGGCGAACTCAGATTTGTTGATATAAACAGAGATGGTCAAATCAATAATTTAGACCGCACCAATCTGGGAGATCCTATTCCCGATATAAGTATGGGGCTTAATATTTCTCTCGACTATAAAAACATCGATTTCAGTATTTACGCTTTTGCACAAATGGGTAATGAGATCGTAAGAAATTATGAGCGTAACCAACCCCTTACCAACAGGCGTATTGCCTTTCTGGACCGATGGACCGGGCCTGGCACCAGTAACAGTTTCCCATTGGCAACCACCGGACCCACAGATACCAATCTCTTTTCCGATTTTTATGTAGAAGATGGTGATTTCCTGAGAATGCAGACCATTCAGTTAGGCTATTCACTTCCCGGTGACGTAACTTCCAAAATAGGGATTAGCCGTCTTAGGTTATATGCACAGGTAAATAACGTATTTACCCTTACAAAATATTCAGGATTTGATCCTACGATCTCCTCGGGTGCCCCTATAGGAGGCGGTATTGATCCTGGTTTTTACCCTATTCCCACCACCTATCTTGTAGGTGTAAATCTTAACTTTTAAAAACAAATGAAGATGAAACAAATACCCATAATAAAGAGAGTAATGACCGCTTTTTTTGCAGTAGTCATTGTGTATTCGTGTTCTGATGAATTTGTACAGGAAGAGCAGGAATTTGTAATCGACTCAGAGAACTTTTTCAATTCTGAAGAAGATTATCAAAATGCTCTTATAGGTGCGTATGATCTGTTGCAATCCACCTATATCAACGTCATGCTGGGTGAGATCGCATCAAACAATACCCTGGCCGGGGGCGAAAGCGCTACCGATGCGATCGCTATACAGGAGATTGACGATATGATCCATACTCCTGTCAATGACCAGTTAAACAATATATGGAACTGGATGTTTGCCGGAGTAAACCGGGCCAATTATATAATGGAATTTAAGGATAAAACCGATTTTGAAGGAAAAAATCAGATACTCGCACAAGCAAGGTTTTTAAGGGCCTATTATTATTTTGAGTTGGTTAAGTTTTTTGGAGATGTGCCTTTAGCCGTAGATAAAAGAATCCAATTTGGAGATCAGTTTGAACTTCCGCGTACACCCAGATCAGAGATATACACACAGTTAGAAAGCGATCTTATTTTTGCTGCTGCCAACCTGCCCGATACCTGGCCGGCACAGGATACCGGAAGAGCTACCAGAGGTGCGGCACAGGCCCTGTTAGGTAAAATATATCTCTTTCAGGATAAGTTTGCCGATGCCGTGAACGCATTAGATCAGGTAATTACTACCGGTCCCTATGATCTGGTTCAGGATTATAATTCCATTTTCGAAATGGAAGGAGAAAACAACATCGAGTCCGTTTTCGAGGTGCAATACACAGATATTGAGGGTGCCGGTTTTGAATGCCTGCAATGCAGTGAAGGTAATGTGGCTGTAGGCTTTAACGGAATAAGAAATTACAGCGGTCCTCTTTTCGATTCCGGTTTTAGTTTTAATATTCCCACTCAGGAAGTAGTAGATGCTTTTGAAGAGGGAGACCTCAGAAAAGACGTTGCTATTCTGGATATAGAAGCTTGGGCAGCGCAAACCGATGCTACCTTTAGTGAAGGCTTTGAGCATACCGGATTTTACAATCGAAAATACATTGCACGTAAAGGAGACCTGAATACTGGCGATGCCAACCTTACCAATCCCAATAATTACAGAGCTATTCGTTTTGCCGATGTTCTTTTAATGGCAGCAGAAGCACATGCCCGGGGCGGGGGAAATCAACAAACTGCCCAAAACTACCTCAACCGTGTTCGTACAAGAGCAGGACTCAGTGAGATTACCCCCGTGGGAGAAGCACTGGTAAGTGCTATTTATCAGGAACGCAGAGTTGAACTTGTGGGAGAAGGACATCACTTTTTTGACCTTGTTCGTACAGGCAGGGCCGCTAATGAAATTAACGGTTTCCAGTCTGGGAAGCACGAGCTTTTTCCTATCCCGTCTATCGAAATTGAATTGGCCGGAAACCGTTGGATGCAAAATCCCGGATATTAAACTACCTTAAAAATTTACAGATTATGAAACATATAAAGAAAATAATCACAATTATGATCGGTATTATCATGTTTACCGGTTGTGAAGATGATGATGTATCTTATATACTTCAGAATATTTCGGCTCCTGAAAATCTGGAAGCTGTTTTTGACGTGACCCAGGATGATACAGGCCTGGTAACCATTACCCCTTCCGCAGAAGGCGCTTCTGTTTTTGAAGTATATTTTGGAGACGTAGAAGATGAAACCCCTACAAGGGTACAACCTGGGAGTACTGCTCAGAATACCTATGCTGAAGGCGATTATCAGGTGAGAATTGTAGCCAAAGGCCTTACCGGCCTTACCAGTGAACTGGTACAAAACCTGGTGATCGCTTTCAGAACCCCTGAGAACCTGATAGTCGATATTACCCAGAATCCTCAAAATCCGGCAGAAGTAACCGTAACTTCCACAGCAGATTTTGCAACCGTTTTCGATGTATTCTTTGGGGTGGGAGAAGATGAGGAACCCGTAAGTGCCATGCCAGGGGAAGCTGTTTCATTCACATATACAGCACCCGGAGAGTATCAGTTAAAAGTAATTGCCAAAGGAGCAGGTGCCGCTACCGTTCAATTTACACAAACAATTGTAGTGCCCGAGGCCAGCGACCCCGTTAGCCTTCCCATAACCTTCGATGTGCCTACCGTAAATTATGCGCTGGGAACCTTTAACGGAGCTTCTTTTGAAGTAGTGAGTAATCCCGATCTTTCCGGTGCCAATACCAGCGACTCCAGAGTAGGGGCCATTACCAACGCCGGTGTGAATTTTGAAGGCGGCGCCTACAATTTAGGTACAGCAGTAGATTTTAGCGGAAATAATAAGACCATACGCATGAAATTCTGGTCTCAGGTAGCCGTACCCGTATTACTCAAGTTTGAAGGCGCACTTAATGCAGAGCGTGAAAATGAAGTAGTAGCAAATCACGGAGGAACCGGCTGGGAACTTTTAGAGTTTGATTTCGCTACCAATGCTGTCAAAAGCTTTATTGACGGCAATCAGGGAGTAGGAGAGCCGTTTGTGCCTACCGGGCAATACGGTACCGTAGTAATTTTTGTAGATGGCCCCGGGACCACCGCAGGCACCTTCTATATAGACGATATTGAACAAGTAGCTTCTTCGCCCATGCAGGAGATACCCGTGCAGGATTTTGAAGGCACACCTCCCCAATTTACCGTTTTTGGTAATATTGCCGCTACCGAAGTTATTGATAATCCCGATCCTTCAGGAGGTAATACCTCTGCTAAAGTTGCAAGACTCACCAAATCCGGCGGGTCCGAACCCTGGGCAGGAACCTTTTTTGAAACAGGAACCCTGAATATCATAAACAATCCGTTTGTCAAAGTGCAGACCTGGTCACCCAAAAGCGGTATCACCGTTAAATTAAAACTAGAGAATACCGATGCAAGTATAACCCATGAAGTAGATATTGTGAATACTACCAGCAATGCCTGGGAAGAACTCATATATGACTTTAGTGATGCACCTGCAGCAGATTATGTTCGGGTAGTGATCTTCTTTGATTTCGGTACCCCGGGTGACGACTCATTATATTATTACGATGAAATTATTTTAAGTGCCAACGGACAAACAGGTACCCCTCCTTTACCCCTTCAGGATTTTGAAGGTACTCCGCCTGAATTTACCGTATTTGGCAATATTCCGGCTACTCAGGTCATAAACAACCCCGATGTATCCGGAAGCAATACCACTGCCAATGTCGCGCAGTTAACCAAATCTGCCGGATCCGAACCCTGGGCCGGAACCTTCTTTGAGGTTTCCGGCCCGCTGGATCTCAATACGTATAGCCTTATCAAAGTACGTACCTGGTCGCCCAAAAGCGGGATTACCGTCAAGTTAAAACTGGAAAATGCCGACGCCAGTATTACTCATGAGGTAGATATTACCAATACTACCGCCAATGCCTGGGAAGAACTTTCGTATGATTTTAGCGATGCACCGGCAGCAGATTACATTCGGATAGTGATCTTCTTCGATTTTGGCACCCCGGGTGACGATTCCGTTTACTACTTTGATGAATTTCAATTAGCAAATTAATACAGATACTATGAAATCCAGAATCAGATTATACAGTGTGTTCCTTCTTCTGGCAGGCCTTTTACAGTTTGCCTGCCAGGACGATGATGCCGACTTCGGGGAGGTAATAGCCCCCTCTGCCCTGCAGGTTGATGCAGTAGTGGCAGATGATCAGTCCGGTAACGTCACCGTGACCACTATCGCAGAAAATGCCATAAACATACATGTCTTTTTTCAACCCGACAGTGACCCCGTTGTGGTAGCCCCCGGAGAACCTGCCGTTTTTCGGTTTACCCGTTCAGGGCAGTACCAGGCCGTGATCACCGTGGTCGCACATGGATTAGGAGGTGTTTCCAGTTCCCGATCAGTTACTGTAGATATGGATGTACGACTTTTTATCGATCAGCCAACCCTTCAGTTAATTGGTGGTAATGGCACCAAACGCTGGGTTTGGAACAATTCAGAAGCCGGCCACTTTGGCGTAGGAGACCCCAATACCGATTTTCCCGGCTTTTTCAGTGCCGACCCTTTTGCTATAAACGATTGTATGTACGATGACGTTCTCGTATTTAGTTACGATGCCAACGATCAGTATTCATATCGCCTGGAAACCGGTGAGAACAACGAAACCTTTGTAAACTGGGCTGAAGTAAATCGTTTCTTTCCCAATGATTCACCACAACAATTTGTAGATGAGTGCCGGGATCTCGGCGATCAGATTGATACCGATACAAGCTTTGTGATCTTTCAAAATGACGATGGAAAACGCGTTTTAAGTGTTGCCAACAGTACCCTTTCCTATTGGTCGGGAGCCACCGAATATGAAATCGTAGAGCTTACCGAAAATCGCCTTACCGTTCGTGGTTTACAGGTTCCCTTTATAGGGGGCGGCCTCCTGGCCTGGTACCATACATTTGTACCCGAGGGTTTTGATCCCGGAGGGGAAGACATTTTTGATACCCTCATTTGGGAAGATACCTTTGACGTAGCCGGTGCCCCCAATGCTTCTACCTGGAACTTTGAAACAGGCACAGGTAATAACGGTTGGGGGAACTCAGAAGAGCAGTTCTATACAGATAGGCCCGAAAATGTGATCGTAGAAGACGGATTACTTAAAATCACAGCCAGAGCAGAGAGTTTTAGCGGCAGTAATTATACCTCGGCACGTATTACCACACAGGATAAATTTGAATTTCAGTACGGAAGGATAGAAGCCCGTGCAAAACTACCTTCGGGTGGCGGTACCTGGCCCGCTATCTGGATGCTGGGAGCCGATTTTGAGACCAACATATGGCCCGCAGCCGGTGAAATAGACATTATGGAGCATGTAGGGAACGACCAGGATCGTATCTTTGGTTCTACACACGACCCCAATAACTTTGGAGGAAATGCCCGTACCGGTTCCGTAGTAATACCCGATGTTTCAACAGAATTTCATGTATATGCAGCAGAATGGACCCCAACCGAGATACGTTTTTACGTAGATGACCAACTGTATCATACCGTTACCAATAATAGCTCGCTGCCATTCAATAAAGACTTTTTTATAATTCTTAATGTAGCCATGGGAGGTACTTTCGGAGGTGCCATAGACAACGGGTTTACATCCTCAACAATGGAAATAGATTACATACGAGTATATCAATAGTTTAATTAGAGTATTTAGTTAGAATGACAGAGGGGGCCGGTAAAGCCGGCCTTCTCTTTTAAACGCTATAGTAAGATGAATTATAAAAAAGTATATACATTATTACTCTTCAGTATCGCACTCCTACTAACAGTTTCCTGTAAAAAGGTTCCTGCAGGCAATGCGACAACATCCCTTTTAGACCAAAGAGTCGATTCCGTCCTGGCGCTTATGACCCTTAAGGAAAAAATAGGGCAAATGAACCAGTATAATGGTTTTTGGGATGCCACCGGCCCCGTGCCTGAAGAGGGAGATGCCGCAGGAAAATATGAAGACCTCAGAAACGGAAGGGTAGGCTCGATGTTAAATGTAAGAGGTGTAGAGCAGGTAAGGGCCGTTCAGAAAATTGCCGTAGAAGAAACCCGCCTGGGAATACCTCTCATAATAGGGTTTGACGCAATTCACGGGTACAGTACCATAAGCCCCATACCATTGGCAGAAGCAGCCAGTTGGGATATGGAAGCCATTCAAAAGTCAGCAGCCGTGTCTGCTGCCGAAACCGCGGCTATGGGTATCAACTGGACCTTTGCCCCTATGGTCGATATTTCCAGAGATCCGCGTTGGGGAAGAGTAATGGAAGGTGCCGGTGAAGACCCTTATCTGGGAAGCCGGATAGCAGAAGCCAGAGTAAAAGGTTTTCAGGGAGACGACCTCGCAGCCGTAAATACCATTGCTGCCTGTGCCAAGCATTTTGCAGGCTACGGTTTCTCAGAGGCAGGACGGGACTATAATACAGTAGATATAGGAACATCAACTCTGTACAATGTTGTATTTCCTCCGTTTGAAGCAGCCTCCAATGCCGGTGTTCGTACCTTTATGAATGCATTTAATGTACTGGAGGGCATTCCTGCAACAGGGCATACCTTTTTACAAAGAGAGATCCTTAAAAAAGAATGGGGTTTTACCGGCTTTATCGTATCAGACTGGGGGTCAATTGGAGAGATGATACCCCACGGTTATGCAGCCAATGGCCGCGATGCCGCATATAAGGCAATAACCGCAGGTTCTGATATGGATATGGAATCGGCACTATACCTTGAGCATCTTGAAGACCTGGTAAATGAAGGTTTAGTACATGAAAGTCTCATAGACGATGCCGTTCGCAGAATTTTACGCCTTAAATTTGAACTCGGTCTTTTTGATGACCCGTACCGGTATTGTGATGAACAAAGAGAAGCTACCGTGCCGGGGAGCCGGGAACATCTCGAAGCTGTAGAAGATATGGCTAAAAAATCTATAGTACTGCTTAAAAATGAAGATAAACTACTTCCCTTACCCAAAGAAGGGCTTAAAATAGCCCTTATCGGGCCTCTGGCAGACGATAAGAATAGCCCTTTGGGAAGCTGGCGCCTGGCAGCAGAAGACCATACCGCCTCTTCAGTCAAAGAAGGCTTAGAGCTATACGGAAATCATATCTTAAACTATGCCGTGGGTGCAAAGCTTACTTTGGGAAAGCCTGCTTTTGTTTTTGAAACAAAAGTCAATACTACCGACAGAAGCGGATTTTCTGAAGCCATAAATGTGGCGCGTGATGCAGATGTAGTAGTGATGGTTTTAGGAGAGAACGGATACCAGAGCGGAGAAGGGAGAAGCGTAACTTCACTTGACCTGCCCGGACTCCAGCAGGAACTCCTCGAAGCTGTGTATAACGTAAATAAAAAAATAGTTCTTGTATTGATGAACGGACGTCCGCTTACGATTAACTGGGCAGACGAAAACATCCCCGCCATAGTAGAAGCATGGCATTTGGGAACCAGAAGCGGACACGCCATTGCTCAGGTGCTTTATGGAGAGTACAATCCCGGAGGAAAACTTCCTATGACCTTTCCCCGCACAGTAGGGCAGATACCCCTGTATTACAATCACAAAAATACAGGAAGACCCTTAGTTCCCGGCCCAGATCTTGTATTCTGGTCGCATTACACAGACGAAGAGAACACCCCCCTGTATGCATTTGGCCATGGGTTAAGTTATACCACTTTCCAATATCATAACCTCCAATTGAGCAATCCCGGTTTTTCGGGAGATGAACGCCTTGAAATTTCAGTAGAGGTCACTAATACCGGAGAAAGAGCAGGGAGAGAAGTCGTACAGTTATACCTTCGGGATCTCGTAGCCAGTGTAACTCGCCCCGTAAAAGAGCTCAAAGGTTTTGAAACCGTAAATCTGCAACCCGGAGAGACCAAAAAAGTTACCTTTACCATAGATAAGGAAACTATAAGCTTTTACAATGCACAGCAACAAAAGCGGGCAGAGTCCGGTGAATTTGCCGTATATGTAGGAGGAAGCTCCGTTACCGTTTTAGAATCATTATTTACCTACCAGGAATGAAAAAGAGCAGGTTTTATCAATATTTTGTTCTTCTCAGCTTCGTAACAGGTGCCGTATCGTCCCAGGAATATACAACACTGGTGTGGGAAGAACAGTTTGAAGGCAAAACCCTTGATCACAATAGCTGGAGTTTTGAGCTGGGCGATGGCTGCCCTTCCCTTTGCGGCTGGGGTAATAACGAAAGGCAGATCTACACAAAAGTAAATCATAAACTAAAGAATGGGTATCTTATCATTACTGCAAAAAAAGAAGACAGTATCTACACATCTACCCGTATCGTAACTAAAAATAAAAAAACATTTCAATACGGGCGCATCGAGATAAAGGCAAAACTTCCCGCAGGCAAAGGGCTGTGGCCTGCATTCTGGATGTTGGGCAGTAACATAGATAAAGTAAAGTGGCCCGCATGTGGCGAAATAGACGTATTGGAATACGTGGGTAAAGAACCGCATACCGTATTCACCTCCCTTCATACAACATCAAGCCATGGCAATACCGTAAACTCCAAAAAAACATGTATTCCTGATATTGAAAAAGGTTTTCATGTATATGAAGCCCTGTGGACTCCCGAGCGAATTACTTTTTTGATAGACAGGAAAAAGGTGTATGAGTATGCACCTGAAAACAAAACTCCCGACAACTGGCCCTTCAACCAACCATTTTACTTCATTATTAATCTGGCCATAGGAGGTAATTTTGGCGGACCTTATGTAGATAACACTATTTTTCCTCAAAACTTTGTTGTGGATTATATAAGAGTGTATCAATAACAAAGTTTATATTAAAAAAACTTATTCACTTTACGGGTTAACCTTTTTTTATACTTACATTTTTCACATAATTAAATTGTAAGAAAAATATGGTAAAACAGTACTGCTCCTGAGTAAAAACTTGCCTTTAATCGATAAAATACTGCACTACAACGATTTAACTTTTTAATTTTTTATTTGTAAATATGTTAAAGGATAAAAATTTATTTTGATAATTTGTTAAAAAATCACTTTGTACACTATTTTTCGTAAGAATATTTTTAGTTTTTTGTAATTTTAACTCGCTTTTAACGGTAATTAACAGTGTACATGACAGAATTTGTTAGATAGCAATCTATTAACATTAACAATCAAAAAGTTTAAAATGAAAAATCTTAATTTAAAAGTAGTATTATCCTTTATGGGTTTAGGTATTGTCTTAGCATCTTGTAGTAAAGATGAGGCTGCCGAAATAAACACAGTTCAAGAGATCCCTCAGGATGTGATCGAAAAAGTAGAATCACTTGCTTTAAACCCTAAGGGGATGACCCTGGAGACCTTTGAAACTCCAGACGGAACTACAGAGTCTGTATATATGGTAGAGGGTGATATAGCCATCTATCCCGAGCAACTGGCTAATATGAGTATTTATGACGGTATAACTTCAGAGCAGTACCGTACCAGAAATCTGGTATCACAACCAAGAACTATTAGTGTTATTGGTTATACCGGTGGTTCTAATGCCCTGACGACTAATATGCGTAACGGTACCTCTTTCGCCATTAATAATTATAATGCACTTAATTTAACCCTTACATTTACCCTTACCTTTGCTACCAGTACTGCTGCAGATATCGTAGTATATAGAGATCCTTCCGTATCCGGTGCAGGTGGTGCTGCGGGATTCCCTTCCGGAGGTAACCCTTTTAAGTGGAACCGATTGTTTGCGGGTCTGGATAATGCCCCTAATGATGTAAATGAGCACGTAGCTACGCACGAAATAGGGCACTCCGTTGGTCTGAGACACACAGACTATTTCAGCAGACAAAGCTGTGGTCAGAATGTAAATGAGGGTGATGCCGGTGTTGGAGCGATCCACATTCCCGGAACCCCTACCGGTTTTGACCCGACTTCTATCATGTTAGCCTGTTTTACTTTCTCAACAAATGGAGAGTTTAATGCTAACGACATTACTGCCTTGCGGTTCATGTATTAAAAATTTTCACATATCAGGCAAATTTTGCCCTGTACACAAAACAAAGGGGAGCGATATCGCTCCCCTTTGTTTTGCTTAAAAACGAAAAAAAACTTCAAAAAATGTAGGTTAAAACCTATAAAAACTGTATATTTTGATGTAAAACATTAACATTCAAATATATACGACAATGAAAATTTTAAGATCAACAAGACTCCTATGTAGTCTGGTAGTCGGGATAGTTTTATCCGGTTGTACGCGAGATACGACCGATGATACAGACCCTGGCCTTACCATTTCCAAACAGGTTATTGAAAAAGTTACTTCTCTGGGTTTAAATCCTTATGGCATGACAGTAGAACGATTAGAACGTCCCAATGGTACAGAAGAAGATGTGTACGTTATTGAAGGTGATATTGCCATGAGCGCAGAGCAATTGGCAGAAATGAGTATTTACGGTGGGATCACCTCAGAACAGTACAGGACCAATAATCTTGTGAACCCGGGTGTTATTCAGGTTATAGGATATACCGGGGGCAGTAACGGACTCACTTTAAATATGCAAACGGCACTTCTTCAGGCAGTAAATGAGTACAATAACCTAAATCTTACCATTCGGTTTGACCTTACATTTGCTCCCTCTACTAACGGTGATATTATTGTTTACAAAACATCGGGAGGGTCCATTGCAGGTTTCCCTGCCAATGGAAAACCTTATAAATGGATCGCTTTAAGCGATAGTTTAAGTTCTGCGTCGGTTAGCGTTTTAAAAATATTACTTATGCATGAAATAGGGCACTCTATAGGCTTAAGGCATACCGACTGGTTTAGCAGACAAAGTTGTGGGCAGAATGTAAGTGAAGGTGATGCAGGCGTAGGAGCGATCCATATCCCCGGGACCCCTACCGGTTTTGACCCTGACTCACTTATGCTGGCTTGCTTTTCTTTTAGTGCTAACGGGTTTAATACCAATGATATTATTGCCTTAGAGTTCCTGTATTAAAAGTTTTAACCTATCAGGCACATGGTTGCTCTTCGTATTTAATTTCTGACATAAAAAACAATATAAAAAGTAGGTTAAAACTTATTAAATATGTATATTCGTAATATATTAACAATCAAAACTATACGATTATGAAAATCTTAAAAACAACTGTTTCTTTTTTAGCAGCTACTCTGGTGTTTGCATCCTGTACCAGAGATGAAAACCCTGTACAGGTAGAAAACCAGGCAATTTCACAAGAGGTGATCGAAAAAGTAGAATCACTGGCTTTAAACCCTAAAGGGATGACCCTGGAGACCTTTGAAACTCCAGACGGAACCACCGAAACCGTTTATATGGTAGAAGGTGATATAGCCATCTATCCCGAGCAACTGGCCAACATGAGTATTTATGATGGCATTACTTCAGAGCACTACCATACCAGAAATCTGGTAACTCCCAAAAGAAGAACTCTTAGTGTTATTGGTTATACCGGTGGTGCCAATGCCCTGACGACTAATATGCGTAACGGTACTTCTTTAGCCGTTAATAATCTCAATTCACTTAATTTACACCTTAGATTTACCCTTACCTTTGCTACCAGTACAGCGGCAGATATCGTAGTGTATAGAGATCCTTCCGTATCCGGTGCAGGAGGTGCCGCAGGATTTCCTGATGGGAACGGTAATCCGTTTAAGTGGAACCGATTGTTTGCAGGTCTTGATTTTGCTTCTGACGATGTAAACGAGCACGTAGCTACGCATGAAATATGTCACTCTATAGGTCTGAGACATACAGACTATTTCAGCAGACAAAGTTGTGGTCAGAACATAAATGAAGGTGATGCCGGTGTTGGAGCGATCCACATTCCCGGAACCCCTACCGGCTTTGACTCGACTTCTATCATGTTAGCTTGTTTTACTTTCTCCACCAATGGAGAGTTCAATGCTAACGACGTTACTGCCTTGGAGTTCCTGTATCAATAACATATCGGGCAAATTCTGCCCTGTAAATAAAACAAAGGGGAGCCATATCGCTCCCCTTTGTTTTGCTTAAAAACGAAAAAAACTTCAAAAAAGTAGGTTAAAACTTATAAAAACTGTATATTTTGATGTAAAACATTAACAATCAAAACCATACGATTATGAAAGTCTTAAAAACAACGGTTTCTTTTTTAGCAGCTACTCTAGTGTTTGCATCCTGTACCAGAGATGAAAACCCTGTACAGGTAGAAGATCAGGCAATTTCACAAGAGGTGATCGAAAAAGTAGAATCACTGGCTTTAAATCCTAAAGGAATGACCCTGGAGACCTTTGTAACTCCAGACGGAACTACAGAGTCTGTATATATGGTAGAGGGTGATATAGCCATCTATCCCGAGCAACTGGCTAATATGAGTATTTATGACGGTATAACTTCAGAGCAGTACCGTACCAGAAATCTGGTATCACAACCAAGAACCATTAGTGTTATTGGCTATACCGGTGGTGCCAATGCCCTGACGACTAATATGCAAACCGGTCTTGCCCTGGCCATTAATAACTATAATGCACTTAATTTAACCCTTACATTTACCCTTACCTTTGCTACCAGTACTGCGGCAGATATTGTGGTATATGTAGACCCTGCGATGACCAGCGCGAGCGTGGGTGCTTCGGGGTTCCCTAGTAATGGTAATCCTTTTAAATGGGTAAGGTTGTCACCTTCGTTAGACAACTTTCCCATGAACGTAATTGAATGCGTAATCACCCATGAAATTGGGCACTCTATTGGTCTGAGACATACCGACTGGTTTAGCAGACAAAGTTGTGGTCAGTATGTAAATGAAGGTGATGCCGGTGTTGGAGCGATCCACATTCCCGGAACCCCTACCGGTTTTGATCCAACGTCTATAATGTTGTCTTGTTGCTCTCTTAATACAGATGGAGAACTTAACGCTAATGATATTACTGCCTTGCGGTTCCTGTATTAAAACATTAACATATCAGGCAAATTCTGCCCTGTACATAAAACAAAGGGGAGCGATATCGCTCCCCCTTTGTTTTATTTAAAAGAACACCTAAAAATCCTAAAAAAAAGTAGGTTAAAACTTATAAAAACTGTATATTATGATGTAAAACATTAACAATCAAAACTATACAATTATGAAAGTCTTAAAAACAACTGTTTCTTTTTTAGCAGCTACTCTGGTGTTTGCGTCCTGTACCAGAGATGAAAACCCTGTACAGGCAGAAGACCAGGCAATTTCACAAGAGGTGATAGACAAAGTAAGATCCCTTAACATGAATCCCGAAGGGATGACCCTGGAAAATGTAAAGTTGCCAGACGGAACATTGGAAACATTTTATCATTTGGAAACCGATATCTTCATGCCTCCCGAACAACTGGAAGCAATGGTTCCTGATGATGTGGTTATCACAGAGCATTACCGCTATATAAATGTAGTCAACCATCCGCGTACCATTAGTGTGATTGGATATACGGGAGGCGTTAACGGTCTTACTGCCAATATGCAAACCGGTCTTACCTGGGCGGTAAATAATTACAACGCAGTACCCGGGTTGACCCTTACCTTTACCCTTACCTTTGCTACCAGTACCGATGCAGATATTGTGGTGTACAGAGATCCTGCTACCTCTGGGGCCGGAGGCGCAGCCGGTATCCCGGATACAAGCGGTAATCCTTTTAAATGGCTCCGTTTATATGCGGGACTGGATAACGCAAGTAATAATGTAAATGAACATGTAATAACCCATCAAATGGGGCATTGCATAGGAATGGCCCATACCGATTGGGAAAACAGAGAAAGCTGCGGCAGTGGCGGAGGCGGTGGAAGTAGCACTAATGTAGTTTATATTCCGGGTACCCCTACGGGTTTTGATCCCGGGTCTATATGGAACGCATGTTTTGATTTTAGCACTACCGGAGAGTTTAATGCAAATGATATTCTGGCACTACAGGTGCTTTTCTAAAATACATTTCTATACATATCTATAAAGAGAGTATCTGTACGGTACTCTCTTTTTTAATTAGGAGCCAGTAAGTTCCCGTATTAAAATATAAACACTCATTGCCAGTATGAGCCACCCAAATCCTTTTTTAAGGCCTTTGTCTGAAACATGACGTGAGAGCATACCTCCTAACAAAATACCTATCATGGTGATTGCAGTGAATGTGAGTAAAAAAGGCCATTCTATTTCCATTTTCTGAAGGTCTCCCGTAAACCCGATCAGGGAGTTGATCGAAACAATGACCAGTGAGGTACCTACCGCTTTTTTCATAGGCAGATGTGTCCATAATACCAGTGCCGGAACGTATAAAAAACCACCTCCGGCACCTATAATACCAGTTATAGTACCAATAATCAATCCCTGAACAAAAATAAAAGGATAAGAGGTTTTTTTCGCTGTCTCCCGGTCGCCCACCTGTTCTGGGCGTATCATGGCATAGGCTGCAAATACCATGATCAGGGCAAAAAATAACATGAGGGCCATTTCTTTGGTAACAGGCAGGGCCCCTACAGAGAAAAGAGTATCTGGAATGGCCGGCACCAAAAAACGTCGTGAAGCATATACCGCTACAAAAGAGGGAAAACTAAAAAACAGCCCTGTTTTAAAAACCACCAGCCCCTCACGGTACTTCTGCCATACCCCGGCAACAGAAGAAGCACCTACCACAAAAAGCGAATAAGCAGTAGCTACCACAGGATTGTATCCCAGAAGATAAACCAGGAGAGGCACCGTTAATATAGAGCCACCACCTCCGGCCAGTCCCAGAATGAGACCTATAAAAAGTGCGCCGGTATAACCCAGTATCAGGGTAGTTTCCATGGGTTTGAATATATGTGCAAAAGTATTTATAATCCTTTAAAAACGCCGGTTTTATCTGCCATAAAAAAAAACTGGTTAAAACAAAAAAGTATTTGGAGTATGTATAACCGGTTTATAGATATTTTTAACAATCTTTAGGTTTTGAATATTATAACTAATAAGGCGTTTTTTTTGAGATTTCCGTAAATTGCGATCCAAAATAACTTCTTTTATTAACGATGGAACAAACATTACCCTATAAGCCTGAGAACAAGATCAGGATCGTAACAGCGGCCTCGCTTTTTGACGGACACGATGCAGCTATTAACATTATGCGCCGCATTATTCAGTCTACCGGGGTAGAAGTAATACATTTGGGGCACGACCGCAGTGTGGAGGAAGTAGTGAACTGCGCCATCCAGGAAGATGCGAATGCCATTGCCATGACCTCTTATCAGGGAGGGCACACCGAATATTTTAAATATATGTATGATCTGCTTAAGGAAAAAGGGGCCGACCATATCCGCATTTTTGGCGGTGGTGGCGGAACGATCCTTCCCGGGGAGATCAAAGAACTTATGGATTATGGGATTACCCGTATCTATCATCCGGATGATGGCCGCGAAATGGGACTTCAGGGAATGATTAACGATCTTGTAAAAAGATCTGACTTTCCCGTAGGAGATCAGGTAAACGGAGAATTTGCAACCGTTTCAGCAACACATCACAGAGAGATTGCACGGGTCATATCTGCCGCAGAGAATTTCCCCGAAAAACATAAAGAAGCTCTTGGAAAAATAAGAGCACAGGCCAAAGAGGTCCCTATTCCCGTATTGGGAATTACCGGAACCGGAGGTTCCGGTAAATCAAGTCTGGTAGATGAGCTCGTACGGCGTTTTCTCATAGACTTTGAAGATAAGACCATTGCCGTGATCTCAGTAGATCCTTCCAAAAGAAAAACCGGAGGTGCATTGTTAGGAGATCGTATTCGTATGAATTCCATTAAAAGTGATCGCGTATATATGCGTTCACTCGCTACCCGCCAGTCCAATCTGGCCCTTTCCAAATATGTTGATGATGCCGTTTCCATCCTAAAAGTGGCAGGGTTCGATCTTATTATCCTGGAAACTTCCGGAATAGGCCAGAGTGACACAGAGATCCTCGATCATTCTGATGCGTCTTTGTACGTAATGACCCCCGAATACGGTGCAGCTACCCAACTGGAGAAAATAGATATGTTGGATTTTGCCGATGTTATTGCCCTAAATAAATTTGATAAAAGAGGGGCCCTCGATGCTCTTAGAGATGTAAAAAAACAATATCAGCGAAACCACCAGTTGTGGGATAAAGACCCCGAAACCATGCCTGTACACGGTACTATCGCTTCACAGTTCAACGATCCCGGTACCAATACCCTTTACCGCGTATTGATCAATACCCTTAATGAAAAGACCCAGGCCGGTTTTGAAAGTAGTTTTGAGATTACCGAAGCCATGTCTGAGAAGCAGTATATCATACCGCCCAATCGCACGCGTTACCTCTCTGAGATTACCGAGAACAATCGGGGTTACGGCGAGAAGGTACAGCAGAGCGTAGCCGTTGCTCAAAAGCTATTTGGCATTTATAAAACCATTGAAGCCGTTTGCGGCACCACTCCGGTCCTCACTACTTACGGACTCGACATGCCAACCATACCCGAAGAGAAACAGGAATTTACAGATCTCTTGCTCAAAGAGTTTGACCGTATTAAAATGAACCTGGACCCTCATCACTGGGAGGACCTGCTGCAATGGGAACAGAAAATTAAAAAATATAAAGACCCCGTTTATACCTTTAAAGTGCGGGATCGTGAAATAAAAATAGATACCCATACCCCATCCTTATCGCATACGCAGATCCCTAAAGTGGCACTGCCGCGTTTTGAAGCATGGGGCGATGTGCTACGCTGGATACTGCAGGAAAATGTACCCGGCGAGTTTCCCTATGCCGCGGGTATTTATCCTTTTAAAAGACAGGGAGAAGACCCTACCCGTATGTTTGCAGGAGAAGGAAACCCCGAAAGAACCAATCGTCGTTTTCATTACGTAAGCCTCGGTATGCCGGCTAAACGTTTATCTACCGCTTTCGATTCCGTCACCCTGTACGGGAATGACCCCGGCTATCGTCCCGATATTTACGGAAAAGTCGGGAATTCAGGAGTTTCCGTTTGTTGTCTCGACGATGCCAAAAAACTGTATTCCGGTTTTGACCTGGCAGACCCCATGACTTCCGTAAGTATGACCATTAACGGGCCTGCCCCTATGTTGCTTGGTTTCTTTATGAATGCAGCGATAGACCAGCAATGTGAACGTTATATCAAAAAGAACGGACTGGAAAAAGAAATAAATGCCAAAATAGAGGCTATTTATAAAGAAAAGGGAGTTCCCAGGCCTGTTTATCAGGGAGAGCTCCCGGAAGGAAATGACGGACTGGGCCTTATGTTACTGGGTGTTACCGGAGACGAAGTACTGCCGGCCAATGTATATGAAAAAATAAAAGCACAAACCCTTTCACAGGTACGGGGTACCGTACAGGCCGATATTCTTAAAGAAGACCAGGCACAGAATACCTGTATTTTTTCTACCGAGTTTGCCCTGCGTTTAATGGGAGACGTTCAGGAATATTTTATACATAACAATATTCGAAACTTTTATTCCGTATCCATTTCAGGATACCACATTGCAGAAGCAGGAGCCAACCCCGTTACCCAACTGGCGTTTACCCTTGCCAACGGGTTTACCTATGTAGAATATTACCTGAGCAGAGGCATGGATATTAACGCTTTTGGTCCCAATCTTTCCTTCTTTTTCTCAAACGGGATCGATCCCGAATATGCCGTAATAGGGCGTGTGGCCCGTAAAATATGGGCTAAGGCCATGAAGCTTAAGTACGGCGCTAACGAAAGGGCCCAGATGCTCAAGTACCATATTCAGACCTCCGGAAGGTCACTACATGCCCAGGAGATAGACTTTAACGATATTCGTACCACCCTCCAGGCATTGTATGCTATTTATGATAATTGTAATTCCCTGCATACCAATGCGTATGACGAAGCCATTACCACACCTACCGAAGAAAGTGTACGCAGGGCAATGGCCATACAGCTTATTATTAACCGCGAACTGGGCCTGGCGAAAAACGAAAATCCCTTACAGGGTTCCTTTATCATAGAAGAGCTTACCGATCTGGTAGAAGAAGCCGTGTATGCAGAGTTTGACCGGATTACCGAAAGGGGAGGCGTACTGGGGGCCATGGAAACCATGTACCAACGTTCTAAAATACAGGAAGAGAGTTTGTATTATGAAACCCTGAAACACACAGGAGAGTTCCCTATCATTGGAGTAAATACCTTTCTCAGCAGCAAGGGGTCACCCACTATTATCCCCAAAGAAGTGATCAGGGCCACCGAGGAAGAAAAAGAAAGTCAGATACAAACCTTAAAAAGCCTTCACAAAGGGAATACCCAAAAAGCTACTGACGCACTGAAAAAAGTACAGCAGGCAGCCATACAAAATAAAAATCTGTTTGCCGAGCTTATGGAAGCCACCAAAATATGCTCTCTCGGGCAGATAACCGATGCGCTTTTTGAAGTAGGCGGGCAGTACCGTCGCAATATGTAAATTCATAAATAAGGTCACTATACAAAAAGGTTCCGGTACTCCGGGACCTTTTTTTTGGTACCGCCTTTTTTTTGATAAAAAAATTAACTTTTATTTAACAATTTTTTTCTTCTTTTTTCAACTGATTGATAATCAAATTTCTACTTTTTATTTTATCATTAAAATGTATTTACTACTTATTTTTTAACGCAATTACTTACAGAAACCAACAAATGTCATATTCTTTTTAAAGAATAATTGCTTGTTTTGTATATACCTCGTCCGCATTTAAAAAATTAATGATCGGGGAGGGTACACTGTTAACATGAAGAAAAACTTAGAAAAAAAGCCACTATATCTTTTATGCCGAATACCTGTTAAGCGTATTCTTAAAGATGGTCACATCATTTCCCTATACTTAAATCCATTTCAAGCTATGTTCCGTACCTTGCTATTTTCGTACATTAAGTTCTATACATTAACACTCCTGTTTTTTCCTGCTGTAATGGCGGCTCAGGACTTTACTCCCGATTATATTACCTATCATTCCGAATACGTGCCGGTTACCCCTAATGCAAGTACTTTTAAGGTTTATGGAGACACACCTGTAAATAATGCTACCGGGGTACCTCAAATAGAGATCCCGCTGTTTACCATAGAAGAAGACGGGTTTTCACTCCCTGTCTCTATTTCGTATCATGCTTCGGGTATAAAAGTAGATCAGTTGGCAGGTGTTGCCGGACTGGGGTGGACCCTCAATGCCGGAGGGGGTATTTTTCGACAGGTAAATGATAAAGACGATGAAACAGGGTGGCTGGTACCCTCCAGAGTTGGGTATATTGATGCCCAGTGGGTAGTAAACAATCCGTTGAATGACTATGACAGTCAGAGAGAAATGGCTTTTTCAAGCAATAGTGACGACTATATCCCCGATGATTTTAGTTATACTCTTAACGGGATGTCCGGAGCTTTTATTCTCAATCATGATGGCACCGTAGAACAGGAAACCCGCAGCGCCTTAAAAATTACCCGTATTCCCGGTACAGGCCAGCTCTCCAGTTATACGGTTGCCGATGGTTCAGGAAACACATATCATCTGGGCACCCGCGAGATCAACCGTACCAATGTAGTCTCGGGTACGGGAGCAGGTCTTTCTTTTGACAGTAATACCCATACTTCAGGCTGGATGTTGGATCGTGTGGTAACCCGCAATAACCGTCAGATCAACTTTACCTATCAGGATTATAATCTGCAATATACTTTTAATAATGTATCTCATAGCATCACCCGCGCCCCGCAATGTCCTGAGTCTGGATCTATTTGCGGTTGCCAGGGTTCCGGTGGCGGATTTACCACCAGCCAGAGTACTACCACCATTACCCATTATCCTTTTAATAAACTGGTTTCCCAGATAGAATCACCCACCGTAAGGGTCACCTTTACCTATGCAGACGATGCCACCCTTTCTACCTGGAAGCGAAAACTTACCCGGGTCACCATTCTGGATAAGATAGGCAACCGTACAAAATATTTTGATTTCACCTACGGGAAGTTTACCGGTGATCCCCGTCTGCGTTTAGATCAGGTACAGGAAACCGGTTTTGACGGCACCGTAAGACCCCCTTATAAATTTACCTATAACGGGATATCCTTACCAGATAAAAGCAGTACCTCAAAAGATTTTCTGGGATATTATAACGGGGCAACCAATAGTACACTTATTCCGTTTTCCCTAACAGCATTCAATACGCTTAGTACCTCCTTTCGCTCCCGGCTTGCCGATCGTAAAGAGAACTTTCTTTTTCTGCAGGCCGGAACCCTCACCAAAATTGACTACCCTACAAAAGGTTCTACCCGTTTTGAATATGAAGCCAATGCTGTTATAGATACCACTCCGGCCAATCCAGTATATGTTACCAGAAATATTAAAGTATCCAATCAGATCTATACCTATACCGGTCCCGATTCCGGTCGTACCTATTTCAGAGTGCCTTTTACCATAGCCGAAAATGAAAGTCAGGTATCAGGAACCCGGGTAACCTATAGTGCAGCCTCTACGATCTGTAATTTTGATCCCGGTTTTCCCAGTATAGACTGTTCCCGTTTTAATATTTATGAACGTTCGGGCCCATTTGTTTTACAGCCTGGTGTTTTTAATCCCTACAAAGTTATAGGGGCCGAAGGCAGTGTAAATTTGATGAAAGGGGATTATATGCTGGAACTGAGTGTGGCCAATGCCGATCTTACCGCCAATCCCGGAGCCAATATTGAAGTTTTTATAAGCTGGAGAGAAGAAGCGCCGGGACCCCAGCAAACTTTTTATACAGGAGGCCTTCGCGTAAAAAACATTACCAATCGTGATGCCGGTGGCCAGGTACTTACCCAGAGGAACTATAAGTATGACGGATTGACCGGGTATCAGCCCAGTGTGGTCAATACCATGAAAAATTACGGAGAGAGTGCCGTATTCTCGGCAGATAACCTTGCTTTGAACCCTACTCTTATCAAAAACGGATACTACTATAAAAATGTAACCATTAACCAGGTAGGAGCCGCCGGAGATACCATTCGCACCGTAGAAAAGTATCAAGACGCATTTCGCAATAAATCCTATGCGCCGCAAATGGTACAGCAGGATATGTACAAAGGTGCACACAAAGTACGCTCAGTATATATGCAATATGACAATACCGTAGATAAAGACCTGCAGTTCTGGGTACTGGGGGATAAAGATTTCTGTTACACCAACCAGTTAAACGGGTCCATTTCTCTTGTTTTTAACAACCCTAACCCCCGTAACTACCGGCATCGTAAAAACCTGTTGTCGCAACGTACCAGTATTGATTATTTATATGAACAGGGTGATCCCTTTACCAGCGTAGTACAAATAGACCGCTATCAGTATAACAATCAGTTACAGTTAAGCCGTCAGGAAAAAGACAATCGGTATTATGCACAGAGCCTTACCGATGCCGAGCAGGGTAACTTCACATTATATGCTGATGGCGACTGGTATAAGGTAGATTATACCTACCCCATAGATCATACCACACAAAGCAGCACTTTAAACCAGCTCAATAACAAACACATGACCGCTTTACCCGTAAGCCGGAAAATATACAACCACTCCCGGCTTATTCTCGGGCAGTTTCAGGAATACGATACCAATGGTAACGTAACCGCAACCTACCGGTATCATAAAGGGCAGGGCAGCAATACGGCCGGGGGACATATTCCTGCCGATTATGAGCTTTTCAGCCGTTTTCGTATGGACACTCGCGGACGACCGGCCGAGATTCTGCCATACGATGGTACCCCTGTAGCCCTTTTATGGGATACCAGCGGTATCTATCTGCTGGCACAGTTACAAGGAGTTACCAAAAACCAGCTAGATACCCAGGTGCCACTGGGCGTGAACCTTTTTACCACCAGCGAAACACAGCTGCAAACTATCTATTCCGGTTTGCGTACCGCTTTCCCCGATGCCATGATCACTACCTATTCATATACCCCGCTCACCGGCCTCGCCCGAAGTAATGATACCCGAAATATGGCTACCTATTATGATTATGACGGTTTAAACCGTCTTATAAGGGTCAGGGACCTTAATAACCGTATGTTACAGGAAATCATATATCACTACCAACAACCCTGAAAAAGCGCACCAATCGACAACCTATGAAAAATTTAGTTCGCATGAAAAACCCTTTGTTTATTTTCTGTACGGTTTTTACCATAAGCCTTATGAGCGCTCAAATACCCACTACCATTGTAAAAGGAGGGGCCACCGATTATATAGTTACCGGGAATGATACCCTTATCGCTTCCCAAAGCATAACGCTTACACCCTTGTCGTGGATACAGGCCGGAAGTAATTTTACCGCTACCGTTATTTCAGATCCCTATATAGCCATAAGCCGAAGTAATCAAAATTACATATACTCGCGGGAGTATATGACCGCTATGGCCGATAGCAATGGCATACGTGAGAACAGAGATGTTTTGGAGAGCCTTGTGTATTATGACGGACTCGGGAGGCCCAAACAGCAGATCGCGATAAAACAGTCGCCCGACAAAAATGACCTGATCACTCATGTGGCCTACGATGCCTTTGGGCGAAAAACCCGTGAGTACTTATCATACGAAGAAACTACCCAGATTCCCGGTACCTTACGTACCGGTGATATACATGCAGCCACCCAGAATTTTTACAAGAGCCACTATCCGGATGATTTTCCTTTTGTGGCCGCTCAGGCCAACCCGTACAGCGAGACCCTTTTAGAGAACTCCCCCCTAAACCGAACCTTACAACAGGCCGCCCCCGGAGAAGTATGGAAGCTGGGGAATGGCCATGAGATAGAAATGGCCTACAATGCCAATACCAGCGGTGAAGTGCGCCATTTTAAAGTAAGCTTTGCCGGGAACGATCCGCAGGCACCACAGCTTTCCGTAGCTGCGGCCACCCATTATCCTGCCGGGTTTTTATATAAAAATACCACCCGTGATGAGAACCACCCCGGCACAGCTACCAGAGACCATACCACCGAAGAGTTTACCGATAAACAGGGAAGAGTCGTATTAAAACGTACCTATGCCAATGAGACCGCGCACGATACTTATTACGTGTATGACAGTTACGGGAACCTTACCTTTGTGATCCCACCCAAAGTAATTACCACCGATGGGGTGAGTACCACCGAGCTTAATGAACTGTGCTACCAGTATATATATGACCGCCGTAACCGGCTTATTGAGAAAAAAATACCAGGCAAAGGATGGGAGTTTATAGTATATAACACCCTGGACCAGCCCATAATGACCCAGGACAGTATGCAACGTACCCAGAACCGGTGGCTTTTTACCAAGTACGACCGTTTTGGAAGAGTAGTCTATAGCGGGCTCTATACAGCCGCAGGTGCCGCTTCCCGTACCAGCGTACAGGCCGATGCGGAGAACATTGCTTTGTTCTCACCCACCGTAAGCTATAGCAGCATCCCACAATCATTGGGAGGTGCCCAGGTATATTATTCCAACAATGCATTTCCCGTTACCGGGATCACCGAGGTATATAGTATAAACTATTATGATGATTACAACGATTTTGACAAAGCCGGCTTTACCGTACCTGCCGGTATAAACGGTCAGACAGTTACCTCCCAAACGCAGGGGCTTGCTACCGCCAGCCAGACCAAAGTATTAGGCACTGCCAGTGACTGGATCACCACCCTGATGGGGTATGACCAAAAAGGGCGTATGATCTGGAGCGGTAGCCGCAACACCTATCTCGATACCCGCGATGAAACAGAGACTACACTCGATTTCCCCGGTCGCATCACCCAACTGGTAACCCGGCACACCAAAGGTACCAGTGCAGTAATTGTCACTACCGAGCAGTTTACCTATGACCATACGGGGCGACCACTTGCACATACTCACCAGACAGGGAGCGGTAGCAAAGAGCTACTGGCATATAACCGATACGATGCTTTAGGCCAACTTACTCAAAAAAACGTAGGCAATACAATTAGCACCCCGTTACAGCAAATAATCTATAATTACAATGTACGGGGCTGGTTAAAAGGTATAAACGATGTGAATAGTACCATAAAATTGTTTAACTTTAGTATCCGGTATAACGACCCGCAAAACGGGGCCACTCCGCTCTATAACGGGAACATTAGTGAGACCCATTGGCGTACCGCCAATACCGACAGTTCTTTGAAACATTATCGCTATACGTACGATGCGTTGAACCGGTTGGTAAGCGCGAATCACTCGAATCCCAACTATACTCTGGGCTT